>CAXTCN010000008.1:0-98897 GCA_964242575.1 uncultured Acetobacteraceae bacterium | reverse complement strand
AGACCTGGGTTTGGGTGAAGCTGCGCTGGGCCAGGTAGGTCTTCATGGACATGATGAGCCGGGCGTCTTCCGGATCGTCCAGGTAGGCCTCGACCGCATGTGGCCCGGCGGCGTGGCAGAGCCCCCTGCCCGCGGCCTGTTGCCAGAAGCACAGCACGGTGCGGAACACGTCCAGCTCGGCCGCTCCCACGGCGAAGCGGGCGGTGAGCACCGACCCGTCCGGCGCCAGGGTGGCGATGACCGAGTTGGTCGTGCCGAAATCGACGCCGACCAGCCGTGGCGCGGCGTTCAGCACGGCCCGCCTACAAGGGCAAGTCGAGCGTGCGGAACAGCCTGGCCAACGCCGCGATCAGCGTCCGGCGCGGATGGCTGCGACGCGGCCGAAATGCAGGCGCCGGGCGACCGCGACGACATACTCCAGGTCACGCAACGACAGCCCGGAGAGGCGACCCGTCGTAAGCGACGCCTATCAGCCAGGAACAAGCTATATTGGCCATATGGCTGCACCCCATGCAACGATCCGCGCGGCGCCTGGGAAAGGGCGACGTCGCTGACAGGGGATCACACCATGTTTTTGCGCATCGGGGCGCAAAAGCTCTACGCCAAGGCGGGAGGCTAAGGTTCGTAGGCCGCCGCATCGTTGCGTCGGTTAGCCACCAGGACGATTTGTTAGGTTACTTTTCAACCGAGTTGTAAGTTGCGCCTCCGAACTGTACGTTCTGGGCTTGCGGAAGCTCCTGACAGGCCGCAGGCGCCGGTAGGCCCGGTCCGGTTGCCTGAAAGCCTCTTCTGCGGCCCCTCGTCCGATCATGAGCGAGGGCCACCCAATGAGGCCCGCCATGCGGCATGATGCAGAGCGCCATCTATGAACACCCCGATCGCGGGCAAGCACCTGGAGCAGTTGCGGCAGCAAACCGCCATGGCCAAGTTCGGAGAGCTTGCGCTGCAGTGCGACGACCTCGACGAGATACTGACGGAGGCCTGCCGATTGGTGGGCCAGGCCTTGGGCACCGACCTCGCCAAGGTCATGGAGCTGCAGGCGGACGGCGAGACCCTGCTGGTGCGCGCCGGCGTCGGCTGGAAGCCCGGGGTGGTCGGCGAGGTGACGCTCAAGGCCACCAGCGACAGCTCCGAAGGCCACGCGTTGAAAACGGGCGAGCCGATGATCTCTCCCGACATCGAGCATGAGACGCGGTTCAAGTACCCCGCGTTCCTGACCGAGAACGGCGTCAAGGCGGTGGCCAACGTCGTCATCATCGGCGGCCTGGACCAGCAGCCGTTCGGCATCCTGCAGATCGATAGCCGCGAGCCGCGCCAGTTCAACGACGACGACACCAACTTCCTGCGCGGCTACGCCAACCTGCTGGCCGCGGCCGTGTCCCGCCTGCGCACCATGGAACAGGGGCGCGCCGGGGAGGACCGGCTACAGTTTGCCTTGGAAAGCGGCGAGCTGGGAAGCTGGGAGCTTGACCTGGCCAGCGGAAGTGCAACCCGCAACCAACGCTATGACCAGATTTTCGGCTACACGGGTCCACCGCCCGTCTGGACCTATGACATCCTGCTGGAGCACGTGTTGCAGGAGGACCGCGAGCATGTCGGCAGCACGTTCCGCCACGCGGTGGAGAACGGGACGAAGTGGCGCTTCGAATGCCGCATCCGCCGTGCGAGCGACGGCGAGGTCCGTTGGATCGAGAGCCAGGGCCGGCCCGCCGGCACCCGGGGCAACGCTCCGCCCACCCACCTGCTGGGCATCCTCGCCGACGTCACCGACCGTAGGATGGCCCAGGAGGCGTTGCTCCGGTTGAACGAGGCGCTGGAGGCGCGGGTGGCGGCGCGCACCAGCGAGCTGGTCGAGGCCAACGAGAAGCTCCGGACCGAGGCGGCCGGGCGCGAACAGGTCGAGGAGGCGCTGCGCCAGTCGCATAAGATGGACGCGGTCGGCCAGTTGACCGGAGGGTTGGCGCACGACTTCAACAACCTGCTGGCTGGCATCTCCGGCAGCCTGGAGCAACTGCGCCTCCGTGCCGCGCAAGGGCGCACCGCGGATTTCGGGCGCTATATCGACGCTGGGCTGGTATCGGCCAACCGTGCGACGGCCCTGACGCAGCGGCTCCTGGCCTTCTCGCGCCGGCAAACGCTCGATCCAAAGCCGATTGCGGTGAACGAGCTGGTGTCCGGCATGGAAGACCTGTTGCGCCAGACGCTAGGTCCCGCCATCGATCTCGAAACCAGGTTCCAGCCGACGATATGGCCGGTTTTCTGCGACCGCAACCAGCTCGAGAACGCGCTGCTCAACCTGGTCCTGAACGCGCGCGACAGCATGCCCGGCGGCGGGCGCGTGCTCATTGAAACCTTCGGCTCCGGCCGCGGCGGCCCACATGGGGCGGCAAGCGAGGCGCCGCCGGGGGAGCACGTGGCCCTGTCCGTCACCGACGCCGGCGTGGGCATGGCGCCCAGCGTCGCCGCGCGGGCGTTCGATCCCTTCTTCACGACCAAGCCGCTCGGCCATGGCACCGGGCTTGGCCTGTCCATGATCTATGGCTTCGTGCAGCAGTCGGGAGGGCGCGTGGTCCTTCGCAGCACGGAGGGACAGGGCACGGCGGTCACGATCTACCTGCCCCGGCATTCTGGGACGGTGGAGGCCGAGCCGCAGCATGGGATGCAGCTTCTGGAACCGGCCTACGACAGCTCCGTCGTCCTGGTGGTCGAGGACGAACCGGCCGTTCGGATGATTATCGTCGACCTGCTGACGGACCAGGGCCATACGGCACTGGAGGCCATCGACGGCCGCGCTGGGCTGGACATCATGGAGTCCGACGCGCGCATCGACCTGCTGGTGACCGATGTCGGCCTGCCCGGGGGAATGAATGGGCGGCAGCTCGCGGACGCCGCGCGGCAACGGCGTCCCGGCCTCAAGGTGCTGTTCGTAACGGGCTACGCGGACGGCGTGGCGGTGGGCAACGGCCAGCTCGACCCAGGCATGCAGGTCATGACCAAGCCGTTCAGGCTTGATGCGCTTGCCGCCCGGGTTCGCGACATGATCGACGCCTGATGCCGGGTCAGGCCGGCAGGAAGTCCGGCACCGACAGGTAGCGCTCGCCGGTGTCGTAGTTGAAGCCCAGCACCGTCACGCCCTGCGGCAGCTCCGGCAGTTTCTTCGAGATTGCCGCCAGCGTGCCGCCCGAGGAGATGCCGACCAGCAGCCCCTCCTGCCGGGCCGAGCGGCGGGCGAACTCGCGCGCCTCCTCCGCCTCGACCTGGATTACGCCGTCCAGCACGGATGTGTGCAGGTTCATGGGCACGAACCCGGCGCCGATGCCCTGGATGGGGTGCGGACCGGGCGCCCCGCCTGAAATGACCGGCGACAGCGCCGGCTCCACCGCGAACGCTTGCAGCTTGGGCCAGTGCCGCTTCAGCACCTCGGCGCAGGCGGTGATGTGGCCGCCGGTGCCCACGCCGGTTATCATGACGTCGATCCCGTCCGGGAAGTCCGCCAGAATTTCCTCTGCCGTGGTGCGGACGTGGACGTCGATGTTGGCCGGGTTCTCGAACTGTTGCGGAATCCATGCGCCGGGGCTTTCTGCCGCAAGCTCGTGCGCGCGCGCGATTGCCGCCTTCATGCCGCCCTCGCGCGGAGTTAGGTCGAACGTCGCGCCGTACGCCTGCATCAACCGACGGCGTTCGACCGACATGCTCTCCGGCATGACCAGCACCAGCTTGTAGCCCTTCACCGCGGCGACCATGGCGAGGCCGATGCCGGTGTTGCCGGAGGTCGGCTCGATGATGGTGCCGCCGGGCTTAAGCTGGCCGCTGGCTTCGGCGGCCTCGACCATTGCCAGCGCGATGCGGTCCTTGATGGAGCCGGCGGGGTTGGCGCGCTCCGACTTGATCCAGACGTTCGCGTCGGGGAACAGGCGGCTGACGCGGATGTGCGGCGTGCGGCCGATGGTGTCGAGAACGCTGTTGGCTTTCATGGTCCAGCTCCATTGCAGCGGCCGGCGCGATGCCGGCCCAAGACGGTCAGAGGCGTTACAGGCCGCGGACGCATGGTCTAGCCCACGGAGGGGGTGGCTGGCGAGCTACTGCGCCCTGCAACCGTCACTCAGGAATTTTCGCTCGGCGTCAGTCACGGCCTCCCCCACCTGGAGCATCGCCACGATGTTGCGGCAGCGCCGGAGATTGACCTGCGACTCCTGCACCAGCCTCGGCCGCTCAGCCCGGGTCCGCGCCGGCCGTTGCGGAGCCGGCGGGGCCGGGTACGCCTTCTCAGGCTGGCTTGCCAAAGGGGGAACCGGCGAGGCCGGAGCCGGTTCGGGCAAGCCGCCAGGAGTGGAAGCGGCCTGGGTTGTCCGGTCCTCCACTTGCGGCAAAACCACGTCCGTTGCCGGGCTTGGCGCCACGACGGCCTGCGCCGCTGGGGCCGCGCCTGGTTGGCCCAGCATCGCCATAGCCACGACACCAGCCGCTGCTGCACAGCATAGGACCGCGACCGCCGTCATAACAATTTGTCGCCACGGGCGCGCTGCTGCAGGAGCGCGCTGGGCCGGGTCTGGAGGGGGCAGCGCGATTTCAGGGCTGCCCAGGGCAACCGGTGCATCCTCGTCCAGGTCCTCGTGGCGCAGCGTGGTGCCGCTCTGCACCTCGGCCGCCTCGGCCACGTGCGCGGCACTCACCTGCGGCGCGTCCTCCAGCCGGGCCAGGAACACCGCCAAGCCCGCCAGCGTCTGCACCGCCCGCGCCGACCCGGCCGCGTGCCGCGCCAGCGCCGCCACCGCATCAGGGTGCAGCAGGTCCGCCGGCTGGCCCGACTGCGCCAACTGCGCCGCCAGGAACGGTCCCACGTCGGACGGCGCCAACGGCCCGAGCGTCACGATGCTGAGGCCCGCCGGCAGCTCGGAGAACCGCTCCAGCAAGGCAGGCGGCCCGGCCAGCACGCAGGGCCGCGCCTGGCGCGCCAGCACGTCCAGCACCGCGCCCGGCAGCCGGTCGGCCTGGTCGATCAGCACGATCTGCGGGTTGCCCGCCCCCTCGCCTGCGCCGTGCTGCAGCAGCAGCGCGTCCCACCCGGCCTGGCGCAGCGCGCGCGTGAGCGCCTGCAGGAACAGCGTCTTGCCGGCGCCAGAGGGGCCAAGCACCGCGATCAGCCCAGGCCGGCTCAGCGCGTCCAGCACCGCATGCCACGCCGCCGCCCAGCCCGGATGCACCACGATGTCGTCCACCGAAACCGAGGGCTGAAACACCGCCCGGCCGGAGTGTTGGCGCACATGCTGCTGAGTGGCCTGCATCCGTTGCCTACAAACCTCCCGCGTGACCATAGCGCTATGAGCGTGCACGCGGTTCCCGACGAAAATATGTCGGAATGCGCGCTAAATAAGGGGCAGCGGGATTAGGCTGGGATGGCGGTCCAGGCAGCGTCGTTGCGGCTGCTCTCGACCACGGCGGTGATGAAGCGCATCCCGCGCACCCCGTCGGCGATGCCGGGCACCAACAGGCTCGCTGGGTCCGGGTCGCGGCCCATGAGCCGTGCGGTGACCTGTTCGGCGAAGTCGCAATAGAGCTGGGCGAACGCCTCCAGGTAGCCCTCCGGATGGCCGGACGGGATGCGGCTGGCGTGCGCGGCGTCCGCCCCTGCTCCAGCGCCTGCGCGGCGGATCAGCCGCGGCGGCTGGCCGAACGGCGTGTGCTGCAGCGCGTTCGGCTGCTCCTGCGCCCACTCCAGCCCGCCATCGGCGCCGAACACCCGCAGCCGCAGCCCGTTCTCGTGGCCCGGCGCCACTTGCGATGCCCATAACATGCCCCGCGCGCCGCCGTCGAAGCGCAGCAGCATGTGCGCGTTGTCGTCCAAAGCCCGGCCCGGCACGAACCGCGACAGCTCCGCGGCCAGGCTGGTGCAACGCAGGCCTGTGACGAACTCGGCCAAATGGAAGGCGTGGGTGCCGATGTCCCCGGTGCATCCGGCCGCGCCGCTGCGCGCCGGATCGGTGCGCCAGGACGCCTGTTTCTGCCCGGTGTCCTCAAGCCGCGTCGTCAGCCACTCCTGCGGGTACTCGACCTGGATGACGCGGACCGCGCCCAGCTCCCCGGCCGCGACCATCGCGCGGGCTTGGCGGACCATGGGATAGCCGGTGTAAACGTGGGCCAGGCCGAACACGATCCCGCTGGCGTCCACCACGCTTGCGAGGTCCAGCGCGTCCTCCAGGCGGTGGGTCAACGGCTTGTCACACAGTACGTGGATGCCGCGTTCGGCGAAGGCGCGGGCTGGGCCGTGGTGCAGGTAGTTCGGCGTGACGATGGCCACCACGTCGATGCGGTCCGGCCGTGCGGCTTCCCGCTCCGCCATGACGGCGTAGTCCACATAGGCGCGGTCCGGCGCGATGTGCAACGCCGCCGCGCTGGCCTGCGCGCGGGCTGGGTCGGACGACAGCGCGCCGGCCACCAGCTCGTAACGGTCGTCCAGCCGGGCGGCGATGCGGTGCACCGCGCCGATGAACGCCCCCTGCCCGCCTCCCACCATGCCGAGGCGCAGGCGCCGGTCCGGCGCGCGGTCCATCGTCAGGCGATCCCCAGCAGCTTGCGGTTAGCGGCTTCATTCACCCCGCTCGCGGCGAAGTCGTCGAACGCGCGCGACGCCACTTGGATGATGTGTTTGGCGATGAACGGCGCGCCCTCGGCCGCGCCCTGCTCGCTGTCCTTGATGCAGCACTCCCATTCCAGCACCGCCCAGCCGTCGAAGCCATATTGACTGAGCTTGGAGAACACTGCGCCGAAGTCCACCTGGCCGTCGCCCAACGAGCGGAACCGCCCGGCGCGCTGCACCCAGGGCTGGAAGCCGGAGTACACGCCCTGACGCCCGGTCGGGTTGAACTCGGCGTCCTTCACGTGGAACATGCGGATGCGGTCGTGGTAAAAATCGATGTACTCGAGGTAGTCGAGCTGCTGCAGCACGAAGTGGCTGGGGTCGTACAGCAGGGTGCAGCGCGGGTGGTTGCCGACGCGCTCCAAGAACATCTCGAAGGTCACGCCATCATGCAGGTCCTCGCCGGGGTGGATTTCGTAACAGAGGTCCACGCCCGCCGCGTCGAACGCGTCGAGGATCGGCCGCCAGCGCCGGGCCAACTCGTCGAACGCGGCCTCGACCAGGCCGGCGGGGCGTTGCGGCCACGGGTACAGGAAAGGCCAGGCGAGCGCGCCGGAGAACGTGGCGTGGGCGGTGAGGCCGAGGTTGCGCGACGCCTTGGCCGCAAGACCCAACTGCTGCACGGCCCAGGCCTGCCGAGCGGCCGGGTTGCCGCGCACCTCCGGAGCGGCGAACCCGTCGAAGGCCAGGTCATAGGCAGGGTGGACCGCCACGAGCTGGCCTTGCAGGTGGGTGGAAAGCTCGGTCAGCTCGACCTCGGCCTCGTGCAGGGTGCCCTTCACCTCGTCGCAGTACGCCGTGCTTTCGGCCGCCCGCGCCAGGTCGAACAGCCGCGCGTCCCAGCTTGGGATTTGGACGCCCTTGTAGCCATGGCCGGCCGCCCAGCGCCCGAGGGAGGCCAGGCTGTCATACGGGGCGGCGTCGCCCGCGAATTGGGCCAGGAACACGGCCGGGCCTTTGATGGTGCGCATCAGGCCGTCGCCGGCATGGCGCGCAGGGCTGCGCCAAGATGCCAAGATCGTTCCATAGCTCCCTCCGTCCCGGACCGGCCTTCGCCAGCCGACGCGCTTGCTGGCGCTGCTTTTGCGGCCGCGATTAGCCGCCGCGATGTCAATGGCTGTCAAGATACGGCGCGAGCTTGGGCGTGGGCCGCTCAGCTAGGACGGACGGCCGTCGAACGCACCGACGCGTTCAGCTCCTCGACTTGCTGCGCCAGCGCCCGGAGCGCCGCATCAAGATGCTCGACGCGGATGCGGTCAAGCTTCTCGTGCAGGGCCATGATTTCCATCTCCGCCTTGAGGTTGACCTCGTAGTCCAGGCTGGCGGCCAACCTGTCCCGCGCGGCTTGCCGGTTCTGGGACATGAGGATTACCGGCGCTTGCAACGCCGCGACCATCGACAGGATAAGGTTAAGGAAGATGTAGGGGTAGGGATCAAAAGCGCCGCCAAAGCGCGTCAGGACCACGGTGTTCACGACGACCCACGCCACGAGCATACCCATGAACACCGTGATGAAGGTCCATGAGCCGCCGAATTGCGCCACCCGGTCCGCCAGCCGCTCGCCGAACGTCTGCTGTTGTTCGAGAACGCTGTTCATGTCCCGGCTCACATGCCGCCGCTTGGCGACACGCAGGATGATGCGCTGTTCGCGCTCGGAAAGGCCGGCCAGCCCGTTGTCCAGCAGTTGCCGGGCGAGTTGGGTCACCTCAGGCTCCATAAGCGCTCCCTTCCTGCCACCACGGCCCGATACGCCAGTGTAGTCCAACTGCGGGCGGCTGGGGCTAGACTTCGCTTCCCACCCACGGCAGGCTTCACGCGGATGTCCGGCGCAGGCCCGGCGCCTGGAGGAAAGTCGTGCAACCCGTGCCGGCCAATGTGCCGCTGCTGCAACTGAATGGCATCGCCTGCTCGTTCGGCGCGGTGCGGGCGCTGGACGGCGTGGACCTCATGATCCGGCCTGGCGAGACGCTGGGGCTGATGGGTGACAACGGCGCCGGCAAAAGCACCCTCACCAAAATCATCGCCGGCAACTTCCCGCCCACCGAGGGCGATATCCGGCTGGACGGCGTCCTGGTCCGCTTCGATGGCCCGGCCGCTGCGCGCGCAGCCGGGATCGAGGTGCTGTACCAGGACCTCGCCATCGCCGAGAACCTCACCGCGGCGGCCAACGTGTTCCTGGGCCGTGAGCTTACCCGGAGCCTCGGCCCGTTCCGCGTGCTGGACCACGCCGGCATGAACCGCCGCGCCGCCGAGTTGTTCCAGGAGCTGAAAAGCGAGACCCGCGCCGGGGACCTGGTGCGCAGCATGAGCGGCGGCCAGCGCCAAGCGGTCGCCATCGCCCGCACCCGGCTCGCCCGTTGCAAGTTGGTGCTGATGGACGAGCCGACCGCCGCCATCTCGGTACGGCAGGTGGCCGAAGTGCTGGACCTGATCCGCCGGCTGCGCGACAGCGGCACCGCGGTCGTGCTCATCAGCCACCGGATGCCGGACGTGTTCGCGGTGTGCGACCGGGTGGCGGTGCTGCGCCGGGGCCGCAAGGTCGCGGACAAGCTGGTGGCGTCGTCGTCGCCAGAGGAGGTCACGAGCCTCATCACCGGCGCGTTGGAGGCGGCATAGCGCATGTCGGGCAAGGTGGCCGGGTTCGAGAACATCGGTACGGCGCCCTGGTATCGCAGCGGCTTCTTTGCCGGGCAGACGGCATACGCCACGCTGTCGCTTATCCTCATCACCGCGCTGGTGGCGACCTTGGCCGGCAACTTCCTGTCGCCGGGCAACCTGCAGAACATCGCCCGCAACTTTAGCTACGTCGCGCTCATTTCGCTGGGCATGACCTGCGTCATCATAACCGGCGGGATCGATTTGTCGGTCGGGTCGGTGACGGCGTTGGTGGCGGTCTCGTGCATGCTGCTGATGCGCTGGCTGGGCACCACGCCGCTGGCGGCCGTGCCGTACGCGCAACTCGTGCTGCCCATCGTGCTGGGGCTGCTGCTGGCCGCGGCCATCGGCCTGGTGAATGGCTTGCTGGTGGCGCGGATCGGCCTGTCGCCGTTCGTCACCACGCTCGGTATGCTGTCGATCTGCCGGGGCCTCACCTACGTCATCACCCAGGGGCGCGGCCAGGGGCCGAGCGGGCCTTACGTGGCGGACTTCCTGGCGCTGACCAATGGCCGGATCGGCGGGCTGCCGGCGCCCACGCTGTATATGTTGGGCCTTGCGGTGGCGCTCGGGATCGTGCTGCGCCATACCCGTTGGGGGCGGCACCTCTATGCGGTCGGCGGCAACGAGATGGCCGCCACGCGGACCGGCGTGCGGGTCGCCCGGGTGAAAATCAGCGCCTACGTGCTGTGCAGCCTTTCGGCGGGCCTGGCTGGCATCCTGTTGGCGGGGTGGCTGGGTTCGGCGCCCGCCAACCTCGCCAACGGCTACGAGCTTCGGGTGATCGCGGCCTCGGTCATCGGCGGCGCGAACCTTGCGGGCGGCGCTGGCGGGCCGCTTGGCGCCGTGGTGGGCAGCGCGCTGATCGAGGTGATCCGCAACGGCCTGGTGCTCGGCCGGGTCGATGCCTATTGGCAGGACGCGCTGATCGGCCTCATTATCATTCTCGCCGTACTGGTGGACCGCCTGCGGACCCGGGCGGGCTGATTGGCGCCAAAAATCCAACCCAGAGGAAACGTCATGCGCCCTATCCTGCTCGCCCTCACGGCCGTCGCTGCGCTGCTCGGCGGCTCGGCGCACGCGCAGACCATGCGCTTCGCCATTGTGCCGAAGGGCATGAACAACCCGTATTTCGACCTGTCCCGTGACGGCTGCATGCAGCGCGCCAAGGAAATTGGCGTCGAGTGCGTCTATCGCGGCCCTGCGGAGCACGAACCCGCGACCCAGGTGCAGATCATCCAGGACCTGATTACCCAAGGCGTGCACGGCCTGGCCATCGCGGCGGCCGACGCGGACAGCGTCGTGGGCGTCATCAAGCAGGCACGGGACGCCGGACTCGCGGTCATCACCTTCGACGCCGACAGCCCCAGCAGCGCGCGTCAGGCGTATGTCGGCACCAACAACATGGAGATGGGCCGCGAGCTTGGACGCCAGATCATCAAGGTGCAGCCGAAGCCGGGCCTGTACATCAGCCAGTCCGGCGGCCCGGCGGCGGCCAACCTGAACGAGCGCCTGGCTGGGCTGAACGAGGCGCTGCAGGGTGCCGGGTGGAAGCTGGCGCCGGGCTCGCCGTCGTTCTGCAACGATGACGCGGCGCTGGCCAACCAGCAGCTCGCGGACCAGATGCAGGCCAACCCCGAGGCGCGCGCGGTGGCGCCGGTCGGCGGCTGGGCGCTGTTCGCGCCGGAGGCCTACAAGGGTTTCGTCAACGCCAATCGCAAGGCCTATGACAGCGGCAACCTTGCTTTGGTGATGCCGGACAACCTGCCCATCGAGGTGGAGCTGCTGCGGGACGGCTACGCGCAGGCGCTGGTGGGGCAACGGCCGGCCGAGATGGGCGCCAAGGCCATGGACCTGCTGCTGGCGTTGCGCCAGGGCAAGCCGGTCCCGCCCGTGACCTATGTTGGCCTGGACGTGGTGACGAAGGCGAACGCGGCGCAGTTCCTGCCCGCCAAGTAGCGCCCGATGCGCCGTTACCGCCCTCCGGGTCCGCTCGGCTGCGGGGGAGCGCCGCTGGGGAACCTGTTCCAACCGGTGTCGGACGAGGATGCCCGCGCGGCGCTCGAGGCCGCTTGGCAAACTGGGGTGAGGCACTTCGACACCGCGCCGTTCTACGGGTTCGGGCTGTCTGAACACCGGTTCGGCGCGGCGTTGCGGTGCCGGCCGCGCGACGAGTTCATGCTCTCGACCAAAGTCGGCCGGATGCTTGCGCCGGCCGGCACGCCGGCGCGCGAACGCCTCAATTTCATGGACGGGCTGCCGTTCGAGCCGCGCTTTGACTACTCGGCCGACGGCGCGCCGCGGTCAATCGAGGACAGCCTCCAGCGCCTCGGCCTGGCGCGCATCAATATTGTTTACATCCACGACATCGGCGCCGACACGCACGGTCCGGCTTGGACCGAGCATTTCAACGCGGCCATAGCGGGCGCTGCCCCGGCGCTCACCCAGTTGCGGGACGAGGGAGTAATCCGGGCGTGGGGATTGGGCGTCAACCTGGTTGAACCCTGCCTGCGCGCGCTGGAGGCCGCCGACCCTGACGTTTTCCTGCTGGCCGGGCGGTATACCCTGTTGGACACCGGGGCGCTCGACACGCTGCTGCCGCAGTGCGAGGCGCGCGGCGTATCGGTGGTGGTGGGAGGCCCCTACAACTCCGGCCTGCTGGCGGGCGGCAGCACTTACAACTACGAGCCCGCGCCCGCTGGCCTGATCGCGCGGCGGGACCAACTGGCCGCGGTATGCCAGCGACACGGCGTGGACCTGCGGACGGCCGCCCTGCAGTTCTGCGTGGCCCACCCGGTTGTCGCCGCAGTGATCCCGGGCGGGCGGACGGCCGCGGAAGTCAGCCAGAATGCGGCCCTGATGACGGCAACGCCGCCGGATTTGTGGGCGGAGCTGCGCGGCCTTGGCCTGATCCCGGCACATGCGCCGGTGCCAGCCTGATACGGGTCGACGCTCACCACCACGTCTGGCGGCTGGACCGCGGCGACTACGGCTGGCTCACGCCCGACTTGCCGATCCACCGCGACTACACGCTGGATGACCTGCGCCCGTTGCTGGGCGATATCACCGCCACGATCCTGGTCCAAGCGGCGCCGACCGAGGCCGAAACGGCGTTCATGCTGCAAACGGCACGCGCGTCGGACGGTTTGGTGGCCGGCGTGGTCGGGTGGTCGGACCTGGCGGCGGCGTCCGCTCCGGACCAGGTGGCCCGGCTCGCGGCGGACCCGCTGCTGAAGGGGTTGCGCCCCATGCTGCATGACCTGGCCGACCCCGGGTGGATTTTGCGCGACGACGTGCGGCCGGCGTTGCGGGCGATGGCGTCGGCGCGGCTCAGCCTGGACGCGCTGGTGCGGCCGCAGCACCTGGACGCCCTGCTGACCGTCATGCACCGCGTCCCGGAACTCAGCGTCGTGATCGACCACGCGGGCAAGCCGGACATCCGGGCCGGGGCATACGTGCCCTGGACCACGAGCATCGCCCGGCTGGCGAGGGAAACCCCGGCGTTCTGCAAGCTGTCCGGCCTGCTGACCGAGGCGGCCGCGGATTGGACCCTGGACGACATCCGCCGGTATGCAGACCACGTCATCGGCTGTTTCGGACCCGAGCGGGTGATGTGGGGCAGCGACTGGCCGGTGCTGAACCTGGCCGGCACCTATGCGGGATGGCGCGACCTGGCGAACGCCATGGCCCCTGCGCGGGACCGGGGTTTGATTTTTGGCGGGACCGCGGCCGTGTTCTACCGGCTTTGAAACTGATAGGAAGTTTTACAGGTGGCGCCCACTCCCCCAGCGGGTCTAGCATCGCCCGGTGACTTATGGCGAGTTCTGGCTGCGTTACCTCCGTGCCCATGCCCGGCCTGCGACACGGCTGGTGCATTATTGCGGCAGTGTGCTGGCGCTTTCAGCGCTGGCGATGGGCGTGGCCACTGCCGATTGGCGCTGGCTGGTCGCTGCGCCGGTCATTGGATACGGCGCTGCATGGGGAGCCCATTTGTTCCTGGAAGGCAACCGGCCGGAGACGTTCGGCCATCCGCTGTGGTCACTGGTCAGTGATTTCCGGATGCTGGCGCTGGCCGGGACCGGCAGGCTTGGCCCGCACCTCGTCCGGGCTAGCCAAAGCGGCAAGGGCCGGTAAGCGCCGCCTAACTGATTGGCTGGCGCAGCCGGGTGGCCCGGTATAGGCCAGCCAGCGGCGTGCGGAAGCCGATGCTGTCCAACGCCAGGTCGCCATCGGTGACGCTGTCCGGCTCCGGCGGCCAGCTACCGTCGGCCCGGCGGCGCAGCACGTCAGCGCCGATAGACGCGCTGCGCAGCACCAGGATTTCCTGAACGCTCGGGATGGTGGTGTAGGTCCAGACATTGGACCAGGTCTCGGCCTGGTTGCTAGGCGACAGGATCTCGATGATCAGCACCGGGTCGGCAAGCGCGGGCTGCTCGGTTTCGTAATCGGAACAGGTCACCGCCAGGTCCGGGATGCGCACATTGGAGGCGGCCAGCACGCGCGGGATCACGCCCGGGGTAACCACCAGCACGCACGGCCCCCCCTGGGCTTCAAGATGGTTCCAGATCAGGCCGCCCAATGTTCCCTGCAACGTGCCGTGGGTGCGGTTCGTGGGCGCCATGGCCTGCGGCTCGCCTTCCACCAGCTGCCACATCCGGCCATCGCCCGGGTTCCAGGTCAGGAACTCGTCGGCGGTCATATGGGCCGGGATTCTCATCGCAACGCTCATAGGGCTATCCTAGCACATACGGGCCGCGGGTTCAGCAAATCCGGGCGCGGCTTACTCCGCCGCCAACCCCGGCTCAGCCCGCAAGCCTGCCCATGCCGCATCCAAACCCTGGCCGAACCGGTCGCACATCGCCGCGATCTCCGGCTCATCGATAATCAGCGGCGGCGTGAAGGCGATGCGGTCGCCGATGGCGCGCACGATCAGCCCCGCCGCCTCGCAGCCAGCCTGCACCCGCAGGCCCACGCCGGCGCTTGTTGGGAATGGGGTCCGGGTCGCCTTGTCCTGCACCAGCTCCACGCCGGCAATCAGCCCCACCCCGCGCACGTCGCCCACCAGCGGATGGCCCGCGAATGCTGTAAGGCCGTCCAGGAATGCCGGTGACACGGTGCGGACATGGCCAACGATGTCGCGCTCCTCATAGATGCGCAGCGTCTCAAGCGCCACGGCGCAGGCGACGGGGTGGCCGCCATAGGTGTAGCCGTGGCCGAACGTGCCGTGCTTGCGGCTCGCCTCCAGCATGGCGGCGTGCACCCGGTCGCCCACCATCAACGCCGAAATCGGCTGGTACGCCGCCGAAAGTTGTTTTGCGCAGCTCACCATGTCGGGCTGCAGGCCGTAGGTGTCGCACCCCCACATGTTGCCCGTGCGCCCGAAGCCGCAGATGACCTCGTCGGCGATGAACAGGATGTCGTGCCGGCGCAACACCGCCTGGATGGCCGCGAAATAGCCGCGCGGCGGGGTGATGGCGCCGCCGCCGCCCTGCACAGGCTCGGCGAAGAACGCGGCGATGGTGTCCGGGCCCTCGGCCTGGATCAACGCCTCCAAGTTGTCCGCCATGCGCTGGCTGAACGCCTCCTCGGTCTCGCCGTCCTGTCCAAACTGGTAGAAGTTCGGGTTGTCAGCGTGCACAAAGCCGGGCAATGGCAGGTTGAACCCCACGTGCATGTGCGGTTGGCCGGATAGGCTGACGCTTGCGACGGTGTTGCCGTGGTAGCCGCGCACCCGGCCGATCATCTTGGTGCGGCCGGGCTGGCCCTGCATGCCCCAGTATAGCCAGGCCAACTTGATGGCGGCGTCGTTCGCCTCCGACCCGCTGCACTGGAACAGCACCCGCGCCATGCCGGGCGGCGCCACGGACAACAGCTTCTCCGCCAACTCGACGGCCGGGGTGTGGCCCTTTTGGAAAAACGTGTGGTAGTACGGCAGTTGCAGCATCTGCCGGTGCGCCGCGTCGGCCAGGCGACGCTCGCTGAACCCGAGGCTCGCGCACCACAGGCCGGCCATCGCCTCGATGTACTCGCGCCCTTCGGTGTCCCATACCCGGCAGCCCTCGCCGCGCTCAATCAGGATGGCGCCGTCGCGGGCGTGGTGGTCGAGGTTGGTCTGCTGGTGCACGAGCGACGCGATGTCCCGCGCGTGCAATGAGTTCGGGGGCGTGTTGGTGTCCATGGGCCTGCTCCTCCGGTGACGCTCAATCTTCCGCCATTTGCCAAATGAGCGACAGCACCTGTTCGCGCATCGCCACGAAATCCGGCGCGCTCTTGACCGTGCGGATGCTGGCGTCGCCGGCGCCGCGGGCGAACGGCACGGGGATGCGCTCGACGATGCGGCCGGGGCGCGGCGACATCACCACGACCTGGGTGCCGAGATACACCGCCTCCTCGACGCTGTGGGTTATGAACACGACGGTCATGCCGGTGCGCCGCCACACCGCGTGCAGTTCCTCCTGCATGCGCTCCCGCGTGAGTGCGTCCAGTGCGCCAAACGGCTCATCCATCAGCAGGACCTTGGGTTCGTTGCACAGCGCCCGGGCGATGGCGAGCCGCTGTTGCATCCCGCCTGACAGCTCATAGGGGTAGCGTTCGCGGAACTCCCACAGGCCGACCGTGCGCAGCCAGCGCTCGACCCGTGCGCCGGTTTCCTTGTTGCCGCGCAGCCGTGGGCCGAACCCGGCGTTGCCCGCGACCGTCATCCACGGGAACAGCGCGGGCTGCTGGAACACCACGCCGCGCTCCGGTCCCGGCCCGTCCACCACGCGCCCGTCCAGGCTGACGCTGCCAGTGGTCGGCGCCAGGAACCCGGCCAAGGTCTGCATCAGCGTGGTCTTGCCGCAGCCGGACGGGCCGACGATGCAGATGAACTCGCCCTCGGCGAAGGCGAGGTCCGCGCGGTCCAGCGCCAGCACCGCCGACGCGCCGTTGCCATACTGGACGGAGACGCCGGCGAAGCTCACGAACGAGGAGGCCGGGTCCGCCAGCATGGTCAGGCGACTGCCCGGCGCAGGAACTCGGTGTTGATCGCCTTTTGGAATGCCTCGATTCCCGGGGCATTGCGGATGCTGCGCTGCTCTACCAGGAAGTCGGCGGTGCTTTTCAGAGTGGCGGCGAAGCGGCCGGGCTGGCCCGGGGCGCCCAGCCAGCGCTCGCTCGCCTGGTCGGCCAGCGGCACGAAGTCATACTGCTCCATATCCGCCTTGGCGACCGCGGTGGACACGCCAGCCTGCTGGCCCACGATCTCGGCGGCCTCATCCGGCTTTTGCCGCCACATGTCCAGCGCGCGGCCGTATGCCTTCAGGAAGCCCACCACCGCGTCGGGGTAGGACTGCGCGAACGCGGTTCGCACCACAATCAGGTCGGCCACGACGTAGCCGGCCTGCTCCAGCGTTTCGGACGTTTTATACAGGCTGCCGCCTGCCTCGATCAGCTTGCTCTTGGCCGGGGACCAGAGGTAGGCGGCGTCGATCTCGTTCTTGGCCCACGCCGCCTGGATCGCCGCCGGCTTCATGTCCAGCAGCGTCACGTCCCGCTGCGTCAGGCCGTTCGTTCTAAGGAAGCCCAACATCCGGAAATGGCTGGTGGAACCGAACGGCGTCGCAAGCTTCTTGCCCTTGAAGTCCGCCGGCGCCCTCAGTCCTGCGCTGGTGCGCACCACCATCTCCTCGGCCGGGCCGATGTTGTCCACCATGCCGACCAACTGGAACGGCAGGCCCTGCGCAATCCCGGCCGCCACCGCAACCGATCCGGTGGCCATGCCGATGTCGCAGCTTCCGGCCACCATCGCGGTGTTGATCTCTGCGCCGCTGCCGAACTCGGTCCACGCCATCTTGGACTGCGCGGCCTCGTCGAACCAGCCCAGGCCCTTGGCGATCATGGTGGGCTTGGTTTCCAGGAAGAAGCCCACGTTCACCTGGCCCGGCGCCGCCGCGCGCGCCCGTCCGGGCAGCGACAGCAGCCCGGCCGCACCCAGTCCCGCCAACGCCGCGCGCCGGGTCATTGCAAACTCAACCATGCCAATCCCCTTGTTCAACGGCCCGCCCAATGCACCATGCGCCGCTCCAGCCACAGCAGCAGGCGGTCAATCGCCAGGCCGGCCAGCCCGATCATCAGGATGCCGGCGAACACGTAGTCCGAACGCAGGAAGCGCCCGGCGTCCAGGATCATCCAGCCAATGCCGTTCGACCCGGCGATGATTTCGGCGGCAATGAGCGTGCCGTACACGATGCCGGCCGCGAGCCGCGCGCCGGTCAGGATTTCCGGCAGCGCGCTTGGCAGGATGACGTGCAGGAACACTTGCCAGCGCGTCGCGCCCAGAGCCTGCGCCGCACGGATGCGCTCCGGCGCCACGTTGCGCACGCCGTCCCGCGCCGCGATGGCCGAGACCGGCAAGGCGGCCAGGAACAGCATCGTGACCTTGCTGGCCTCGCCGATGCCGAGCCAA
The DNA here is from genome assembly GCA_964242575.1 of uncultured Acetobacteraceae bacterium. GTDB lineage: Bacteria > Pseudomonadota > Alphaproteobacteria > Acetobacterales > Acetobacteraceae > JANPPS01. Next base: position 81,159 of record CAXTCN010000008.1, on the reverse strand, counting down.
ACGATCAGCAGGATCAGGTAGGCGAGCTGCGGCAACGGGCGCAGGAACTCGATGAACGGGCTTGCCGCCGCGTCCAGCGGGCGCAGCGCGCCCATGCCCAAGCCGAGCGCCGTGCCGACCAGCGCGCCCGTCACGAAGCCGAGGCCCACGCGCGCGAGGCTGATGCCGATGTGCTCCAGCATCGTACGACCCTTGTAGCCCTCCTGCATCAGCTCGTGCAGCCCGGACCAGAGATCCATCGGACCTGGCAGGAACAGGTCGCGCACCAGCCCGCCGCTGGTCGCGCCCACCCATGCCGCGAGGATAACCGCCATCGCCAGGCCGGTGATGGCCCAAGGGGGAATGCCTCGGGGAGTGGCGCGCCTCACAGCCGGCCGCGCCAGTGCACGAGGCGTCGGTCGAGCAGGCGCAGGCCCCAGGCCAGCGTCACCCCCATCAGCCCGAGCAGCAGGATGCAGAGGATGATCACGTCGTTGCGTAGGAAGTGGCTGGCTGAGATCACCATCCAGCCCAGCCCGTCGGTCGCCGCCATCAGCTCGGCCGAGACGACGGTGCTGAACGCCGCCGCGAGCGCGATCTGCAAGCCGGTCAGGATCATCGGGGCTGCGGAGGGCAGCACGACGTGGCGCAGCACCTGGCGTCGGGTCGCGCCCAAGGCCTGCGCCGCCTGGATGCGCTGCACTGCCACGGTGCGGGCGCCGGCGACGCTCGCGGCCACCACGATGGGGAACGCCGTGAGGAACAGCAGGGCCGTTTTCGAGGCGTCGCCGGTGCCGAGCCACAGGATCAGCAGGATCATGTAGGACAGCGGCGGCAGCGGGCGCATGAACTGGATGATCCAGCCGATTGAGGCCTCGGCGGCGCGCACCCGGCCCATCCATAGCCCGAGCGGCACGCCCACCAGCACCGCCAGCCCGAACCCGCCCGTCATGCGGCCCAGCGTCGAGAGCGCGTTGCCCCACAGCGTCGTGCCGCGGTAGCCATCCCGCGCGATGCTCCGCGCCGCGTTCCACACGTCCTGCGGCGAGGGCAGCAAGTCCCTGGACACCAAGCCGCTCGTTGCGAGCAGCGACCAGGACCCAAGCATGGCAACGACCGAAGCGACGCCGAGCCAGGCCACGCCCGGCCGGCCCAGCCGCGCGGCCCAGGCACGCGGTATGGGCCGCGTTGCAGCGGGGTGGGAACGTGTTGCGCTATCGACGGGGATCACGGACATCGCGGGACAGTTGCTGTTTCGGTTGATGCACGCCGGCCAATGCAAGCCATGCGCCAAACCGGAGCTGTGATTAGCTAACGCTGAAGCCGCCATCGACCGGCAAGCAGACGCCGTTGACCATAGCGGCGGCGTCGCTCAGCAGGAATGCGATTGCGTCCGCCACGTGCATCGGCTCCGCGAAATGCCCAAGCGGGATGCGCGCCAGCATGGGGCCAGATTTGGCCGGGTCGCCCCAGGCGCGGGTGGCCATGGGGGTGAGCGTGACGGTGGGGTTGACGCTGTTGACGCGGATGCGGTGCGGACCGAGCTCGACTGCAAGCACGCGGGTCAGCGCGTCCAGCGCTGCTTTGGACGCGCAATACGCCGCATGGTCCCGCAATCCCTGCTGCGCGGCGGTGCTGGACACGTTGACGATAGCGGCCGGGCGGCCGTCGGCGATAGCCGCCCGCGCGACCAGTTGCGCTAGGCGAAGCGGCGCCAAGGCATTCACGCGCATCACGGTCTCGAACGTGGCGGAGGACACGTCGAGCGCCGGGTCCAGCAGCGCGATGCCGGCGTTGTTCACCAGCAGGTCGAACGGCGGCAGGCCGGCCACGCGGTCCAATGCGGCGTCAAGGTCCTCAAGGGAGGCCGCGACGGTCTCGCATCCGGTTTCGTCCCGCAACGACGAAAGGTCGTCCGCGGACCGGCTCAGCCCCGTGACGGCCGCCCCGCGCGCCGCCAGATGGCGCACCACCTCGCGCCCGATACCCTTGCCGGCGCCTGTGACGAGCGCGCGCTTGCCCGTGAAATCCTGCATGCCCCTGATCCTCGATGGCGGCTGGTGTGGAAACGTTGAGCTGGGCACCCGGCGATGCAGGCGGCCACGGCGTCCAGCCAGACCTGCGCGTGCTGTTCCGCCCATAGCGGGCACGGCGTGTCGGGCTGGCAGCCCTGGTTGTGCTGGGCGACGATGCGCCCGTCCGCATCGGCTAACAGCGCCTTGACGCTATGCGTGCCGGTATCGATTCCAAGGACATACGGCACGCTAGCCGAGTGACCTGTTCCACCCGGTAGTCCCCCGGCCCGTGGCAGACGATTGCCGCCATCTGGGTGTTGGTCCGGGCCATGCTCATTGTCGTGCTCCGTCGCTTGCGCCACTGGTCGGCGGCGACGTTAGTACTATGGCGGCGCGGCCCGTGCCTAAGCCACGGCAAGTCAGAACGGCGACTCCGGGAAGTAGTGCTCCTTCGCGTTCTCCGGCGTCACCAGCACCGCCTCGATGATGGTCTGCTTGGCAATTGGCGCCTTGTCCATGAGGTACGCCGCCGTCAGGTCCATCGCCTGCTCGATCATGCCGGGTGGGTAGGTCACGTCCACCGGCACCAGGCGGTCCTGGTCCAGCACGCGCTTCACCATGTCCTTCATGCCTGCGCCGCCGACGATGAACATCTGGTCCTCGCGCTTGGCCTGGCGCACCGCCTCGATCACGCCCAGCGCGATATCGTCGTCCTGCGCCCACACTGCGTCGATCTTGGAGAAGCGTTGCAGGAAGTCCTGCATGACGCGGAAGCCGTCGTCGCGGTTCCAGTTGGCGAACTGCATCGCCAGCACGTTCACGCCGCTGCCGGCGATGGCCTTCTGGAACGCCTCGACCCGCTGGGTGTCGATCACGGTCGGGATGCCGCGCAGCACAACGATCTGGCCGCCCTGCGGGAAGCGCTGCTTGAAGTACTGGCCGGCCACCTCGCCGAACCGCGTGTTGTCGCCGGCGACATAGGCGTCCTGGATGGCCGGGTCGGTCAGGCCACGGTCCACCACGGTGATGAACACGCCGGCTTGCTTGACCTGGCGCACCGGGTCGGTCAGCGGGGCGGACTCGAACGGCAGGATCACTAGGCCGTTGATTTTACGAACCGACACCAGGTCCTCCAAGTCGTTCGCCTGGCGCGAGGCGTCGCGCGCCGTCACCAGCACGACTTCGAGGTTGGGGTACTTGGCCTCCAACCGCTTCTGCGCCCGTTGCGCGTGCCAGTTCAACCCGGCCGTCCAGCCGTGCGTCGCGGCGGGGATGGAGACCCCCATACGCATCCGCTGCTGAGCTTTTGCCGCGATGGGCGCCAGCACTGCAGCCGCCAACACTGTCCTGCGTTTCATTCCCGTCTCCTTTATTGCTTGCTCAACGCCGCGCGCCGCCCCGCTGCAATAGGACGGCGGTGATGATTATGACGCCCTGGATCGAGCCGTTCAGGTACACGCTGATCGCCCCGGTCAGATTCAGGATATTATCGATCAACGTCAGCATCACCGCGCCCGCGACCGTGCCCCAGATGCGGCCGTGGCCGCCTTTCAGCATGGTGCCGCCGATAATGACCGCGGCGATGGCCTCCAGCTCCCACAGCAGCCCGGTGGTGGCGGACGCCGAGCCGAGCCGGGGCACGTACAGGAACACGGCCAGCGCCACGCATAGCCCTTGCAGCACGAAGGCCAGCAGCTTCACCCGGTCCACGTCGATGGCGGAGTAGCGCGCGACCTCCTCGTTGCTGCCGATCGCCATGCAGTAGCGGCCGAACCGCGTCCGGGTCAGCAGCACGTAGCCCGCCACCGCCACCGCCGCGAACACCAGCACCGGCACGGGCACGCCGAGAATGCTGCCGTAGTACACCGGCCGGTACACCGCGCGCATGGGAGAGGCCAGCGACAAGGTGCCGCCGTCGGCCAGATAGGTCACGAGCGAGCGGAACACGCCCATGGTGCCCAGCGTCACGATGAACGCCTCGATCCGTCCGCGCGTCACCAGCAGGCCGTTCACCACGCCCGCCGCAAGCCCGATCCCGAGCGCCACCACAGCACCCAGCGCCACCGCCGGCCAGCCGACGCCCATGCTCCCGGCCAAGGCGTTCAGCGCGATGATGGTCACGCCCGACGCGAACGCGGCCAGCGAGCCAACCGAAAGGTCGATGTTGCCGGTAGTGATGACGAACGTCGCGCCAACCGCGATGATGCCGGTGAAGGCCGTGCGCGTCAGCACGTTGGCGATGTTGCCCGCGCCGAGGAACGCTGGGTTGGCCAACGCCCCGATCAGCACCAGCACCGCCAGCGCCACGAACGGCCCGGCCTGCACCAGGTTGATGCGCGGCAGCGCCTGCCGGGGCGCGAGGTCAGGCAGCGACGGCATTATTCACCCCCGCGGCTAGGTCCAGCACCGCCGCCTCAGTGATCGCATCGTCGGCAAGCACGCCCGCAATCCGACCGTCGCGCATCACGCAGACCCGGTGCGACAGGCCGATCACCTCCGGCAGCTCGGACGACACCAGGATGATGCTGACCCCTGCGGCAGCCAGCCCGTGCAAGAATAGGTAAATCTGCTGCTTGGTGCCGATGTCGATGCCGCGCGTGGGTTCGTCCACGATCAGCACGCGCGGCGCGACCTGCATGGTCTTGGCCAGCAGCAGCTTCTGCTGGTTGCCGCCGCTGAACAGCGCCACCGGCAGGTCCAGCCGGGCAGCGCGGATGTCGAACTCCCGCACCGCCTGCGCCAGCGCCGTCGTTTCCCGGCGCTCGTTGGTGAATACCTCGCCGTACTGCCGCAGCGCCAGCAACGTGAGGTTCGGCCGCGCCGGCTGGCCCACCAGCAGGCCGCGGCCCTTCCGGTCCTCGGTGAGATACGCCATGCCCGCCGCGGTGGCGTCACGCAGGTGGCGGATGCGGACCGGCTGGCCGTCCCGGACGATGCTTCCTGCGGCGCGGGGACGCAGGCCGACCACGCCCTCCATCAGCTCGGTTCGCCCGGCGCCAACCAGGCCGGCAAAGCCCAGGATTTCGCCCCGGCGCAGGTCGAACGACGCGCCCCGCACCCAGCCCGGCACCACCACGTCTCGCACCGACAGCACAACCGGCGCATCCGGGACAGGCGCCTTCACCGGGAACAGGTCCGACACGTCGCGCCCGACCATCAGCCGCGCGACCGCGTGCGGCGTCAGCTCCGCCACCGGCCGAGTCGCGACCATCGCGCCGTCGCGCAGCACCGTCACCTCGTCCGCCAGCCCCAGCACCTCGTCCAGCTTGTGCGAGATGTAGGCGATGGCGACACCCTGCGCGGTGAGCTTGCGGATGAACTGCGCCAGCACGGCGGCCTCGGTCTGGGTCAGCACGGCAGTGGGCTCGTCCATGATGAGCACGCGCACGTTGCGGGAAACCGCCTTGGCGATCTCGACCATCTGGCGCTGCGCCACGGTCAGCGACCGCACCGGAGCGGCCGGGTCCAGCGCGCAGCCGAGCTCGTCCAGCACGGCGCGCGACCGGGCCTGCATCGCGGGCTCATCCAAGAACAATCCCCGACGCGGCTCCCGGCCCAGGAAGATATTGGCGGCGACGCTCAGGTGCGGGGCCAGGTTGAACTCCTGGTGGATCAGCACGATCCCGCGCGCCTCCGCCTGCCTGACGCCTGCGAAGGAAACTGGCTGGCCGTTCACGTACAGCGTTCCGGCGCTCGGCGTCATTTGCCCGGCCAGGATGCGCATCAGCGTGGATTTGCCCGCGCCGTTCTCGCCCACCACGGCGTGAACCGAGCCGGGCCGGAGGTCGAGGTTAATGCCATGCAGCACCCGCACCGGGCCGAACGCCTTGGCAATGCCACGCGCGGACAGGACCGGCTCGGCTGACGGCATGGATCAGTTCCTCCCCAGGGCGGGCTTTATGCGGCCCGCGAACTCAATAGGGGATCACGCTCCAATGCAATCGCTGATTGACCGCGAACCGGGCCGCTTACGCCAACGTCGGCACACGCACTGAGGCGACCAGCCGCGCGATCTCTGGGCGGCAGGAGCCGCAGCCGGTTCCGGCCAGGGTGCGCGCGCCGACCGCGTCCACGCTGCCGCAGCCGTCCTGGATCGCCGCCGTGATGACCCGGGCGCCGACGCCGTGGCAGACGCACAGGCTCGGCTCTGGCGCTGGGCCGCTGGCAGGACGGCCGGCCAGCAGCGTGCGCCGGTCCTGCAGCGTGATGACCGGCTGCTGCACCAGGCTCGCGAGCCAGTCGCGCGGTGGCAGGACATGGCTGCGGCCCATGAACAGGCAGGCGTCTAGCCGACCACCCTCCACCCGCGCCAGACGCAGCACGCCAGCGGCTGGGTCGGACAAGCGCAGCCATGCGCCCGGCCCGGCCGCCCAGGCCTCAATCCGCGCAGCGGCCTGCTCCGGCGCGTCCGGCCCCGCCAACTCCGCGCGCCAGGCTGTGGTTTGTCCGCTGGTGCCGAGCGGAACCAGGGCGCACCATTCGGCCAGGTCCGCCGGCGGCTGACGCCGGCTTATCAGGAAGCCGTGCCAGCGCGCGGAATAAGGCTCCAGTCGCACCGGCGTATGCTTCAGCTCGGGTTGCCCGCTGAACGGGTCGGTCGCGGCGCCGACCGCTGTGTTGACCCGGCCAGCGCCGCAGAAGCGCATCGTCCAGTGCATCGGCGCGAACACGCTGCCCGGCCTTGCACCGGCGTCATGCCGCACCCGCAGCACCACCGAGCCGTCCTCCCCGGTGACCCGGCACAACCCGCCATCCGGCAGCGCCGCCGCGTCGGTGGGATGCACGTCCAACGTCGGCTCCGGCCAGTGCGCGAACAGCCGTGGAGTCCGGCCGGTCCGCGTCATGGTGTGCCACTGGTCCCGCACCCGCCCGGTCATCAGGATAAGCGGATAGGCGGCGCTGGCCTGTTGCGCCGGCGGACGCAGCGGCGTCGGCACGATCTGAGCGGGACTGGACGGCCCCGCGCCACCGGTCAGCAGCCGTTCCGATGCTGGGCCAACCGCGGGGCGAGGCCAGCGCGTCGGCGCCATCGCCGCATACCCGGCGTCCGACAGCCCAGCCAGGCCCGAGATGTCGAACCCGCGCGCGCCCGCGTTCTCGAACCCGCTGAGCGCCGCGTGTTCGCGGAAGATGTCCGCCGGACCGGACCAGGCGAACGCGTCCGCACGGCCCAAGCGCGCCGCCACGCCGGCCAGCGCCTGCCAGTCCGGCCGGGCCTCGCCGGGTAGCGGCAGGAAGGCGCGCTGCCGGCTGATGACCCGTTCGCTGTTGGTGACGGTGCCGTCCTTCTCGCCCCAGGCCAACGCGGGCAGCCGCACATGCGCGAGGTCCAGAGTGTCGCTCGCCACGCACTCGGACACGACCACCAACTCGCACGCCGACAGCGCCTGCCGCACCGCGTCCGCCTCGGGCAACGACACTAAGGGGTTGGTGCCGATTACCCAGATCGCCCGCACCTCGCCGCGGCCCACAGCGCGCAGCAGGTCCACCGCCTTCAATCCCGGCGCGATCGGCAGGCGGTCCGTATCCCAGAAGCGCCCCAACCGGTCGAGGTCACCGGGGCGGGACCAGTCCAGGTGCGCGGCCAGCATGTTGGACAGCGCGCCGACCTCCCGCCCGCCCATGGCGTTTGGCTGCCCAGTGAGGCTGAACGGCCCCGCGCCGGGCAGGCCGATGCGCCCGGTCACCAAATGGCAGTTTATGATCGCGTTGCCCTTGTCCGTTCCGGCGCTGCTTTGGTTCACGCCCTGGCTGAACGCCGTAACGGTGCGCGGCGTGGCGGCGAACAGGTCGTAGAACTTTTGCAGGTCCGCAGGGTTCAGCCCGCACGTTTGGGCGGTGCCGGCCAGGTCAAGCCCGTGCGCCGCCGCCTCGGCCGCGCCGGGCCAGGCGTGGCCCAGGCCGTGCAGGTGCCGCAGCAGCCCGGCGAATAGGTCCACGTCGGTGCCGGGCCGCAGCGGTAGATGCAGGTCCGCGCCCTCGCAGGTCGCGGTGCGGCGTGGGTCCACCACGATGATCCGCATGTCCGGCCGTGCCGCGCGGGCGGCTTGGACGCGCTGGTGCAGCACCGGGTGGCACCAGGCAAGGTTGCTGCCCACCAGCACCAATAGGTCCGCCAGTTCCAGGTCGGCGTAGATGCCCGGCACCAGGTCCTCGCCAAAGCTGCGGCGGTGCGCGGCGACGGCGCTCGCCATGCACAGGCGGCTGTTGCTGTCGATGTTGCCGGTTCCAAGCACCGCCTTCGCCAGCTTGTTGGCCGCGTAGTAGTCCTCGGTCAGCAACTGCCCGGACACGTACAGCGCCACCGCGCCGGGTCCGTGCCGCTCCAGCGTGCGCGCGAAGCCTTCAGCCACGTGGTCCAGCGCCACGTCCCAGGACACCCGCTGGCCGCCGATCTCAGGGTAAAGCAAACGCCCTTCCTGACCCAGCGTCTCGCCGAGCGCCGTGCCCTTGCTGCACAGGCGCCCGTAGTTGGCAGGATGCTCCGGGTCTCCGGCAATAACGCCCGCCACGGTCGCCAGCACGCCGCAGCCGACGCCGCAGTACGGGCACGTCGTGCGGACCGGCATCAGTACACGTCGCGCAGGTAGCGGCCCTGCCGGGCCAGCGCCGCGGTCCAATCGCGCGCCTGGTCCTCGGACAGCCCGCCCTCCTGCCGCGCCACGTCGCGCAACGCCTGATCCACGTCGCGCGCCATCCGGCTGGCGTCGCCGCAGACATAGAAGTGCGCGCCGCCCTGCAGCCAGCGCCACAGGTCCGGCGCGGCCTCCCGCATACGGTCCTGCACGTAAACCTTCTTGGACTGGTCGCGGGAGAACGCCAGGCTGAGGTTGGTCAGCGTGCCGTCCGCTCGCCATGCCTCAAGCTCGTCCCGGTACAGGTAGTCGCAAGCCTCGTGCTGGTCGCCGAAGAACAGCCAGGCCGGGCTACGCGAGCCTGCGACTTGGCGCGCTTGCAGGAACGCGCGGAACGGGGCGATGCCGGTGCCGGGGCCGACCATGATGATCGCGGTCTGCGGGTCCGGCGGCAGGCGGAAGTGGCTGGAAGTGATGGTCGCCAGCACCGGGCGGCCGTCATGGGCGTGGTCGGCCAGATAGGCGCTGGCGACGCCCTGCCGCACCCGGCCGCGGCGTGCGGTCCGCACCACGGAGATGCACAAATGCACCTCGCCCGGCACGGCCTCCGGCGCGGAGGCGATGGAGTACAGCCGGGGCTTCAGGCTTGGCAGGCTGCGCGCCAGGTCCGCAACCGGGGGGCGCGCGGAGGGGAACGCCTCAATCAGGTCCAACAGGTCGGCCGCGTCCGGCTCTGCGCCGTCGTCGCCGTCCTGCAACCGGCGCAGCGCCTCGGCTTGCTTCGGGTCAGTGGCGGCACCGGCCAGCAGCTCCAGCGTGCGGTCCAGCGGCCGGGCGATGTCGAGCCGGCGCAGCAGCGCGTCGCGCAACGGCACCGGACCATCCGCGAGCGGCACCGGCTCCGCCCCGGTCGCGCCCAGGGCCGCGAGCACCAGGCCCACCAGCGCCGGGTCGTTTTCCGGCATGAGGCCGAGGCTGTCCCCTGGCAGGTAACGCAGCCCGCTCTCGGCCAGGCCGATCCGCACGTGCCGGACCTCCTTGGCGGAGGCGTCGCCGCTGAGGCGCACGCACTCCAGCACCTGCACCGGCTGACCCAGCGGCACGACAGGCGCGGGCGGCGGGACGGCGGCCACCACGGGCGCGGCTGCGAGCATCCCCTTCAGCGCCTTAGTGGTCGGTTTGCCGCCCGGCACGCACAGCCCGGCGCTGGTCTCCCGGCCCTCGGCCAACGCCTCCGCGTAGGTTTGGCACAGGTAGCCGCACTGGCCGCAGTCAAGCTGCGCCATCGCCGCCATCAACTGCCGTGGGCGCGGACGGCCTTCGGCAAGGCGCAGGCGTTCCGGCAGGTCGAGCGCCGGGTCATGCCAGGGCATGTCTTCCGGCTCCGCGGCTGGAGGCGCGCCGATTGACAGGTTGGACGCGCCGGACGCCTGTCCGCCGTAGATGCCGGCCAGGAAGCCGTTCAGCCAGGCGCGCTGGGCGGGGCTGAACGGCGCCGACTCCGGGATCAACGGCACGATGTCGGGCGACGGCAGGCCGGACATGGCGTTCATGCCGGCGCTCCGTCCAGCACGGATTGCAACTCCGCCCCGCTGCGGGCGGCGCTCCATTGCTGGAACGTCTCGGTGCCGCCGTTCGCGGTCCAGGCCTGCAACAGGTTCAGCACCAGCGGTGGCAGGTCCGGGAAGGCGATGGCCGGGCGGATCAGCCGGCCGATCCGCTGCTCCGGCCCTGCGCCGCCGCCGACGTGCAGGTCGTAGCCCTCAACCGTGTCCTCGCCCCCCTGGTCCACCCGCGCGCCCAGCAGGCCGATGTCGCCCACCAGATGCTGCGCGCAGGAGTTCGGGCAGCCGGTCAGGTGGATGTTCACCGGGTGCGCCACGGTGATGCGCGGGTCTAGGTAGTCCACCAGCGCCGCCGCGTGCCCTTTGGTGTTGGACGCCGCGAACTTGCAGCCGGCGTTGCCCGTGCAGGCCACCAGCCCGCCGCGGATCGCGCTGGCCTCCCAGCCCAGGCCGAGCGCCGCCACGGCGTCCAACGTTGCCGGAAGCCCGGCTTCGGGGATGTCGGACAGCAGCAGGTTCTGCCAAACCGTGAGCCGCACCGTCCCTGACCCATAGCGCGTCGCTACGTCCGCCAGCCCGCGCGCCTGCTCGCTGGTGAGCCGCCCGACCGGACAGACGATGCCGACGTAGTGCAAGCCGGGCTGGCGTTGCGGGTGCACGCCAACGTGGCCGTGTTTCTCTTGCGCCGGGCGAGGCTGCACGGCCTCAGAAGGCACGCGCAGCAGCGGGCGGCCGAGTTGCGCCTCGACCTCCTCCACGAAACGCGGGTGGCCCCAGCGGTCCAGCAGATACTTGAGCCGGCTGGTTTTACGGCTGGTGCGGTCGCCGTGCGCGATGAACACCCGCAACACGGCGTCGCACACCGCAGTGGTGTCGGACGGCGGCACCACCACGCCGGTGCCGCGCGCGAAGTCGCTGTGCCCGGTGATGCCGCCCAGCGCCAGGGCGTAGTACACCCCCGGCTCCACCCCAAAGCCCGGCTCGACCTGCACGGCCGAAAGCGCGATGTCGTTGGTGTCCTCCAGCACCGGCACCCGGCCGCCGCCGTCGAACGCGATGTTGAACTTGCGCGGCAACCCGAACAGCTCGCGGTGATCCAGGATGTGGTGGTGGATGGCGCGCGCCTTCGGCCGGGTGTCGATCAGCTCCTGCGGGTCAATGCCGGCGGTCGGGCTGCCGGTCACGTTGCGCACGTTGTCGGCGCCCGCGCCGCGGCTGGTGAGGCCCAGTTCCGCCAGCCGGTGCAGCACCTCGGGCGCCACGGCGGCCGGCAGCTCCCGCACTTGCAGGTTGGCGCGAGTGGTGATGTCCACGAACCCGCCGCCGAGATCGGAGGCCAGGTCCGCCACGCCGCGGAACTGCGCCGCCGTCATGATGCCGCCCGGCACGCGCATCCGGCACATGAAGCTGTCCTGCGCCGGTGCGACGTAGAACAGGCCGTGGAACTTGGTGAGGAACACGTCGGTCCCTTTCGGGAAACGCCCTTCGGCCGCAAGCTTCGCGATCTCGTCCGTGCGGTCGAGCGGATGGCGGCGGCGCTTCGCCTCCTCCTCCGGCGTGAGTTTGCCGCCCTCCGCGATCGTGCGGTCCTGGGCTTGCCGCTGCAAGTCCGTGGGGTCGGCGGCAGGGCCGGCAGGCGGCGCGATGCTGCCGCGCCGGGCCTCGACCCCGGACATGAAGCCCTTGAGGTATTCCTGTTGCTCGTTGCTGAACTGGTCGGTCATGGCACGGCGGGCTCGCTTATGAAGGCTGGACCAAATGGCAGGGCGTGGCGCAACCCGGACACGTCGTCGCCGTCCCGGATCAGGCGCAGGTACCAGGGCGCATCGCCGGTCTCGCCCAGCAGCACGGCGCCGACCAGGCGGCCGTCGCGCAGCAGCAGATGGCGGTAATGGCCCAGGTCGCCGTCATCCAGCACCAGGCTGTCGGCGTCCGCCGCCACCGGCTCCCCGGCGCTCCAGACCGCCGCGCCAGCGACCTTGAGCGCCGTCGAGTCCTCGGCCGGATTGTATGCCTCGTGACGACCCAGCAGCGTGGCCGCAGCCACCGCAGCCTGCGCCAGCGCTGGCGCGGCCAAGCCGCAGCACAGGCCGCGATGCTCGGCGCACTCGCCCACGGCCAGGATGTCGGGATCGCTGGTGCGCATCGCGTCATCGACCAGGATGCCGCGGCCGACCGCGAGGCCTGCCTGCCGCGCTAGCCCAGTCTCTGGCCGGATGCCGACCGCCATCACCACGAGGTCCGCTGGCAGCACCCGCCCGTCGGCAAGCTCCACCCCCTCCGCCCGGTCCGTGCCGGTGATGGCGCGGGTGCTGGCCGCGAGCGCCAGGGACACGCCCTGCCCCGCCAGCCGCCGCGCCAGGTGCGCCGCGCCGCCAGGGTCGAGTTGGCGCTCCATCAGGCGGTCCACCGCGTGCACGACCGTCACCTGCATGCCGCGCCGCGCCAGCCCGGCGGCTGCTTCCAAACCCAGCAGGCCGCCGCCGATCACCACTGCGCGGCCACCCGCCTCCGCCGCCGCCAGCATGGCGCGCACGTCGGCCAGGGTCCGGTACAGCAGCACGCCGGGCAGATCGGCGCCGGGCAGCGGCAGGCGCACCGCGCCGGACCCGGTTGCCAGCACCAAGCGGTCGTATGCCAAGGCCTCGCCGCTCTCCAGCAGGACCTGGCCGCTGTCCCGGTCCACGGAGGCCACCCGCGTGCCAGGCCGGTATTGGACGCCCACGGCGGCGGGGGTCAGCAACCCGCTCTCCTCGACGTCCCCGGCCAACAGGTTGCTCAGCGTGACCCGGTTGTACGGGTCGCCGTGCTCAGCCCCGAGCAGCGTGACATCCAGCCCGCCCACCGACGCCAGGCCCGCCGCGCGCAGGCCCGCCGGACCCGCGCCAACCACGACGACGCGCATGGCTCAGGCTGCCTCGGCCGGGTTGCGGTGCCGGGCATACAGGAACTGCATCATGGCCCGGCGCGCCTCGATGAACCGCGCATCGGTCGCCAGCGCCAGCCGGTCGCGCGGGCGCGGCAGGCCCGGGGACAGGATTTCGCCGATGCCGGCCTCCGGCCCATTGGTCATCATGACGATGCGGTCGGACAGCAGCACCGCCTCATCTACGTCGTGGGTGATCATCAGCACGGTGGTGCCCAGGCGGGCGTGGATGTCGGCCACCTGGTCCTGCAAGTGCGCGCGGGTCAGGGCGTCCAGCGCGCCGAACGGTTCGTCCAGCAGCAGCACCTTCGGCTGCATCGCGAGCGCGCGGGCGATGCCGATGCGCTGCTTCATGCCGCCGCTGATCTCGCCGGGCTGCTTGTCGGCGGCGTGCTGCATCCGCACCATGCCCAGCACGTCATGCACCCAGGCCGCGCGGTCTGCCCGGCTGCGGCTGCGCGGGCTTACTTGCTCCACGGCCAGCATGACGTTCTCGGCGCAGGTCAGCCACGGCAGCAGCGAGTGGTTCTGGAACACCACCGCGCGGTCCGGGCCGGGTTCGTCCACCTCCCGGCCCTCCAGCAGCACGCCGCCGCTGGTGGCCGGCAGCAGCCCGGCGACCACGTTCAGCAATGTGCTCTTGCCGCAGCCGGAGTGGCCGATGATGCTGACCCACTCGCCCTTGGCGATGGGCAGCGACACGTTCTTAAGCGTGGCCGGCTGGTTGGAGCGAAAGCGGACGGTGACGTCGCTGATGTCGAGGAACGCGGCCATCGCCCTACACCTGCACGCCGCGGGTGACCAGCCGGCCGGCCAGCGCCACCAGCCGGTCCAGCACGAAGCCGACCAGGCCCACGTAAACCAGCGCCACGATGATGTCGCTGATGTTGGAGCTGTTCCAGGCGTCCCAAATGAAGAAGCCGATGCCGACGCCGCCGATCAGCATCTCGGCTGCGATGATCGCAAGCCAGCTCAGCCCGATGCCGATGCGCAGCCCGGTGAAGATGTAGGGCGCCGCCGAGGGCAGGATGATGCGGGTGAACAGCTTCGGCCCACGCAGGCGGATGACCCGCGCGACGTTGCGGTAGTCCTGCGGCACCTGCCGCACGCCGACAGCCGTGTTGATGATGACCGGCCAGATCGCAGTGATGAAAATCACGAAGATCGCGCTCGGCTGCGCGTCGCGGAACGCCGCCAAAGCCAGGGGCAGCCAGGCCAGGGGCGGCACGGTGCGGAGAACCTGGAACACCGGGTCCAGCCCCCGGGTGGCGATGGCGCTGGTGCCGACCAGCAGGCCCAGCAGCACGCCGACGACCGCCGACAGCGTGAAGCCCTGCAGCACGCGGGTCAACGATGCGGACAGGTGCCAGAACAATCCCTTGTCCAGCCCGCCACGGTCATAGAACGGGTCGGTGATGAGTTCCGAACTGGTGGCCCACACGGCGGTCGGCGGCGGCAGCGAGCTGCCGGGCCGGCTGGCGAGCAGTTGCCAGGCGCCAAGCAGCAGCGTCAGCACGACCACAAGCGGCAGGGCGGACACCAGGGCGGCGCCGATCCGCGACAGCGCGCCGCGCAGGCGGATCGACGGCAGGCTCGGCGGGGCGGTCGTCGGGGTGGCGAGGGTGAGGCTCATGCGGTGATCCCCTAGGACGCGCTGGTTTTTTTGATGGACAGGGAGGCGAGGTAGGCGGCGGGGTCGGCGGGGTCGAAGCGCACGCCATCGAAAAAGGTCTCGACGCCCCGGCTCGGACCGGCCGGCAGCTCAGCCGCCGCCACGCCCGCCATCGCCGCCGCCCTGCGCCACAAATCCTCGCGGTTCACGCCCTGGACCAGCGCCTTGGTGTCGAGGTCCGGCGGCAGGATGCCCCAGCGCTGGTTCTCGGTCAGGAACCAGAGGTCGTGCGACTGGAACGGGTAGCTCGCCGCGTCGGCCCAGAACTTCATGCGCAGCGGCGAGGCCTCAACCCTGCGGCCGTCGCCGTAGTCCACGTCGCCCCGGGACCGCGGCAGGATGTCGGCCGGCGGCACGTTGAACCACGCGCGTTTGCCCAGCGTCGCCGCGAGTTCCGCCTTGTTCTCGAGCTTGTCCGCCCAGATTTGCGCCTCGATCACGGCGGCCACCAGCGCCTCGGTCGCGCGCGGGTTGCGCGCCACCCAATCGGCCCGCAGCGCCAGGGACTTCTCTGGGTGGTCGCGCCAAATCTCCCCGGTGGTGCAAGCGGTGTAGCCGAGTTTCTGGTTCACCAACTGGTCGTTCCATGGCTCGCCGACGCAGAACGCGTCCATGGTGCCGACCTTCATGTTCGCCACCATCTGCGGCGGCGGCACCACGATGGTCTGCACGTCCCGCTCCGGGTCGATCCCGCCAGCCGCCAGCCAGTAGCGGAGCCACATGTCATGCGTGCCGCCGCGGAAGGTTATGGCGACCTTGTTTTCGGACTTGCCAGCGAACGCCGCCTTGAGCGGCTTGCTGTCGAGCTGCGCCCCGGTCGATTGCAGCGCCTTTGACACCGAAATCGCCTGGCCGTTGGTGTTCAGCCGCAGCACCAGCGCCATCGGTACCGGCGTCGCGTTCTGCACCACGCGCCCGGTGTGGATCAGGTAGGCGAGCGGCGTCAGCAGGTGCGCGCCATCGATGCCGCCACCGCCGCCGCCCAGCACGAGGTTGTCGCGGGCGCCGCCCCAGCTTGCCTGCTTCTGCACCTCGGTGTCCGGCATGCCGTGCTTGGCGAACAGGCCGCGCTCTTTGGCCACAATAAGCGGGGCGGCGTCGGTCAACGCGATATAGCCAAGGTTGGCGCGCTTCAGCTCCGGCCCGGCGCCCTGGGCATGAACGCCGCACGGGAACGCAGCGGCGACTGCCGCCATCGTGGTCGCGGCGCCGCACAGCGCTGTCCGTCGGCTGAGCTTGGTCGGATCGGGCAAATCGGCTCTCCCAGAGGAACGCAGGCGTTTGCTGCATTGCGCTACAGGAGATTTGATTAGCAGACAGGCATCAGAAATTGAAAGCGCAATTACACTGCTGTTTTATTAGGCATTTGACTTATGAATGGTCAATTTCGGAATGGCACATTGCTTAGTCTGTGTTCAGAGCTGCACGCCCCGCGTGAGCGCGCCGTCCACGACCAGGTTGGTGCCGGTCACGAAGCTCGCAGCCGGGCTGGCGAGGAACACGGTTGCGCGTGCGACTTCTTCCGGCGTTCCCATGCGGCCAGTAGGGTTGAGCGCCAGCGCCTGGGTGAACAAGGCCGGGTTCTCCCGCTCGATGCGCGCCCAAACTCCGCCTTCGAAGTAGGTGTTGCCCGGCGAAACCGTGTTGGCCCGTATCCCCTTCGCCGCAAGCTGGTAGGCGAGGCCCTGGGCGTAGTGCACGAGCGCCGCCTTAATCGCGCCATAAGCGCCGGCGGCGAAGTCGATCTCCCGGCCGGACACGCTGGAGATGAAGGTGACCGACGCCGCGCCAGACTGTTCGAGGTATGGCATGGCCGAGTCCACCAGCCGCACCGCGCCCATCAGGTCGGTTTCGAAGCCAGCGCGCCAAGCCGCCTCGTCCTGCCCAATCGCCAGCGCGCTCACGTTCGCCACGATGAAATCGAGGCCGCCCAGCGCCGCCGCTGCCTCCTGCACGAAGCGGTGCAGCGCTGGACCGTCCGTGATGTCCAGCGCCTGGCCGAACGCGTCCACGCCGTGGCCGCGCAATGTGGCGACAGCCTCCTCCACCTCGCCAGCGTTGCGCGCGCACAGGGCGACGCTTGCGCCCTCCTGCGCGAAGCACTCCGCAATGGCCCGGCCGATCCCCTTCGTGCCGCCAGTCACGAGCGCGCGGCGTCCGTTCAGCCCAAGGTCCATGGCCGGTGATCCTGTCTTAAGTGGTTCAGCGCTGCGCCGGATACGGCAGGTCAGCGGGCACGATCATGCGCCCGACCGGCCAGAGCGCGATGCCGGCCAGCTTCAGGTGCGCCCACGCAAACGGCAGGCCGATGATGGTGACAGCCAGCCCGGCAACGATGACCAAGTGGCCGAGCGCCAGCCACCAGCCCGCGAGCAGAAGCCAGATCACGTTGCCCAGGAAACCAAGCGGCCCGGTGCCGAGGTCCTCGCGCCCGGTGTGCGCGTCGCGCGGCACGACCCGGTGCCCGAACGGCAGCAGCGTATAAAGCGCGATGTTGAACGCGGCCCTGGCCCATGGCAGGCCGATGATCGTGATGGCCAGCACGACCGCCGCCACGACCCAAGCCGCCGCCATCCATATGCCGCCCAGCACGATCCAGGCGATGTTCAGCAGCAAACGCAATGCAGTCATGGAGGTCCCCCGGCGTGTGCCGGGAACATAGTGGACGCCCGTGCAGGTTTCCATCGTGCTCCCCGGTTTCCACCGTGCTCCATCGTCATCCCTGCCCCGCACGCACCCGCCGTGACGCGGGGGCCGTTCCGTGGCGTAATGCCGCAATGAACAACCAGGCCGCCGAGCCTATAAACGACGCGACGCTCGACGGCCCAGGCAAACTGCGGGTCAAGCCACGGGTCAACGTCCGCAGCGGCGTAAGCAGCCTATTGCTCGGGGCCAGCGTGGTGTTGATCGCGTTCAACCTGCGCCCGGTGTTCGCAAGCTTGTCGGCGGTGCTGCCGGAGGTGCTGGCGACGACCAGGTTGTCCCCCGCGGCCGCGAGTTGGCTCACCATCCTGCCGGTGCTGTGCCTCGGCGCGTTCGCCCCGCTGGCGCCGAGGCTCGCGCGGCGGTTCGGGACCGAGCGGACGCTGCTGGCGGTCGTGCTACTGGTGGCGCTCGGCACGGGACTGCGCGGGCTGGCCGGCGTCCCGGCGTTGTTCGCCGGGTCGGCGCTCGCTGGCGTGGGAATCGCGGTCGGCAACGTGCTGCTGCCCGGGCTGGTGAAGCGGCGTTTCGCGAGCCAGGCGGCGCTGATGACCGGGCTGTACACCATGGCGCTGTGCGCGGGCGCCGCGGCGGCGGCCGGCCTTACGGTGCCAATCGAACATGCGTTGGGCGGCTCGTGGCCCGGCGCCCTCGCCATCTGGACGCTGCCGGCGCTGCTGGCCGCCCTGATATGGACGCCGCAGGCCGTGGCCGGGCCAGACGAAAGCCTGGGAGCACATCATGCCGTCCGGGGTCTCTGGCGCGACCCCTTGGCGTGGCAGGTCACGTTGTTCATGGGGCTGCAATCGTCGCTCGCCTACTCCGTGTTCGGCTGGCTCGCGCCCATCCTGCGGGCGCGTGGCATGGACGGGGTGACGGCGGGCCTGGTTGTTTCGGCGTCCATCATGGTCCAGGCGGCGGCCTGCCTGCTGGTCCCGCCGCTCGCCATGCGGTCCCGGAACCAGAGCGGGCTGTGCGCCATGCTGGTGGCCGTCGCCGTCGTGGCACTGCTGGGCCTGATGTTCGCGCCGGTCTCGACGGCCTGGGCCTGGTCGGCGCTGCTGGGCGTCGGCCAGGGCGGGCTGTTCGCCGCCGCCATGCTGATTATCGTGCTGCGCTCGCCCGACCCTCAGGTCGCGGCGCAACTGTCCGGCATGGCGCAGGGCGTCGGCTACGTGCTGGCGGCGTTCGGTCCCTTGCTGGTCGGCGTGCTGCACGATTGGACCGGCCGCTTCGACGCGGCGGCCGCTCTGTTCGTGGCTTTAGGCCTGGGCTGCGCCGCCAGCGGCTTCGGCGCCGGCCGCGACCGCCAGGTGTTGGCGGCCCGGACGCGCTAAGGTTCAGTTCAGCGTCTGCGGCGGTTCCTCCAGGAAGTGCGCGATCTCCCGGATGAACTGCATGCGGTTTTTTTCCAAGATGACCGTGTGGGTTCCCTCGCCTAGCTCGACCCAGCGCTTGTACGGCGTGTTCTTCAACTGCGCGAAATAGGCGGCGGTCTGGTAGGTCGGCAGGTCGGCGTCCCACTCCGCGTGGATCAGCAGGGTCGGCACGGTGATGTCAGCGGGCTGATACAGCGGCTTGCCGGCCAGCCAATAATCCCGGCTGTCCTGCACGACGCCGTTCGGCGCGCGCAGCACTGGCGGGGTCTGCTTGGCGCCCACCGGGTCGGTCGCGAACGTCGCGTCGGCCCACATCTCGAACCAGCCCGGCGGGATCAGGTCGGCCTTCTTGTCCTCCGGCACGCCCATCAGCCAACGGTCGCGCGCCGCGTCGCGGGTGACGGCACGGTATGCGCCCAGCGGCGGCGCGTCCGGCGGCACCTTCGCGGTGCTGAGCCACTGCGGCGCGAACAGCACCAGGCGGCCCACGTTGGCGTTATGCGTCGTGGTGTACAGCCCCATGATGGAGGTGCCCCACGACCAGCCCATCAGGTTCACCTTGGGCACCTGCCGCCGCTGCATGACGAAGTCCACGACCGATGCCACGTCCCGGGCGGCGGTCGCGGTGTTGACGATCGGCTTGCTGTCCGCGGCTGGCCGGTCCATCTCCGGCGGCCTGGTGGAACGGCTGTAGCCGCGCACGTCCAGCAGCCACACGTCCCAGCCGCGGGCGGCCATGATGTCCATCATCGACGCGCCGCCCACCGGCAGGTCGAACGCGGTTTCCGCCGGGTAGGTCGCGCCGTGGACATAGACCAGCACCCGGTCGGCGGAGAATGACTGGGTGCCCTTGGGATGCTTGTTGCGGACGTAAAGCTGGATGCCAGGGTCGGACGCTGGCACCATGAACTCCTGCATCTCGATGTCGCTGGCCGCCCACGCGGGCGGAGACGCTGAGCCGAGGCCGGCAATCAATACCAACGCCAATGTCGCGCAGCGGCGGCGTGGGATGTTCGGTGTGCGATCCATCTGTTCCCTCCAAAGACCTCTGTGTGCAGGACTTGCTAGCTATCCCACACCTGAATCTGCAATGCGGCAAGCTGGGAGCCGGGCCGTGGGTCAGTTTGAAAATCCGCACATGGTAGAGAGTGGACTGCCCGGTATTGAGCGAAACAGTCAGCTATCGCATTCAAGGCGCACGAGAGGTTTGGCCGATAGGTCCAGCCTATTCGGTCGGAGGAGGTCCATTCCATACAGATCTCGGGAAACGGCCATGCTCGATCGCGGAGTCGAAGAGGTTGTGTAGCGCATCTATGAAGCGCTCCGGGGTGCGCAGGTTGAGAGATACCATGTGCAAGCCGGCATAGTCGATCAGCATAATGGGCAACCGTAGATGCTCAACGAGATCAAGAACGGGTTTACTATTGGCGAACTGGTCATGATCGAATATCTCTCGGACGACTACGAGGCCTAGCAGTTGTCGACCGTCTAACGGTATTGTCGTAGGGCCATCTGTGGTCTGGACCGTTACACCGTCATGGGCTCGCGCGTAGCTGAGACCGCCCTGGAGCTGCTTTGTGGCCTTCTCGATCTGCTTCTGGATCGCCTTTCGCTTTCGATCAATCACTCGGTTCAGCGATGCCGCCGTGTTGGGACTGTCCTTCGCTTCAATGAACAGGACTGCCCTTTCTGTGACCACAAGGACATCGGTGAGTTCCGTGTCCGTGTCGGCTCGAAACGGGTTAAGATAGATGCTCCCCGCTGGAAAGGCGCGACTGAGCAAGACCGCGATGTCCCGCTCCTGAGGCGGGCCAGGGTCTTCGCGGACCAACCGCGCTATCGCAGGGCGCGATTGAGCTTCGCGGAACTGGTGGGCCTCCGGCCGGGTGTCGAGTATCAGGAGGTCATCGACGTAGAGCCGTTCGCCAAGAAGCATGGTGAAGGCTGAGCGATCGTCGTTCCCGTCGCGGACGGAGAACCGGTGCTTGAGGCGGTTAGCCAATTCGTAACAAGTAGCCACGTCAAACGGCGCGAAAGTTGCGGTTTCGAACTCACGCCGCCATCGATCCACGTCCGAGTTAGTAGCCCGCACGCCGAGCCATTCCCGATCGTGTTCGTCAAAGAAATAGATATCGAACTTTGGCTGGCTCAAGACCGAGACGATGTCTGGGAGTAAATTGTCGTCGCTGAACAGCGTGGTGGCTATCATCAATGGCTCGTCTTCGTCTTCGAAGAACGCGGTGACAACACCCAGGTGACTAGCTTGACCCTGCCCATCAGCAAGGAGGTAGACCTTCACCTCGTCTCTCAACAGTGCGGCAAGAATGGCCTCTTTCGGCACCTTCAGCACAAGCGATCCTATGCCCACCGGATCGTGAAACACAGGCATTAGCCCATACCCAAAGGTACGCAGGCTGGTAAAGAGGGACGGGTGCCTGACGGATAGCATAGTCTTTCATAGCGGAAAGGTTGTTCGAGAGCACAGTGCGCGAGAAGCTGAATGACCGAGATGGGTCGGAAGCTGAAGTCGAAACTGACCCACTACCGGAAGCCGGGACATGTTACGCCGGCAATGGTCCGGAGCTCCGCTTGACGAACACCCCGTCGCCAGGCTGGCCCAGCACCGCCGCGCCGTCCCAGACCAGCCGCCCGCGCAGCAGCGTCGCCGCCACCCGCGCGCGCATGGCCCGGCCCTGGTACGGCGACCAGCGCATCTCCGGCCGGTCCTGGATCACTGTCGCGTCGAAGGTGAACTGGCCATGCTCCAGCACCACCAAATCAGCGTCGGACCCTACGCGGATTGCGCCCTTGCGCGGCCACAGCCCATGGAAGCGGGCGCTGCGCTCGGCGCAGTACTTCGCCATCAAGGTGGGCGACAGGCCGCGTTCCGCCAGCAGGGTGAACATCAGCGGCGCGAAGCTCTGCAACCCAGTCAGCCCGGCGCCGCACGCGAAGATGTCCGCCTGGTCCTTGCTGTCCGCGGGCCAGGGGGCGTGGTCGGTCGAGATGTACTCGATCTGGCCGGCCAGCAGCGCCTGCCACAGCAGCTCCACCTCGGCCGCGCTGCGCACCGGCGGGTTGCACTTGCCGCGCCCGCCCAGGCGAACCAGGTCGTCTTCCGTCAGGCACAAGTAATGGATGCAAGCCTCGCCGGTGGCGCCGGCGCCCATGCCGCGGAACGCCTCCGCGATGGTGAAGCCGCGCGCCAACGAGGAGTGGGCGATGTGGACGTGCGCGCCGGTCTGCAAGCCGATCTCGAATATCTCTAGGTCCGCCATGGTCTCGGCCAGCGGTGGCCGGGTGCGGGCGTGCATGATGGCGTGGGTTTCGCCGGCCGCCTGCGCCTGCTGCGTCAGGTGCTCCACCAGCTCCTGGTTTTCGTTGTGCAGCGAGACCGGCAGGCCGGTGGCGGCAATGGCGGCGAACGCCTCGACCATGGTGGCCGGGTCGATGCGCGGGAAGCGCACCGCGTCATACTCATACGTCGACAGCTTGAACGCGCAGACGCCCGCCGCCGCGAGGCTGGCGATCTCGCCGACCCCGCCGTGCTTCCGGATGGTGCCATACAGCGCCACGTCCACGTATGACGTGCGCTCGACCCAGCCGATCTTGTCCGCCAGCAGGTTGGTGTCGGTCACGGCCTCGGGCACATCATACGGCATGTCCACGCAGGTGGTGACGCCCCCGGCGGCGGCGCTGCGGGTGGTGTCCTCGATGCCGGCCCAGCCGACGGCGGATGAGGTGTGCACGTGCCCGTCCACGAGGCCGGGCAGGATGAAGTGGCCGCCGTAGTCCAGCACGCGCTGGGCTGGCGGGGCCTCGCCCTGGCCGATGGCGGCGATTACGTCGCCGCGGATAGCGACATAGCCGTCGGCCAGGATGTCGGACGCGGTGACGACCGTGCCCCGCACCACGCAATCGAACGCGCTCATTGCTCGGTTCTCCATTCAGGCTTTGCGGACGCCCCAGAACACGGGGTACGACGCCTTCACGATGCCGCTCAGGCTGTCGCGCACGGCAATCGGCAGGAAGCGTTGCCCGACCGGCAGGAACGGCACTTCCTCCATGGCGATGCGCTGCATGTCCTCGCAGATGCGGCGCTGCGCCGCCAGGTCCGGGGCGTCGAACCACTGGTCGCGCAGCGCCTCGAGCCGCGGGCTGGTGGGCCAGCCGAACCAGCCGTCCAGGCCGTTGCCGCGCAGGGGCAAGTGGCTAGCCGGGTTCGCCACAGTCATGCCCTCGTAGGTCGTGCAGAACATGCTCCAGCCGCCCTTGTCCGGCGGCTCCCTGCTGGCCCGGCGCTGCACCAGGGTGCCCCAGTCGGTGCTGACGTAATCGACGTTCACGCCAAGCTGGGTCAGCAGGTCCCGCATCACCAGGCTGTACGCCTGCTGGTCCGGATAGTCGGACGGGGACATTAGCACCGCGCGCTCGCCCTTGTAGCCGCTTTCCGCCACCAGGCGCTTCGCCAGCGCCATGTCCCGCGGGCCGGTCAGCGCCTCCAGCCCGGCAGCGTTGGCCATTGGCAGGCCGGGGGTGAACACGCCGACGCCGGTGCGGTACTGCTCGGTGTCTGGACCGTAGGCCGCCTCCATGAACTGCTGCTGGTCCACTGCCGGCAGCAGGGCGCGCAGCAGCTTCGGGTTGTTGAACGGCGGGTGCAGGTGGTTGAACGCGACCATGGCGATGGCGCCAATACCGTCGTTCCGCAGCACACGGCAGCCGCGCGACTTGGCCAGGCTCGGCAACAGGTCGAACAGCGGCTGCTCGATCCAGTCAACCTCGTTCGACTGCAACGCCGCCGCCGCGGTGGCCGGGTCCGGCTGCACCAGCCACTCCACCCGGTCGAAATGCACCACCTTGCCGCCAGCCGCCGCGTCCGGCGGCTCGTTGCGGGGCACGTACTTCTCGTTCCGGGCATAGACCGCGCGCGAGCCGGACACCCATTCGTCCCGCAGGAAACGGAACGGGCCGCTGCCGGTGTAGTCGGTGATCTGCTCGAACGGGCTGGTCCGCGCGACGCGCTCCGGCATGACGAAGCACCAGTCGCTGAGCGCGTAGGCCATCAGCGCGTAGGGCTTGCGCATGCGGATTTCGAACCGCCGGTCGTCCAATGCGCGCATCTCGTCCGTCTGCTCCAGCATACGCTGGCCGAGGCCGCGCCGCTTGGCCCAGCGCTGGATGGAGGCGATACAGTCGGCCGGGCGCACCGGCTCGTTGTCGTGGAACAGAAGCTGCGGCCGCAGCGTGAAACGCCAAATTCGGCCGTCGTCCAGGATCTCGTGCCCCTCCACCATCTGCGGACGCGGCTCAAGCTTGTCGGTGACGCCGTACAGCGTGTCCCAGACCATCAGGCCGTGGTTGCGGGCGAGGGTCGTGGTGGTCCACACCGGGTCGGGGTTGGCGAGGTTGCCCTGCGGCACAAACCGCAGCACCCGGCCGGGCTGGGACCGGGCCGGACGGGCCAGTGTCACGGCGGCGGCGGTGGCAATCAGGTCGCGGCGCTTCATGCGGGCCTCGTGCAAGGACACGGCACGCTAGCGTTGCGCCTGGGCTTTGGCTACGCTTGAACGATACTGGCGCGGCGACCGCTGGCGCCCACCTACAAACGGGAGAGCGAAGTGTCCTTCATCGGTTGGTTGGTCCTCGGCCTGATCGCAGGCTTCATCGCGAGCAAGATCTACAGCGGCACGGGCCAGGGCATCGTGCTCGACATCGTGCTCGGCGTGGTCGGCGCCTTCGTGGGCGGCTTCCTGTTCTCGGCGGTCGGCGGCGCGCCGGTCACCGGGTTCAACCTTTACAGCATGATCGTGGCCATTATCGGCGCCATCGTCGTGCTGTGGATTTACCACACCTTCGTCGGCAAGCGGACGCTTCGGTAGCGCGGCTCCACCGGTCCCGGGCGTTGCACGCCGGAGCAGCGCTTTTCCTGGCCGGCTCGCTTGCGGCGGCTGCGGCCTGCCAGCCTGCCAGCGCCGCGGCGCCAACGTGCCCGTCGGGTTCTCGCTTCAAGGTCGCGCTGGATATCGGCCACACCCTGTCCCAGTCCGGCGCGACCAGCGCACGCGGGGTTCCTGAGTTCGAGTATAACCGGCGGCTGGCCCAGGCCGTGCTTGCCGCGCTCGGCCAAACCGGTACGTCCACCGTGCTGATCGGCGGAACCGGCGCGCCGCTGCAGTTGCAGGAGCGGACCCGCCTGGCGCAGGCCGCCAACGCCGACCTGTTCCTGTCGGTGCACCATGATTCCGTGCAGCCGCGTTACCTCATGACCTGGACCTTCGACGGCCAGCCGCGGCCGTACAGCGACGTGT
The DNA here is from genome assembly GCA_964242575.1 of uncultured Acetobacteraceae bacterium. Lineage (GTDB taxonomy): Bacteria > Pseudomonadota > Alphaproteobacteria > Acetobacterales > Acetobacteraceae > JANPPS01. Next base: position 56,034 of record CAXTCN010000008.1, on the reverse strand, counting down.
TCCGTGGCTACTCCGTGTTCGTGTCCCACGAAAACGCGCGCGCTGCCGACAGCCTGAAATTCGCGTCGCTGCTTGGCGAGGGCCTGCGGGGCGCTGGTTTCACGCCCTCCCTGCACCACGCCGAGGCCATCCCCGGCGAAGGACGCCCGTTGCTCGACGCCCGCATCGGCCTGTACCGCTTCGACAAGCTGCTGGTGCTGCGGACCGCCACGATGCCTGCCGCGCTGCTGGAGGCCGGCATCATCGTGAACCGCGCAGAGGAGGAACAGTTGCGGAGCGCCGCCGGCCTGGACCGCATGGCTGCCGCGGTGGCCGGGTCCATCCAGCGCTACTGCGCGCAGGCCTTCAAGGAGCGTCTGCGCGGGCCGGGCTAGTTGCGTGCGCGGCAGGGCATCTCCCCGGCCGCGATCAGCGCCTTGGTGATGGCCACCATGCGGCGGCCCTGGTGCCGGGCGGCGTCGAGGTCCGCCTCGCGTGGGGCATCGTTGCCCGCGCCCACGATCGCCGATGCGCCGTAGGGCGACCCTGCCTCCAGCATCGCCTCATCGGTGTAGCCGGTGGGCACGATCACCATGCCGAGGTGCGCCATCGGCACGTACAGCGACAGCGTGACCACCTCGGTCCCGCCGTGCGGCCACGATGCGGTGGCGAACGCGCCGCCCACCTTGCCGGCGAGCGCGCCCTGCTTCCATTGCGGGCCAAGCTGGTCGAGGAAGTTCTTCAGCTCCGTCGCCATGGCGCCGAAGTAGCAGGGCGTGCCGAACAGGATGGCGTCGGCCCACTCGGCATCGTCCTTGGTGGGCGCCGGATACAGCGCGTTCTGCCGGCGGGCGCTTTCCAGCCAGCCGTCCGATTGGGCCATGGCGTCCTCGTCCGCCACCTCCCGCGCCCGGCGCAGGCGCACTTCCGCGCCCGCGTCCCGTGCAGCGTCCGCGGCGGCGATGGCGAGCCGCTCGACGGAGCCGCTGCGGGAGTAGAACGCGATCAATAGGCGAGTAGGATTGGGCAATAGAGGCTCCGGGTCAGCGCCGCCGGACTGGCGGCCCTCGCGCAAGTGATGCTGCGGCAGGTTTCGGTAACCCCACCGGCCGGGCGATTTGCGCGCAACACGGGCAACTCAGGCGCGGATTGCGCTCAAAATCAGCATACCATGCCGCGGCATGGGACATTGGCCCGGCACGCGGATTGCATTTACCTTTGCAACCGGGCGGCCCCGGATACAGGAGACAACCCATGCTGACGATACGAGACTTGCCTCGCCGTACTCTGATTGCCGCGGCTGCCAGCCTGTTGGCCGCCACAGTGTTCCAGCCCGTGCAGGCGCAACCGGCCGGGCCGATCCGCCTTGGCATCCTGCACAGCCTGTCCGGCACCATGGCCATCAGCGAAACGACGCTGAAAGACGTGATGCTGATGCTGATCGAGGAGCAGAACGGCCGCGGCGGCGTGCTCGGCCGCAAGCTGGAGGCCGTGGTGACCGACCCCGCCAGCAACTGGCCGCTATTTGCTGAAAAGGCGCGCGAGCTGATCCAGGTGCAAAAGGTCGCGGCGGTGTTCGGCTGCTGGACCAGCGTCAGCCGTAAAAGCGTGCTGCCGGTGTTCGAGGAGCTGAACAACATCCTGTTCTACCCCGTCCAGTACGAGGGCGAGGAAAGCAGCCGCAACGTGTTCTACACCGGCGCCGCGCCGAACCAGCAGGCGGTGCCGGCGGTCGATTACTTGATGGCGGAGGAAAAAGTGCAGCGCTGGGTGCTGGCCGGCACCGATTACGTGTACCCGCGCACCACCAACAAAATCCTGGAGGCCTACCTCAAGTCGAAGGGCGTGGCGCAGGCCGACATCCTGGTGAACTACACGCCGTTCGGCCATGCGGACTGGCAAACCATCGTGGCCGAGATCAAGCGCTTCGGCTCGGCTGGCAAAAAGACCGCGGTGGTCAGCACGATCAACGGCGACGCCAACGTGCCGTTCTACAAGGAGCTGGCGAACCAGGGCCTCAAGGCGACCGACATTCCCGTGGTGGCGTTCAGCGTCGGCGAGGAGGAGCTGGCCGGCATCGACACCAAGCCGCTGGTGGGGCATCTCGCGGCGTGGAACTACTTCATGAGCGTGGACAATGCCGACAACAAGGCATTCATCGACCGGTGGCGCGCCTTCATCAAGAACCCGAAGCGCGTGACCAACGACCCGATGGAGGCGCACGTCATCGGCTTCCGCATGTGGGTGAAGGCGGTGGAAAAGGCCGGCACGACCGACCCAGCCAAGGTGATCGACGCCATGGTCGGCGTCGCGGTGCCGAATCTGTCCGGCGGGCTGTCGGCGATGATGCCGAACCATCATATTACAAAACCCGTGCTGATTGGCGAAATACAGGAGAACGGGCAGTTCAACATCGTGAGCCAGACGCCCGGCGCCATCGTGGCGCAAGAGTGGTCGCCGCACCTGGAGGGATCGCGCGACCTGATCGCCGATTGGCGTGCGCCGCTGAGCTGCGGCAACTTCAACGTGAAGACCGGTAAGTGCGGCGGGGGCTGATCCAGCTTGTTGCCTTAGCGCTGATTACGTTTTCGGCAACGGCCGGGGCGCAACCGGCGTCGTTCAGCCAACTGGCCTCCAGCAACTTCGAGGAGGTGCGGCGCGGCGTCGAGGCCCTGGCGGTCTCGGGCGACCCGGCGGCCGCCCCAGTGCTGGGCGCGTTGCAGGCCGGACGGCTGTTGGCCGGCCCTGACGGCGCGCTGTTCGTTCGCGACCCCGGCGGGGCCGTGCTGGATGCGCTGACCGGCGCGCCCGCGACCGGGACGCCGCGACCGGTGCGGGTCAACAACGCGGTGCGCCGGGCGGTGGACGCGGCGATGGGCGGCCTGCGGCTGTTCGCGCCCGACCCAGCGTCCCGAGCCAGCGCCGCCGAGGCGGTGTTCAAGTCGCGCGACGCCGCTGCCTTGCCCGCGCTCGACCGCGCTTTGGCGCAGGAGAGTGACGCCAGCGTCCGCCGCACCATGCAACAGGCCCGCGCCGCCGCGTTGCTGGCCGGGTCCGACACCGCCGAGCCGGATCGCCTGGCCGCCATCGCCATCATGCGTGACCGCGGCGACCTCGACGCACGCGGCTTGTTGACGTCGCTGGGGCCACAGCCCGAAGCCGTGCAGTCCGCCGCTACCGCCGCAGTGGTCGCCATTGATTGGAACCTGCGGCTGTGGGGCCTGCTGCAGGGAGCCTACTACGGGCTGAGCCTCGGCTCCGTGCTGCTGCTGGCGGCGGCCGGGCTCGCCATCACCTTCGGCGTGATGGGCGTCATCAATATGGCGCACGGCGAAATGGTGATGATCGGCGCCTATGTGACATTCCTGGTACAGGAGGCGGTGCGCGCCTACGCCCCCGGTTGGTTCGGCGCCAGCCTGTTCCTGGCGGCGCCGCTCGCGTTCCTGGTGGCCGGCGGCATCGGCGTGCTGATCGAGCGCGGGCTGATCCGTTTCCTGTATGGCCGCCCGTTGGAGACGCTGCTGGCGACGTTCGGCCTGTCGCTTATCCTGCAACAGGCGGTGCGGTCATTGTTCGGGCCGACCAACCGCGAAGTCGGCACCCCGGCCTGGATGAGCGGCGCGGCGCAGTTCGGCCAGCTCACCATCACTTACAACCGGCTGGCCATCATCGTTTTCGCCGTGCTGGTGCTGGGTGCGCTGATGGCGGTGCTGCGCCTGACGCCGCTCGGGTTGCAGATGCGCGCGGTGACGCAGAACCGTGGCATGGCGGCGGCGATGGGCATCCGCACGCCCTGGGTTGACGCGGCGACCTTTGGCCTCGGCTCCGGCGTCGCGGGCATGGCGGGGGTGGCGCTGAGCCAGATCGACAACGTGAGCCCCAACCTGGGCCAGGGTTACATCATCGACAGCTTCATGGTCGTGGTGTTCGGTGGCGTCGGCAACCTGTGGGGCACCGTGGTGGGCGCGCTGACGCTGGGCATGGTGAACAAGTTCCTGGAGCCGGTCGCCGGGGCCGTGCTGGGGAAAATCGTGGTGCTGTGCCTGCTGGTGCTGTTCATCCAGCGCCGGCCGCGCGGCATGTTCCCGTTGCGCGGCCGGGCGGCCGAGGCATGAGGCCGCGCGATGTCGCCACCCCACTCACGGTCGGGCTGGTGTTGGGCGGCGCGGCGCTGCTGGCCGGGCTGAACCTCGGGACGCCGCCGGGCCATGCGCTGCACGTACCGACTTACGTGGTGTCACTGGTGGGCAAGTACCTCTGCTACGCCATCCTGGCGCTCGCGGTGGACCTGGTGTGGGGCTTCGCCGGCATCCTAAGCCTCGGCCACGCCGCGTTCTTCGCGCTGGGCGGTTATGCCATGGGCATGCACCTGCTGCTGGGCATCGGCAGCCGCGGGCAGTATGGCGCGGCGCTGCCGGACTTCATGGTGTTCCTGAACTGGCGCGAGCTGCCGTGGTACTGGCTCGGCTTCGATTGGTTCGCGTTTGCGCTGTTGATGGCCGTATTGGTTCCGGCGGCGTTGGCGGCGCTGTTCGGCTGGCTGGCGTTCCGCAGCCGGGTCACTGGCGTGTACCTGTCCATTATCACCCAGGCGCTGACCTACGCCCTGTTGCTGGCGTTCTACCGCAACGACATGGGCTTTGGCGGCAACAACGGCCTGACCGACTTCAAGGAGCTGCTGGGCTTCCGGCTGAGCGCCGACAGCACGCGATCCGGGTTGCTGCTGGCGACGGCGCTGGCGCTGTGCGGCATGTTCGTGCTGGCGCGCGGCCTGGTCCGTTCGCGCTTTGGCAAGGTGCTGGTGGCGGTGCGCGACGCCGAGAGCCGCACCCGGTTCCTGGGCTACCGGCCCGAGAGCTACAAATTGGTGGTCTGGACCCTTTCGGCGGCGATGGCGGGCGTCGGCGGCGCGTTGTATGTGGCGCAAGTCGGCATCATCAACCCCGGCGAATTCGCCCCGGCGAACTCGATTGAGGCCGCCATCTGGGTCGCGGTCGGCGGCCGGGGCACGCTGTACGGCCCGATCCTTGGCGCAGTGCTGGTGAACCTTGCCAAAACCGTGCTGACCGGCAGCCTGCCTGAAGTGTGGCTGTTCGCGTTGGGCGCGCTGTTCATCGTGGTGACCTTGTTCCTGCCGCGCGGCATCGTCGGATTGCGCCGACCGCAGCGCCGGGCCACGCCGCCGCAGGAGGCCGCGACGTGACGTTCGCCGGCGCGGCTGACACGCTGTTGTACCTGGACGGCGTGTCGGTCAGCTTCGATGGGTTCCGTGCGCTCAACACCCTGTCGCTCGTGCTGGCGCCTGGCGAGATGCGCGCGGTGATCGGCCCGAACGGCGCGGGTAAAACGACGATGATGGACGTGATCACCGGCAAGACCCGGCCGGACCAGGGCAGCGTCGTGTTCGGCGCCGAGACGGACCTCACCCGGCTGGATGAGCCGGCCATCGCGGCGCTCGGCATCGGCCGCAAGTTCCAGAAGCCCACCGTGTTCGAGCCGCTGACGGTGTGGGACAACCTGCTGCTGGCCTTGGCAGGCGACCGGCGACCGTCCTTCACCCTGCGTGCGCGTGAGAGCGTGGCCGAACGTGAACGGATTGATGCGGTGCTGGAAACGACACGGCTCGGCACGCACCGGCACCGGGTGGCGGGGGCGCTCAGCCATGGGCAGAAGCAGTGGTTGGAAATTGGGATGTTGCTGGCGCAGGAGCCGCGCCTGCTGCTGGTGGACGAGCCGGTGGCCGGCATGACCGACGCCGAGACCGAGCAGACGGCCGAGCTGCTGCGCGAGATCAACCGCACCCGCGGCGTGGTGGTCGTGGAGCACGACATGGCGTTCGTGCGCGCGTTGGGCGTGAAGGTGACGGTGCTGCATGAGGGGCGCGTGCTGAGCGAGGGCAGCATCGACGCGGTGAGCGCCGATCCCCGGGTGGTCGAAGTGTACCTGGGCCGGTGACATGTTGAATGTCGAGGGAATCGACCTGCATTACGGCGCATCGCTCGCGCTGCGCGGCGTCTCATTGGAGGTGGAGGGCGCGGCCGTCACCTGCGTGCTGGGCCGCAACGGGGTGGGCAAGACCAGCCTGTTGCGCGCCATAACCGGCGCGCACCCGGTCAGCCGCGGCCGGGTGCGCTGGGAGGGCGACGACATCACGGGGCTGGCGCCATACGAGCGGGCGCGGCGCGGCATCGCTTCGGTGCCGCAGGGGCGCGACATCTTTCCGCTGCTGACGGTGCGGGAGAACCTGGAGACCGGGTTCGCCGTGCTGCCGCGCGGCCAGCGCCGGGTGCCGGACGAGGTGTTCGAGCTGTTTCCCGTGTTGCGCACCATGCTGCGACGCCGGGGCGGCGACCTTTCGGGCGGGCAGCAACAGCAGCTCGCCATTGCCCGCGCGCTGGTGATGCGGCCGCGGCTGTTGTTGCTGGACGAGCCGACCGAGGGCATCCAGCCAAGCATCATCAAGGACATCGCCCGCGTCATCGCCCTGCTGCGCGGCCGGATGGCGATCCTGCTGGTGGAGCAGTACCTTGAGTTTGCGCGTGAGCTGGCGCAGACCGTCGCCGTCATGGACCGGGGCAGCATCGCGCTGTTCGGCCCGGCCAGCTTGCTCGACGAGGCCGATGTCCGACGCCGCCTGCTCGTTTGAGACGCACCAGCGCGCGCGGGGGACGCTGCACTTGTCGTTCAAGCACCGGGAGGGCGCCACGGTGTTGGACGGCCTGCGCCAGGAAGGCTGCCTCAAAGCGCGGTTTCCTCGGCCAGAGCAGGGCGCGTGGGCCGGCGCGGTCACCATCAACACGGCCGGCGGCGTGGCGGCGGGGGACGTGCTGACCAGCCGCGTATCGGCCGGGCCGGGCACCGCGGCGACGGTGGCGGGCCAGGCGGCGGAGCGCTTTTACCGCGCGTTGCCCGGCGCTGCGCCAGCTTTAATCCGCACCGGGATCAAGGTCGCGCCGGGAGCCGCGCTGGAATGGCTGCCACAGGAGGCGATCCTGTTCGACGGCTGCGCGCTGGACCGCCGGCTGGAGGTTGAGCTTCACGCGGATGCCTGGTTCCTCGGCGTCGAGCGGCTGGTGTTCGGCCGGACTGCGCGTGGCGAGGAGGTGCGCAACGCCCGATTGCGGGACCTGTTCGAGGTGCGGCGTGACGGCCGGGTCGTGCTGCATGACAGGGTCCGCCTCGATGGTCCGGTCGCTGCCGTGCTGGACGGCCCAGCCAGCGGCGCCGGTGCCCGCGCAGTGGCGACGCTGGTGCACGCGGCGGTGGACGCGGCCGGCCGGCTCGATGGCGTGCGGGCGGCGTTGGCCGGGTTCGAGGCGGGGGCGAGCGCCTGGGACGGGTTGCTGGTGGCGCGCGTGGCGGCTCCGGACGGGGCGTGCCTTCGCGCCGCGATTGTGGCAGCCTTGGCCGTGCTGCGCGCCGGGCGTCCCCTGCCGCGGGTGTGGCAGTGTTGAGGGAGGACGCATGCACCTGACGCTGCGCGAGAAGGACAAGCTGCTGGTCAGCATGGCGGCCAGCGTCGCCCGGCGCCGGCTGGAGCGCGGCGTGCGGCTGAACCACCCGGAGGCGGTGGCGCTGATCGCGGATTTCGTGGTGGAGGGCGCGCGCGACGGGCGCAGCGTCGCGGACTTGATGGAACACGGCGCGCGGGTGCTGACGCGCGACCAGGTGATGGAGGGCGTGCCGGAAATGATCGCTGACGTGCAGGTGGAGGCGACGTTCCCGGACGGCACCAAGCTCGTGACCGTGCACGAGCCGATCCGGTGACGCCCGACACGGTTGCGCCGGGCGGCGAGGGTCCGCATGATCCCGGCATGGAAGCGCGCGTTGGCCGGCTTGAGGAGGACATGCGGGACGTAAAGGCGGTGCTCGGCCGTCTTGAGCCGATGATCATCCGCATCGACGCCCAGTTGCAGGCGACCCTGCCGTATCTTGCCACCAAGGCCGAGCTGGCGGACGTAAAAGTCGAAATAGCGGATTTGCGGTCGGAGGTCCGGACCTCATTGGCCGGCATGCCGTCCAAGACATACATGTGGGGCATCCTCGCCGTCCTGCTCACCGCTTATGCCTGCGGCCTCGCTGCGCTGGCCGTGCTGAAATGATCCCCGGCGAGGTGCTCACCGCTGACGGCGACATCGAGCTGAACTCCGGGCAGCCGCGCACGGAGCTGCAGATCGCCAACACTGGGGACCGGCCCATCCAGGTCGGCAGCCACTACCATTTCGCCGAGGCCAATCCGGCGCTGCGCTTCGACCGGGCTGCCGCGCGCGGCCAGCGGCTGGACATCGCCGCCGGCACCGCGGTGCGCTTCGAACCCGGGCAAACCAGGCCGGTCACGCTCGTGCCGTTCCGCGGCGCGCGCCAGGTTTGGGGCTTCCGCGGCGATGTCATGGGGGACTTGGACCAATGACGCGCATCACCCGGCGCGCCTACGCCGACATGTACGGTCCCACCACCGGCGACCGCGTGCGCCTGGCCGACACGGACCTGTTCGCTGAGGTGGAACAGGACCTCACCACCTATGGCGAGGAAGTGAAATTTGGCGGCGGCAAGGTGATCCGCGACGGCATGGGCCAGTCGCAGGCGTCGCAGGCCGAGGGTGCCGTCGATACCGTCATCACCAACGCCCTAATCCTGGACCACTGGGGCATCGTCAAGGCCGACGTCGCCATTACCAACGGCCGCATCGCCGCCATCGGCAAGGCCGGCAACCCCGACGTGCAGCCGGGCGTCACCATTATCATAGGCCCCGGCACTGAAATCATCGCCGGCGAGGGCAAAATCCTGACCGCCGGCGGCGTCGACAGCCACATCCACTTTATCTGCCCGCAGCAGGTGGACGATGCGCTGGCCTCCGGTATCACCACGCTGGTGGGCGGCGGCACCGGTCCGGCCACCGGCACGTCGGCCACCACCTGCACGCCGGGTCCGTGGCACCTGGCGCGGATGCTGCAAGCGGCCGAGGGCCTGCCGGTCAACCTGTCCTTCGCCGGCAAGGGCAACGCGTCCCGCCCGGCGGCATTGGAGGAGATGGTGCGGGCCGGCGCGTCGTGCCTGAAGCTGCACGAGGACTGGGGCACCACGCCGGCCGCCATCAACTGCTGCCTCGGCGTCGCGGACCGGTTCGACATACAGGTCATGATCCACACCGACACGCTGAACGAGAGCGGCTTCGTGGAGGACACTATCGCCGCGTTCGCCGGGCGCACCATCCATGCTTATCACACGGAGGGCGCCGGCGGCGGGCACGCGCCGGACATCATCAAAATTGCCGGGCTGCCCAACGTGCTGCCGAGCAGCACCAACCCAACCCGGCCCTACACCGTGAACACGCTGGACGAGCACCTGGACATGCTCATGGTGTGCCATCACCTCGACCCGCAAATCCCGGAGGACGTAGCGTTCGCCGAGAGCCGCATCCGGCGCGAGACCATCGCCGCCGAGGACATCCTGCACGACCTCGGCGCGATCAGCATGATCTCGTCGGACAGCCAGGCCATGGGCCGGGTGGGCGAGGTGGTGATCCGCACCTGGCAGACCGCGCACAAGATGAAGCAGCAGCGCGGCGCACTGCCCGGCGACGGCACCGCGGACAACGCGCGCATCAAGCGGTATGTCGCCAAGTACACCATCAACCCCGCCATCGCGCAGGGCCTGTCGCACGAAGTCGGCTCAGTGGAGCCGGGCAAGCTCGCGGACCTGGTGCTGTGGTCGCCGGCGTTCTTTGGCGTGAAGCCGGACCTGGTCATCAAGGGCGGCAGCATCGCCTGCGCGCCGATGGGCGACCCGAACGCCAGCATCCCGACGCCGCAGCCGGTGCACTACCGGCCAATGTTCGCGCAACTGGGCCGCGCCTTGGCCGAAAGCTGCGTCACCTTCGTCTCGGCAGCGGCGCTGGACGATGGGATCGGCACGCGCCTCGGCCTCAACCGCCGCCTGTCAGCCGTGCGCGACACCCGGGGCGGCATCGGCAAGCGCAGCATGGTGCACAACGACGCCCTGCCGCACATCGAGGTCGATCCCGAGACCTACGAGGTGCGCGCGGACGGCGTGCTGCTGACGTGCGAGCCTGCGACCGTGCTGCCAATGGCGCAGCGTTACTTCCTGTTCTGATGCGCGCCGCCGCCGTCTTGCCCGCCACGACCTGGAACGGCGCGCCGGTGGACCGCGTGCTGATCGATTGGGACCGCCGCCACCGCCGCCGCATCCTGTTGCGGACCGAGGCGGGTTCCGACCTGTTGCTGGACCTGCCACAGGCAACTCGCCTGCGTCACGGCGACGGGCTGTTGCTGGACGGCGGCGGCGTCGTGCAGGTCGAGGCCCGGCCGGAGGCGCTGCTGGAGCTGCACGCCCCCTCCCCCGACGCGTTGGTGCGGATCGCTTGGCATCTTGGCAACCGGCACCTGCCGGTGCAGCTTTTAGACGGCCGGGTGCGCATCCGCGCCGATCACGTGATCGCCGACATGGTGCGCGGCCTGGGCGGGCACGTCCTGGAGGTGTCCGCGCCGTTCGACCCGGAGGCAGGCGCCTACGCCGGCGGGCACCACCATCACGGCGACGATGACGCGCACTAAGGACCTGGTGCGGCTGCTGACCTGGTTATCGCCTGGGTTCCCCACCGGCGCCTACGCCTACAGCCACGGCCTGGAATGGGCGGTGGAGGCGGGCGACGTGCACACGGAGGCGGACCTCACGCGGTGGCTCGACGCGGTGCTGCGGCACGGCGCGGGCCACTCCGATGCGGTGCTGCTGCGCCATGCCTACCGCGCGTCGGACTTGGACACGCTGGGGGATTTAGCCGAACTGGCCGCCGCCGCGCAGCCGGGCCGGGAGCGCCAGGCCGAGACGCTGGCCCAGGGCGGCGCTTTCGCGCTGGCCGCGCAAGTCTGGGGCGCGCCGCTGCTGGACGCGCTTGCTCAGCGGATCGGCACGGAGCGGATCGCCTACCCCATCGCGGTGGGCGCGCTCGCTGCCGCGCATGAGGTGGACGAGGACGCGGCTTGCCTGGCGCTGCTGCACGCCCTGGTCACGAACTTGGTCAGCGCCGCCGTGCGCCTGGTGCCGCTGGGGCAAACCGCCGGGCTGCGCACCGTGGCGGCTTTGGAGGGCGCGATGCAGGAGGTCGCAACGGCCTCGCGCATGGCCGGGCCGGACGACCTCGGCGGCGCGTGTTTCCGGTCCGACATCGCATCGCTGCGCCACGAAACCCAGTATACGAGGCTGTTCCGCTCATGACCAACCCGCACGGACCACTGCGTGTCGGCATCGGCGGCCCGGTCGGCACCGGCAAGACGGCATTGATGGACGCGCTCTGCCGTGCGTTCACGCCGCGCTATGACATGGCCGCCATCACCAACGACATCTACACCAAGGAGGATGCCGAGTTCCTGACCCGTGCCGGCTCGTTGCCGCCCGAGCGCATCCTCGGCATCGAGACCGGGGGCTGCCCGCACACCGCGATCCGCGAGGACGCGAGCTTGAACCTTGCCGGCGTGGCCGAGCTGCGGCGGCGCTTCCCGGTGCTCGACGTCATCCTGATCGAGAGCGGCGGCGACAACCTGGCGGCGACGTTCAGCCCGGAGCTGGCCGACTTGACCATCTACGTCATCGACGTGTCCGCCGGCGACAAGATTCCCCGCAAGGGCGGCCCGGGCATCACCCGCAGCGACTTGCTGGTGATCAACAAGATCGACCTGGCGCCGATGGTGGGCGCAAGCCTTGAGGTCATGGACCGGGACAGCCGGCGCCTGCGCGGCGAGCGGCCGTTCGTGTTCACCAACATCCGGGCCGGCCAGGGCGTGGCCGAGGTGGCCGCCTTCGTCGAGCGCGCCGGAGGCCTGGGCAACACGGGCGCCGCCGAACATAGATGAGTGCGTAACGTCACTATAACGTTTATATAATGTCGAAATAGAATGCGGCAGCGCTGCGCAAATGTTAGAAATGTCCCATAAGCGTTAAGCAGTTTTCCGCTGAGGAGAACGTGGGTCATAGACGTGAGCAGGCTTTCGTCCATCAAATCAAGCAGTTTGGCGTGCACCCCATGGCTATGAGTGGTGTTCGGCCTAGCGGGCGGCGTGAGTCGATATGTCGGTGCCGCGAATGGCCGGCCCCTATGCAGGGACCGGCGCGGCTGTTGCCCACCGCCTGGCGCAGCGTTTGCGCAAGCCGACCGAGGACACCCGGAACGGGCGACGCGGCACAGGCGGAAACCCCATGCTCGACAATCAAAAAGACATCCTGGCGCCGAGAGGCGGTGTCAGCTCAGCGGCCACGGTAGTCCCACCACGGCACGCGAAATCAAGGGTCCACGATTTGAGCCACGAGGACCAGCGTCTCCGCACGCTCAATGCCTATGGCCTGGCCGATACCGCGCCCGAAGCCGACTTTGACCACTTCGCCACCATGGCGGCCGACTTGTTCAACTTGCCAATCGGCCTGATTAACTTAGTCGGCCAGGATCACCTGACCGTCAAAGGCCGCTCGGGCATCGAGGTGGACACCATTCCGCGGCGCGGCGCGTTTTGCGCCTACGCGGTCCTGAGCGATGACGTGATGGTGGTGCCGGACCTGACCGCCGACGTGCGGTTCGCCGCCCACCCTTTCGTGGTCGGGGAGGCTGGCTTCCGCTTTTATGCGGGAGCGCCGCTGATCAGCGGCCTCGACGGCCACCGCATCGGCACGCTGTGCGTCGCCGACCGGGTCGTGCGCCCAGCGCTGGATGAGCGCGAGACCCGCCTGCTAACCGGGTTGGCCGCCTTGGTGATGGACCGGATGGAGTTGCGCCGGGTCGAGCACCGGATGCGCCACCTTGCCCACAACGACCCGCTGACAGGGTGCGCCAACCGCGCCAAGCTTTGGGAGCTGATCGAGGCGGCCGAGGCGGAAGCGAAGCCGACGGCGATGGTGTTGCTTGACCTCGACGGCTTCAAGCACGTGAACGACACGGTCGGCCATGCTGCCGGCGATACGTTGCTGGTCGAGGTTGGCCAGCGCCTGACGACCGCCCTCGCCGGCCGCGGAACGCTGGGCCGGTTGGGCGGCGACGAGTTCGCGGCCCTGCTGCCCGGCTGCGAGGACACTGGGCTGGCCTGCGAGCTGGCGCATGCGTTCCAGGAAAGCCTGGCGTCGCCGTTCCTGGTCGCGGGGCGGGAGTTCCGCGTGGGTGCCAGCGCCGGCGTGGCGGTCGCGGCCTCGCCCGAAGTCGGCAACCTGTTGGCCAGCGCGGACCTCGCGTTGTATCAGGCCAAGGCCGAGGGCGGCCGGCAGTTCCGGGTGTTCGACACGGCGATGCGGGACGAGTACATGGCCCGCCGCGCCTTGGAGGAGGAAGTCCGCAGGGCGGCGCTGAATGGCGAGTTCGAGCTGCACTTCCAGCCGCAGGTCTGCCTGGCCCGCAGCATCCTGGTCGGGGCGGAGGGACTGCTGCGCTGGCGTCATCCGGAACACGGCCTGCTGTTGCCGGGCGTGTTCCTCGATGCGCTGGAGGCCGGGCCGATGGCGGAGGCGGTCGGCAACTGGGTGATCGACGAGGGCTGCCGCCAAGCCGCGGCCTGGCGCGCGCAGGGCTTGAACTTACGGGTTGGCGTCAACCTGTTCGCCGAGCAAATCCGTGCGGGCAACCTGGAAGCTACGGTGCGGGACGCCCTGGCGCGCTGCGTGCTGCCGCCGTCGGCGCTGGAGCTTGAGCTGACCGAGACCATCGCGCTGCGCCATGACGACGGCCTGCTTGCGCCGCTGCACGCGCTGCATGCCTCCGGCGTGGGCATCGCGTTCGATGATTTCGGCACCGGCTTCGCCTCGCTCTCGACGCTCAAGCGCTATCCCTTGAGCCGCCTCAAGATCGACCGTGAGTTCGTGTCCGACCTGTGCACCCCAGGCGCCCAGGGCAGCACCGGGCATCGGGGCGACGTTGCCATCGTGGAGGCCGTGCTGGCGCTTGGGCGCGGGCTCGGTCTCAGAGTGGTCGCGGAAGGGGTGGAGACCGAGGCACAGGCGGCGTTCCTTGCCGCATGCGGCTGCAACGAGGCGCAGGGGTACCTGTACGGGCGTCCGGCGCCGGCCTCGCAGATGCTCGCGGCCTTGCCCGGCCGGCACCTGCGTTTCAGGACCAATCCGGATTTTCCGCCCCCGGCAGCGCCGGCCGACGCCCCGGTGGCTGGCCCGTTCGGAGCGTTGTCCGGCCGGCACCGGCGGCGTTGGAACAGGAAATAGGCTCCAAGGGCGCCTCAACCTCGCAGGGCGGCCAGGAGTCGCTGTTTGCTGAGCGCGGCATACTGCCCGCCTGCCTCCAACGTGACGCGGCCGGCCAGGGCGCGGACCAACTCGCGCTCCTGGTTCTGCAACTCCGTGCTGACCTCGGACAGCTCCAGCCGGGCGCACAGCTCCAGCATGGGCGCAGGCTGGCGCCGTGCGACCTCGGCCGCCTGCGCGAACGCCGACGCACTCGTTGCAGCCTCGTTGAGCGCTGCCGCAGCCCGGCCGCGCACGATGTAGGCGAGGGGCACGGCGTACTGCGCCGCGGCGCCAGAGTCCTGCAGGGCCTCATTGATGGCCTCGGCGGCGCGTTGCCACTCGTTCCGTCCGCACAGCGCGTCAGCCCGCAGGACCTGTGCATAGAGTTCAAGCTGCATGGCGCCGGTTTGGCGGTAGCTGTCGATGCCGGCGCAGAGCTGGCCGTATCCGCCCTCGTCGCCATCGGCCGCCATCGCCCAGCCGGCGAAGATTTCACCCCAAGCCTCCCAGTAGGTATAAAGCTGGTGCTGGCTGATCTCGATGCACATCTCGGCGGCTCGCCGGGTTCCGGAAACGTCGTGGCGGAGCTGGCAAATCGACGCTTCCAACCCCAGCGCGAACGCCAGGGTGTACTGGTCGCCCGATGCTTGCGCCTCGGCCACCACCGCCGTGATCTCCTGCATCGCCGCGGCGGGCTGGCCTTCGAACCAGCGCAGCCACGCATGGTTGGCGCGGGTCAGCAGGTAAGGACAGGTGCCGTAAAGCGTTGACGCTGGGTGTTGCATCAGCGCGAAGTAGGCCTGCGCCGCCTGGTAGTGCCGCGCCGACGCAGCCATGTCGCCCTGCATGAAGCAGATCAGCCCGACGCGCCGCTCCGCCTCGGCGCTGAGCAACGTGTCGCCGCCGCCTTGGGCGAGGGCCAGCATTGCCGAGCCGATGCGCCGGGCATGCTCGAACGGGCCGCGCACGCCATAGAACGCGCTCTCGCCCCAGAGCGCGGCGAAACGGGCCTGCCAGTTCGCCACCTCATAGCTGAGCGTTGCAGCGCGCGCATAGCACCGCTCCACGTCAGGCGCCGCATAGCCCTTGAGCGCGATCAACACGGACCCGCGCTGGACCTCGACCAGAAGCTGCTTGGTGTGCCGTTCCGCCGCTTCAGCGAGTTGCGGCAGCAGCTTATTGGCGGCTTGGCAGTGCGCCAGGGCCTCCACCAGGGCGCCGCGCCGGTGCGCGAGGGCGGCCGCTTGCAGGTAGAAGTCCACCGCGGACGCAAGCTGCCGGCCTTCTGCCAGGTGGTAGGCGACGATGTCCGGCCGCCCGGCGGCTAGCCCGGCGTCATCGCGCAACAAGTCCGCCAGCGCACAATGCAGATGTTGGCGCCGCCGCAGCAGCAAGGTTTCGTAGGCGGTATCGCGTATCAACTGGTGCCGAAAGACATACTCCACGTCCTGGCCCGAACGACGCCGCAACAGCGTGTTCGAGGTAACAAGCTGGTCCAGGGTATCCGCGACCGTCTCCTGCGGCATCCCGGTCAGCCGGCTCACCAGTGGCGCCGAGAACGCGCGCCCGATCACCGCGCCGATCTGCAGCATGTCCTGGCCCGGCGACAGTTGGTCGAGCTGCTCCATGAGCGCGTCGCGCAATGTCGCTGGCACACGCTGATCGGCCGCCGCGTCAATCGTGCGGCTAAGCGCGGCACGGGTCAGCTCCTCGACGAACAGCGGAACCCCGTCGGCGCGCTCAGCCAAGCCGGCCACCATGTCCGAGGTGAGCGGCGCGCCGTCGCTCAGCTCGTGGATCATGCCGCTCACCTCGGCTGGGCTAAGCGCGGCGACGCTGATGAGGGTGACGTGCGGCAGGTGCGCCCAGGCTGGCGGATGACCCGGCCGCGTGGCCACCACCACCAGGGCGCGGCACGACGCGGCCAGGCCGACCAGCGCATCGACCAACTCGCGCGTGGAGGCGTCGAGCCATTGGTGGTCATCGATGAACAGCACCGTCGGCAAGCCCCGGGCGTCCGTCAGCAGCCAAGAGCTGAGTTCCTGCTGCAACAGCCGGCGCTTGCGGGCGGCCGTCCAGCCGCTGATAAGGGCGGCGGCCTCCGCCGGGACAGGGAACAGGTTGAGCGACTCGGCAGCCACCGCCGCGGTTTCCTCGGACCAGCCGGTCAGGCGCTGCAACGGCGCCAGGACGCTCTCGCTGGCGTTGGACGAGGCCGAGCCTTCCCAGAGTTCGTTGTGCACTAGCCGGCCAATCGGCGCGTAGGCGCTGTCCCCATCCAGCGGCGAACCCGCGCAGTCCAGCCATCGGCGCATGGGGGGTGTCCAACCGGTCACGCAGGGCGCGCACCAGCCGGGACTTGCCAATGCCAGGGTCGCCGCTCACCAGGGCGACCTGGCCAGATCCGGTGGCGGCCCGTTCCCAGCACGCCCACAGCGTCGCGATCTCGGCGGTGCGATTGAAGAACCGCGTCAGCACCGGATCGAGCGCCTCGGACGGCACGCCGCCCGGTTCGACCACGTCGTGGACCTCGATGGGTTCGGGCAGGCCCTTCAGCCGGACGGCGCCGCGGGACCGGAGCTGGACGACCGGCGCAACCAGGCGGGCGGTGGTCGGTCCGACAACGACGCCGCCCGGCTTGGCCACCTCCTGCAGGCGCGCCGCAATATTCGGCGCATCGCCCAGCACCGCCATCGGCTCGGCGACCCTGTTGCTGGCGAAGGCGCCGGCCAGCACCACGCCGGTGTCGATGCCAATCCGGACATGCAACGGTTCGCCGTAGCGGGCGGCCAACTCGGCTTGGCGCACGCGTAGGGCGCCGGTCAGCGCCAGGGCGGCGTGCACGGCGCGGACGGCCGCGTTCTCGCGCGCCACGGGGTAGCCGAAGTACACCAGCAGCCCGTCCCCCAACCGGCTTGCGATGTATCCGGCATAGCGTTCGACGTGCCCGGCGGCGTCCCGGTACTCGCGGATGAGGTCGCCGTAGTCCTCCGGGTCGAGCGAATGCGACAGCCTTGTCGAGCCGATCAGGTCGATGAACATGATCGTGACCTGCCGGCGCTCCAGCAGCGCTGTGCCCTGTTTCGCCTCAATGGGAGCGGTCGCTGGGCCGACGAGCACCGCGCCGCATTGGCCGCAGAAACGCGCGTCGGCTGGGCTGATCGCGTTGCAGGCGCTGCACTGGCGCGCGAGCGCGGCGCCGCAGCGGTGGCAGAACCGGTTGGCCGCAGGATTGTCGGCACTGCAAGCCTGACACCGCATTATCCGCCGCCGCACTGGTTGCTTTACAGAACGGCTTGTACCCTGCAACGCTCGGTCCCGCCATATGGGAGGCCAGCTTTCAGTGCGCCCCACGCTCGACCGGCCAATCAAGGCGACGCTGTCGCTGACCAACGCCTGCCCGCTCGCCTGCATCCACTGCTACAGCGGCTGCACCGCCGAGCCGGGCGCCCATGAGCTGTCCACGGCGGAGTGGCTGGCCGTGATGCAGGACCTGCACGATTCCGGCGCGATCGGGCTGCTGCTCGAAGGCGGCGAGCCGCTGCTGCGCCCCGACCTGCTGGAGCTGCTGGCGTTCTGCCGCGGCCGGTTCCTGACGTGGCTGCGCACGCACGCGTTGGGTGTTTCCCTGGGGTTCGCCAGCGCGTTGCGGGACGCCCGGGTCGCGACGGTTTGCGTCGACTTCTTTGGCGGCACGCCCGCGGTGCACGACCATGGGTCCGGCCGGCCCGGCAGCTTCGAGGAGACGTGCCGCGGCGTCATGACCCTCCGGGCGGCCGGGCTTACGGTGGTGCCGATGCTGATCCTGAGCCGGGCCACGATCAACGACCTGCAGGCGTTCGTTGACCTGGCGCATAGGCTTGGTTGCGAGCGCGCCTCCGTGCTGCGGCTGTACCCGCTGGGCCGGGCGCGGGCGCGCTGGCCCGAACTGGCGTGCTCGTTGTCCGAGATGACGCAGGCGCTGGCGGCGCTCCGCCTGCCGCCGGGGCTGGCGCTCATGCAATCCTGGCATCCGCGCAACCCGAACTGCTGCTGGGAGAGCGCCGCCGTCACCGCGACGGGCCGCTCCATCGGCTGTCCCTACCTGCGCGAGTATGTCGATCACGGCGACGTGCGCGCGCACGGCTTCATGGCGACGTGGCAGCAGCCGCTATACCGCAAGCTGCGCGCCGGCTCGCACGGCCGGGATTACTGCGGCGGTTGCAGCTCGTCGGAAAGAATGGCGGGCGGCTGCCGTTCGACCGCCTACGCGTTCCATGCGGATTGGGACGCGCCCGACCCGTTTTGCTCGGAGCAGAACCATGGCATCGACCTCCGAGCGCTTCCGGGCCGCTGAGCAGCTGCGGGTGCGGCCGGTCCCTGAGTGGGACAGTTGCCTCGTGCTGGACGCCGAGCGCGCCCGCCTGCACGAGTTGAACTTGACGTGCTGGCTCATTCTTGAGCTTGCCCAGAACTTGGGTTACTCCGACATTGTTGCGAACTACGAGGCTTGCGTCGGGGACCGCCGGCCTTCCGCCGCACGCGACGTGCAGGCTGGGTTGCGCGACCTGCTCGAGGCGGGCCTGCTGGTACGCTACGATGTCAATGCTTAAACCTTTGGAGGTGGTTTGATGGCCCTCACTCCCGAGTTGGCGGCTGTGCTGGGGGGCAAGAACACGCTCCCACCCCCGGAACGGCTCATTGTCGTTCCAGAGGTGCGGACGATGAGTCAGTATGTATCCGTTCCCCAGGACCGGGTGGAACAGGCATTGGCCGCACGGCCCGGCGTGTTCGCCGTCGTCGTGTCCTGGCACTACCAGGCCACGGACACGGCCGAAATGCTCAGGCTGTTGGCCAGCGCCGAGCCACGGCTCGCCACGGCGCAGCGTCCGGGCATCACCTACCTCGGCACCTACCGGAAGCTTCTCTCCGAACTCGACCGCACGCCGCACTTCATCACCCAGTGGGGCCTTACGTCCCTGGCGGCGATGGACAGGATCGGCATTTTCGACGAGGCGGGCCTGCAAGCGGACTACGACGGGTTCGCCAACATGATCGACAAGCCGACCCTTGCCCAGGCCGTGTACTCGCTCGCCGTGCTGAGCCGTGATTGAGCGTTGACTCTTAGTTGACTCTTACAGGAGATGCCCGCCACCGGACGCCGGTGACGGGCATTGTCAACGCAGTACGCCACGCACGAGGCGGACAGCTCAGGCCGCGACGCCCGCGAACTTGAGCAGGTCACTGATTTTCTGGATCGTCTGCCCGTCTGGCAGCTTCACCGGCCCGCCGCACCGCGGCGTTGGCTGGGACGGGTTCCAGTGCGGGTTTTGCACAAGGTAAGACTC
Organism: uncultured Acetobacteraceae bacterium; assembly: GCA_964242575.1. Taxonomy (GTDB): domain Bacteria; phylum Pseudomonadota; class Alphaproteobacteria; order Acetobacterales; family Acetobacteraceae; genus JANPPS01. The sequence goes on along the minus strand of CAXTCN010000008.1, from coordinate 36,496 downwards.
CGTGTCGGTCAGCATCACGCCGATGATGGTTTCGGCCACGACCCGGCTGCCGAGTTCGCCCAGGCGCTCGCCGTCCTCGCGCACCTCGGCCTCCTTCAGGATATAGAACCACAGCGGCGTCCGCTCGAAGAAACCGCCCTCCTCCATGGCCTGCGTCATCTCGGCGCTGTTGCCCCGGCCCAGCTCCTCGCGGCTCAGCGGCCCGACGCCGACGGCGCGTGCCATGGCCTGGCCGGTCGGCAGCGAGAGCTGATAGCCGCGCCGCAGGTTGCGCCGGGCCAGGTGCTTCAACAGCGTGCTCACCCGGTCGGTCGGGTCCGCGTCCTCGCCCTCGTTCGACAGCGCCCCGAGCCTTGGCGCCAGGTGCGTGTCGATCTTGCGCGCCGCCCGCGCCGGCAGTCCGTCGCTGGCGTCATGCGGGGATGCGCCGTCGAACCGGTCCCACTCGATGATCCAGTTGTGCGGCAGCGTCTGCGTCGCCCCGAAGAACGGCGCACGGGACTTGCCGGTGAAGCGGAACAGCAGGTCGAGCGTGGAGCTGGGCAGCACGAACCCTGGGCCGCCCGCCGGCTTCCGGCCGAAGTTGCGGTTGTAATCATAGACGTTGCGCACCATCGAGTGTCCGAACCGGTAGCACGCCACCGAGAACTCAACCGGCATGTAAGGCGCGTGCGCCTCCTTCAACTCGCCGCGGTATAGCGGCGCGCCCTCGTTGATGACCCGGTCGACCACGTCCGGCCGCAGCAGCGTCTTCAGGAACTCGTTCACCGTCAGCCACTGGAAGGTCCAGCGCACGATCTTGCGCGCGTCCTCGAACAGCCGGTCGGCGTCCCGCCGGTCCTCATGGGCGTCCTTGAACTGCAACCAATCCACGACGGCGTTATGGAAGCGCAGCAGGGCCACATGAAACTGCGCGACGATCAGGTTCTCATCGTTGCGCGGGTCGCCGATGAACGCGCGTTGCCGGAACGTGGGGCTGTCCCGCAGGCTTTTGGGGAAATCGTTCTCCGAGACGACGCCCAGCGCCAGCAGCGCGCCGATCCGCGGCAGGTCGCGGTGCAGGTCGGTGGCCGGCGGCGGAACCGGCCCGTTCGGCTGGCCGTCGGACGGGTTGGGCTGGTTGCTGCCCGGTATGGTTGGCCCCTGGTTCACCACCTCGGCGGTGCCGATCCGCATTTTGGCGCCATCGCGCATCCGGCGCGCCAGTTGGATGTTGCGGCCGTTCGCGTAGCCATTCTGGCGGCAGTGGCCGCCCGGAACGCCGTCGCCGTAGATGCAGTCGAGCTCAAGCGCGGGGGTGCGCCGGTTCAGCAAATCACGCTCGACGGTGGCCCGGTCAACCGGCTTCAAGTCAGCGCCGTCCACGGTGATGTCGCTCACCTCCTCGTTGCGGTCGGTGCGGGCGGTCAGCTCATGGTCAACGAACTGGCTCCAGTAGGTGAAGATCGGCGGGATGGTGGAATCTGGGTTGTCATCCTGTTTGTCCACATCGGCGGGTGGCGGACGCTGGATAATGGCCTCGCCTAGCTTGTCCAGGGCTGCGACGGTTGCCGGGCTGACCGGAAGCAAGTCGTCCGGCTCGGCGGCGCCAGTCAAGTAACGGAACGGGGTCATCGTGTTCGGGTCGAAGTCCTCGCCGGTCTGCTCCGGTGAGACGATGTCCGGCCGGGTCCGGAAGGCGCTCATGCGGCTGGCGCCCTTTGCGAGCGCGTGGCCACCATGTTGGAACTCAAAAAACATGACATATCCTCCTGTTTGCCGACGCTGGCGTGGCGAGGGAGCATTGCCGAATCGATATCGGAACAGATGTGACCCGCGTCACAGCGCGCTCATTACCGGCGCAAATTTTCGTGCGTTGCCGGCGGCCAAGTTTCCAGGTGCGGTTGAAGGACCGGACCGGTAGGCGGTGCGGCACGGACTGCGTTAGGGTCCGCCATGACCGAACGCATCAGCCTCGACCTGCTCAATGCCGCGCCAGCCGAGACCTTCGCCGGCAAGCTTGACGGGGTGTTCGAGCATGCGCCCTGGGTCGCCGCCGGAGCGGCCGCGCACCGGCCGTTTTCTACGGTGGCCCAACTGCACGGCACGTTGATGCAGCAGGTGCGGACGGCGCCCCTCCAGCAGCAGATCAGCTTCCTAAACGGTCATCCGGAGTTGCAGTCCGGTTCGCTCCCGGCCGGTCTCACGCGGGAGTCCCGGGAAGAACAGGCGGCGCTTGGGCTGGCGAGCGTGGACACGCTGCCGGCGCTGAACGAGGCCTACCGCGCGCGGTTCGGCTACCCGTTCATTGTCTGCGTGCGCCGCCACACCGCCGCCAACGTCCTGCGCACGCTGCATGTACGGCTCGACAGCGCGCCGGACGCGGAGCTCGGCACGGCGCTGGCGGAGATCGGGCACATCACGCGCCTGCGCCTCGTGCAGCGGGTGGAGGGGCCGGGCGCGCCGGCGACGGACGGCACGCTCAGCACCCACGTGCTCGATACCGCAACCGGGCAGCCGGCGGCGGGACTGCGGCTGACCTTGCGGCAGGAGGACAACGAGGCCGTCGCGTGGCTCACCAACGACGATGGGCGCACGGGCCAGCCGCTGCTGTCCGGCGGGCCGCTGCGGCAGGGGCAGTACGAGCTGGGCTTCGACGCCGGGGCATACTTCGCCGCGCGTGGCGTCGCCTGTTTCCACACGGTGGTCCCGGTCCGTTTCGTGGTGGCCGACGCGGAAGCGCACTACCATGTGCCGCTTTTGCTCGCGCCGTTCGGCTACAGCACCTACCGCGGGAGCTGAACCCGTGTTGCGCGGGCGCGCGAGTTGCCGGAAGGTTTGCGCATGGACCTGATTTCTGTCGAGCACCTGCTCCGGCCCGCGACCCGTGCAGACGTGCCGCCGTGGCGGGAACGGGACGTCATGCTGGCGGGCGGGACCTGGCTGTTTTCGGAGCCGCAGGCCGCCGCGGGCCGCCTGATTGACCTGCATGCGCTCGGGTGGTCGCCGCTGGAGGTGTCGGCGGCCGGGCTGCGCATCGCCGCCACCTGCACGCTGGCCGAGGCAGCGTCGGCCAAGCTGCCGCCAGCGTGGAGCGCCGCGCCATTGATCGGCGAGTGCTGCCGGGCGTTGTCGGGATCGTTCAAGGTATGGAACGCCGCCACCGTGGGCGGCAACATATGCCTGGCCCTGCCCGCCGCGCCGATGCTGACGCTCACGGTCGCGCTGGACGGTGTCGCCGTGATTTGGCTGCCGGGTGGCGAGCGGCAGGTGCCGATGGCGGAGTTCGTCCTGGGGCCGCAGCGTACGGTCCTGCGCCCGGATGAGGTGCTGCGCGCGATTGACCTGCCCACCGAGGCGCTGTGCCGCCGGGTCGCGCTGCGCAAGGCATCGTTGACCAGCTTGGGCCGGTCCGCGGCGCTTCTGGCGGCAACCATCGACCGGACGGGCGCCTACCGCCTGACCATCACCGCCAGCACGACCCGGCCGGTGCACATGGCATGGCCCGAACCGCCCGGCCCCGCAACCCAGGACGAGCGCATCGCCGCGCTGCCGGACGCGCTGTGGTTCGACGACGTGCACGGCGCGCCAGCATGGCGGCGGCACATGACCCGGCGCCTGGCCGCCGAGCTGCTGCACGAGTTGGCCGCCTGATGCAGCTATCCGTGAACGGCCGGCAGCAGCACGCCGACCCACGCCCCGGCCAATGCCTGCGCACGCTGTTGCGGGAGCTTGGGTGGTTCGGGGTCAAGAAAGGCTGCGACGCCGGGGACTGCGGCGCGTGCACCGTGCTGCTGGACGGGGTGGCGTTCCATAGCTGCATCATGCCGGCGTTTCGCGCCGAAGGGCGACAGGTCACCACTATCGAGGGCCTAGCCAATGGAGAGCTGCACCCGTTGCAGCAAAGTTTCGCTGAGGCGCAGGGCTTCCAGTGCGGCTTCTGCACGCCGGGCATGATCCTGACCGCGAGCGTGCTGGACGACGCGCAACGGGCGGACCTGCCGCGGGCGATGCAGGGCAACCTGTGCCGTTGCACTGGGTACCGCGCCATCGCCGACGCAATCCAGGGCGTTCCCGCGCCGTCCGGGGCACGCGCGCCCGCCACTGAGGCCGTGGTGACCGGACAGGCGCGCTACACCCTCGACGTTGCGACGGAGGGGTTGCTGCATTTGAGCCTGCTGCGCTCGCCCCATGCACACGCCCGCGTCCGCGCCATCGACCGCACGGCGGCGTTGGCGGTGCCGGGCGTCGTGGCGGTGCTGACGCACGAGGACGCGCCGGACCGCCTGTTTTCCACCGCCCGGCACGAGGACTTCCGCGCCGACCCGGATGACACCCGGTTGCTGGACAGCACCATGCGGTTCATCGGCCAGCGCGTTGCCGCCGTGGTGGCCGAAACCGTGGCCGCCGCCGAGGCCGGCTGCGCCGCGTTGCGCGTGGAGTACGACGTGCTGCCCGCCGTGTTCGACGCCGACGCCGCCATGCAGCCGGGCGCGCCGTTGCTGCACCCGGAGCACGGCAGCCGCATCGAGGACGCCAGCCGCAACATCGTGGGCCGGGTCGAGGGACAAACAGGCTCGGTCCAGGCCGGCTTTGCCGAGGCCGCCGTGGTGGAGGAGGTCACCTGCGACTTGCAGCGCATCCAGCACGCGGCGCTGGAGACCCACGCCTGCATCACTTGGCTGGACACGGACGGCCGCCTGGTGGTGCGGTCCAGCACGCAGGTGCCGTTCCTGGTGCGCCAGGCGCTGGCGGACCTGTTCGGCTGGGCGCCGCACCGCATCCGCGTGCTGTGCGAACGGGTCGGCGGCGGCTTCGGTGGCAAGCAGGAGATGCTGGTGGAGGACGTTTGCGCGCTGGCGACGCTCCGCACCGGCCGGCCGGTGCAGTTGGAGCTGACGCGGACAGAACAGTTCACCGCCACCACAACCCGGCACCCGATGCGCGTCACGGTTCGCGCCGGCGCCCGCACGGATGGCACGCTGACGGCATTGCAGCTCGATGTGGTGTCCAACACCGGCGCCTACGGCAACCACGGCCCGGCCGTGCTGCACCACGCCTGCAACGAGGTGCTGGGCATCTACCGCTGCCCCAACAAGGCGGCGCACGGCGTGTGCGTGTACACCAACACCGTCCCGGCCGGGGCATTCCGCGGCTATGGCCTGAGCCAGACCGTATTCGCGATGGAGCAGGCCATCGACGCATTGGCCCGGCGCCTGGGCCTGTGCCCGTTCGAGATGCGCCGCCGCAACATGGTGCGCCCGGGAGACGCGCTGGTGGGGGCGCACGCCGCGCTGGACGACGTGGAGTTCGGCAGCTACGGGCTGGACCAATGCCTGGACCTGGTGCAGGCGGCGCTGGCGAGCGGCCGTGGGGAGCCTGCGCCGGAAGGCTGGGCGATAGGCCAGGGCATGGCGATGGCGATGCTGGACGCCGGGCCGCCGTTCGGCCACCGCGCCGAGTCCCAACTGCGCCTGGCGCCGGACGGCTGCTACGACCTGCATGTCGGGACGGCGGAGTTCGGCAACGGCACCTCGACCGTGCACCGCCAAGTGGCTGCTACGGTGCTGGGCACGAAGCCGGAGCGCATCCGGCTGCGGCAGTCCGACACTGACTTAGTGGGGCACGACACCGGCGCGTTCGGCAGCACCGGGGTCGTGGTGGCCGTCCACGCCACGGAACTGGCGGCGTTGGCGCTGCGCGAGCGCATCCTGGCTCGTGCCGCTCTACGGCTGGGCGATGGATGCGAGTTGGCGGACGGGGTGGTGCGGCGCGGCGCGGCGTCGCTTGCGTTGCCCGAGCTGGCCGAGCCGGGGCTTGCGGTGGTGCGCAAGGCGGATGCCTCGCCGCGCTCGGTGGCGTTCAACGTGCATGGCTTCCGGATTGCGGTGAACCGGGACACGGGGGAGATCCGCATTTTGCAGAGCGTCCATGCCGCGGATGCTGGGCGGGCGCTGAACACAGCGCAGTGCCGTGGACAGATCGAGGGCGGGGTGGCGCAGGCGTTGGGGGCTGTGCTGTTCGAGGATTTGCGCGTGGGTGTGGATGGGGCGGTGCAGAACGGGGCGTTTCGGCACTACCGCGTTCCGGCTTGGGCGGATGTGCCTGTGACGGAGGTGCTGTTTGCGGACACTTACGATGCGTTTGGGCCGTTCGGCGCTAAGAGCATGAGTGAAAGCCCGTTCAATCCTGTTGGCGCTGCTATGGCTAACGCACTGACGGACGCGACTATGATTCGTTTTACTGCGCCACTCACTCCAGATTGCGTCTGGGCTACGCTGCAAGGAGGGCAACCTTAGGCGACAGTCCCGTAAATCAGAGCGTTCATACAGGCAGCAGGCAGGTGCTTGCATTACATTCGTGCATTGAGCCTATATTCAAAACAACTAGCTCAGCAAAAGTGAACAACCATCCTGAGTCGGCAAAATCCGAAGTGTCGCTTATCCTACTCAGGCGCGAGAAAGTAGACACGCCGCAGGCGCAGCAGACCTTTGTCTTCCTCTGACACACGCTCGTAGTAAGTAAGCCACTGCTTTAGAAAACCGTCCAGATCGATAAGCTCGATATGCACTCCTCCTGTTCGCGCCTCCCGCATCGCTTCACTTGTGAAGCCGCCGGATGACACGAACAAACCAATCTCGCGATCTCCTCTAATAATGCCCCGGAGCGCTGCGATCTCCTCGCGTGTGGCTTTGTTGGTCTGTCGATGCTTGACCTGGACGCGGATGTGCGGCGTTTTGGCCCCGATTGGATCGGGATATGCCAGTATGTCAGTGCCTCCATCGGGTCCTAGTGGGGCCACGAAAGGCGTCGTATAGCCCATCGCACGAAGCATTGCCGCAACCAACTCTTGAAAGTCGTAAGGACCTAGCGCCCTGACATGTTGCTCGATCTCGCTTCGGGCATCACCCTCGGCACGCTCGAAGACAAACGAACGCTCGACACTCTCTGCAATTTCGGTAGTCACGGCGACACTGTCGTTCAAGCCAAGTGGTATCTTAGTATTTTCGTTAGATTTCCATTTGCGATAGCCTCGACTTGCTTGATCCAACAGCTCTTTTGCAGAGAGTTGTCGAGCGATTTCTCCCTCTGGCGTGAGATGCCATAGCCCTCCCTGTTTGCGGATCAAGCCAGCTTTAACACAGTCAATTGAGTAAAAATGTAGGATTGATTCCCAGCGAACATAGCCAGTTTTCTCGTAAGTTTCGCGATCATGCGAAGTCATCGTAACCCGTTTTTCCACCTCTTGTTTCACTTCTTTGAGTGGAAGACTACCTCCTGCTACATGCAGGGCTTCAAAAGCCGCTTTTAGAAAAATCGCTGCACGCTCTTTTGAGGTTACTTTTTTCTCAACTGTCATTTTTTAATCACCTGTTGCGTGCGGTCCTGTAGACCCAGTTGGTAACAGAAACGACAATATTGCTTTAGATCGAGCGCAGCTTGTTAAATCAGCTTCCACCTCCTCCGCAAAACGGGACCGTCGTGAGACGCCTGGCCGGTCTCGTGCGGCGATATCATCGGGGCTGGCAGGAGCACTGACAGGCTGGGCCGCGCTGTCGCGTTCACCCTATCGCCTGGGCGGACGCATGAGCTGCCGTACGATTTGGTGTTGCTGGACAAGCTGCTGAATGGACCCACGTGGCGTTCATACTATCTCCTCCCTAGCGCTAAGCCGCCATTATCAAGGATCAACATGGGTTTCCTGCTTTACTCCATCGGTATTCTGGGAGGCGCCGTGACCAACGTCGCGGTCGGCATGAATACAACGCTCGGCAAAACGTTCGCCGAACACCGCATGTTGGCGGCACTTCTTATCCAAGCCATTGGAGTTGCCGCCCTTCTTGTGCTTGCGCTGGTTGGCGGGGCCTTTTCAACCCGGCCGTCTTCCGAAGCACTTGCCGGGATACCGTGGTGGGCCTGGGTGGGCGGCGCCGTGCAGGCGCTCACCGCGTTCTCCGTGCTGCTGGCAGCCGGCGCGGCTGGCGCTGCGTTGTTCAGCGCCTTGACGGTCACGGGCGGCACCATTGCCGCGGTGGCGCTCGACCATTACGGCCTGTTTGGCTTCGCGCAGCGCGACGCCACCCTGCTGAGGGTCGGCGGCTGCGCCTTGCTGGTCGTGGGAACGGTGTTGGTCGCGCGTGGGTAGCAGCGGAGGGCCAGAGGTCCCGCATTCAGATCGCCAGCCCTCTAGCCGCCCCAGCATGGCGCGCCATTAATGCCTGAACATCCAGGCCAGGAATCGCCCCGTCCACCACCACCCACCGCCCACCAACCATCACCTGGTCCGCCCGGTGCGCCCCGCACAGCACCAGCGCCGCCAGCGGGTCCCCTGCCCCGCTGAACCGCAGCTCGTCCAGCTTGAAAAACGCCAGGTCCGCAGCGGCGCCGGGCACGATCCGGCCCAACTCCGGCCGGCCCAGGCAGGCAGCGGACCCGGCGGTGGCCCAGCGCAACGCGTCCAAATGACTGACCGCCTCGATGCCGTTCACGTGCCGCTGCAACAGGAACGCCGCCCGCACCTCCTGCATCAGGTTGGACGCGTCGTTGGACGCCGAGCCGTCCACTCCCAAGCCGACCGCTGCCCCGGCCCGCTCCAACGCGCACACCGGGCAGGCGCCGGACGCGAGCGCCTGGTTTGAGCATGGGCAGTGCGTCACCCCCACCCCGCCCGCCGCCAGCCGGGTGATCTCGGGGGCGGAGAAGTGGATGCCGTGCGCGAGCCAGGTGCCGGGCCGCAGCCAGCCGCAGTTCTCCAGGTAGTCGAGCGGCGAGCAGCCGAACCGGGCCTGGCAGAACGCGGCCTCGTCCGCGGTTTCGGCCAAGTGGGTGTGCAGCCGCACGCCGGTGCGCGCCGCCAACTCGGCCGTCCGGCGCATCAGCCCGGTGGTGACCGAGAACGGCGAGCACGGCGCCAAGGCGATTTGCAGCATCGCGTGCGGCGCCGGGTCATGGTAGCGGGCAATCAGCCGCTCGCTGTCAGCGAGGATCGTGTCGGCGTCCTGCACGACGCTGTCTGGCGGCAGCCCGCCGTCCCGCTCCGACAGGTCCATGGAGCCTCGCGTCAGCACCGCCCGGATGCCGAGCCGCGCGGCGGCGGCAGCCTCGATGTCGATGGCGTCATCGAGGCCGGCCGGGAACACGTAGTGGTGATCCGTGGTGGTGGTGCAGCCGGACAGCAGCAGCTCGGCCAGGGCCACCGTCGCCGCCGCGTCCAGAGCGTCCGGCGTCAGCCGCGCCCACACGGGATACAGCGCCTGAAGCCAGGGGAACAGCGTGCGGTCCAGCGCTGGCGGGAAGGCGCGGGTCAGGGTCTGGTAGAAATGGTGGTGCGTATTAATCAGGCCGGGGATCACGACATGCTGGCTGGCGTCGAACGCCTTGGCCGGCATGGACGGCGCGCCGCCCTCGGGCACCAGCTCGGCGATGCGTCCGCCTTGCACGACGATGCCGCCCGGCGCGTCACCCAGCACGGCGAGCGGGTTGCGGAGCCACAGGGTTTTGGAGGGATCGGTCACGTCGCCACGGCACATGGGTTGCATTGAGATTGCAAGCGAATTGCGACGCCGGAGGAAAGATGCAGGTTGAAGCGAGGCCGTCCACCGTTCCGCCGCCATTGCGCCTGCTTGTGCTGGCATTGCAGCACGTATTGGTCATGTACGCCGGCGCGGTCGCGGTGCCGTTGATCCTGGGCAGCGCCTTGAAGCTGCCAAAGGACCAGGTGGCGTTGCTGATCAACGCGGACCTGTTCGCGTGCGGCGTCGCCACCATCATCCAGTCATACGGGATCGGCCCTATCGGCATCCGGCTTCCGGTTATGATGGGCGTGACCTTCGCGTCGGTCGCGCCGATGCTGGCGATGGCGGACAACCCGGCGCTCGGCCTTCAGGCCATCTTCGGGTCCGTCATCGCCGCCGGCGTGTTCGGCCTCGTTGCCGCGCCGTTCATTGGCAAGCTGCTGCGCTTCTTTCCTTCGGTCGTGACTGGCTCCATTATTACGGTGATCGGCATCACGCTGATGCGGATCGGGATCAACTGGGTCGGCGGCGGGCGGCCCAACGCGCCGGACTTCGGCGCGCCGGGCAACCTCGCGGTGGCGGCGCTGGTTCTGGCAGTCATCCTGCTCCTGCTGCGCTTCAGCACCGGACTCCTGCGCAACACCGCCGTCCTGGCCGGCATCCTAGTTGGCTACGGGGTCACGCTGGCGTTCGGCTGGGGAGATTTCGCCGGGTTGGCCGAACAGCCCTGGGTCGCGGCCGTCACCCCGTTCCAGTTCGGCCTGCCGCAGTTCGACCTGGTTGCCTGCCTGTCCATGTGCCTGGTCATGGTCGTGGTGATGATCGAGAGCACAGGAATGTTCTTAGCGCTCGGCGCCATCGTGGGGCGGCCGATTGGCCCGGCAGAGCTGACGCGGGGCTTGCGGGCCGACGGGCTGGGCACGGTGATCGGCGGCGTGTTCAACACCTTCCCCTACACGTCTTACTCGCAGAACGTGGGGTTGGTTGGCGTGACGGGCGTGACCAGCCCCATGGTCTGCGTGGTGGGAGGGGTCATTATGCTGCTGTTGGGGTTGCTGCCGAAAATCGCCTTCGTGGCCGCGTCTATCCCGCAGAGCGTGCTGGGCGGCGCGGGGATCGTGATGTTCGGCATGGTGGCGGCGACCGGGATACGCATCCTCGCCACGGTGGATTACGAGCGCAACCGCAGCAACTTGATTATCGTCGCAATTTCAATCGGCTTCGGCATGATCCCCCTGGTGGCGCCGACCTTGTTCCGCGCTGCGCCTGAGATGCTGCGCACCTTGCTGGACAGCGGCATCCTGCTGGCCTCGATCACCTCCGTGGCACTCAACGCCTACTTCAACGGCGCCGGAGCGGCCCACGCCCACGAGGCCCCGTTCGCCGCCGCCGACCACGTTTGACAGGAACCGCTCCATGCCATTGATCAGCAACTCCTACGGCAAGGGCCGGGTCCGGGTCATGCGTGTGCACCGGGACGGCGAGCGCAACGAGGTGCGTGAGCTGACGTTGCAGGCGATGCTGGAGGGCGAGTTCAGCGCCGCCTACACCGCCGGCGACAACCGGGCCGTCATTGCCACGGACACGATCAAGAACATCGCCTACATCGTCGCGCGGGAGAACCTGGCCGCCTGCGCCGAGCACTACGCCGCCAAGCTCGCCGACCGTTTCCTAGAGCGGTATCCGCAGGTGGAGCGGGCCACAGTACAGACGTGGGAAACAAAGTGGGTGCGCACCACCTTGGCCGGCCAGGCCCATCCGCACAGCTTTGTCCTCGACAGCAACGGTCAGCCGACGGCGATGGCGTCGCAGGCGCGCGACCAGCCGCCCGAGATCGTGTCGGGGCTGGCGGGCTACACCTTCATGAAATCCACCGCGTCCGGCTGGGAGGGCTACGTAATGGACGAATATACGACCCTGCCCGAAACCCGGGACCGCCTGGCGGCCACCGCCATGGACGCGACCTGGACCTGGCGGTCGGTGCCCGCCGACTACCCGGCCGCCAACGCCCGCGTGCTCGGAGCCATGCTGGACACATTCGGGACGACATACAGCCACGGCGTGCAGGACAGCCTGTACCGCATGGGCGAGGCGGCGCTGGCGGCGGTGCCGGAGGTTGGCGCCATCAGCATGTCCTGCCCGAACAAGCACTACATCCCGGTCAGGCTGGACCAGTTCGGCCTGTCCGCCGACAACATGGTGTTCATGCCGACCGACGAGCCGCACGGCCAGATCGAGTGCAAAGTGGGACGGTGACGCACCGCAGCCAGGGACGGTCACGGCGCGCTGGCGCGGGCCTCCTTCATCAGCGACACGGCTGCGCCGGTGCCGCCCTCCAACGTCGTGACGTTGCCGGTCTCGATGCTGTAAATCCAGCCATGCAGCGCCAAGTGGCCGGTGGCAAGCCGGGCCGCGACAGCGGGATGGGTGCCCAGGTGCGCGATCTGCGTGCGGACATTTTGCTCGACCAGCGCCTGCACCCGCTCTGGCCCCTCCAGTTCGGGCCGGGTGGCCGCCAGCACGCTGCGCGCCGCCTCCGCGTTGCGCAGCCAGGACGCGACCGTTGGCATCATGCGCAACTGCGGGTCGTCCGGGTTCAGCAGCGCCTTCATGGCCCCACAGTCGGAGTGGCCGCAGATGACGATGTTGCTCACCCCGAGCGCCACGCAGGCATACTCAACGACAGCCGACACGCCGCCCAGCATCTCGCCGTACGCCGGCACGATGTTGCCGATGTTGCGGCAGACAAACAACTCGCCCGGGCTGGTTTGCGTGATTAGTTCCGGAACGATGCGGCTATCGGCGCAGGCGATGAACAAGGTGTGCGGCTGCTGCCCGGCGGCAAGCTGCGCGAACAGCGCCTTTTGTTGGGGAAAAGCGTTCTTGTGGAAACTACGCACGCCGGAAACCAGGCGGCGCATGGCGCCGGGGCCTTCCATGGGTGGCCTCGACGCTGTCACTGGGCCCGTGCTGCTTGTTGCATATGTGCTGGCTGCTCCTGCTAAGCCCCTGCTCGTTAGCACGCCGGCACCGCTCCCGGCCACTTTCACGTTGTCAGGCGACTTTGGGCATCTGCTCCCCGGACAACGCCTTCAGGGAACGCTTCGGTCGCGCATTCTCAGCCGAACGTTGCACTACGCTTGCGACCGCATCCAGCACATCCCGGATCGCGATGTGGTGGACCATGTGCCCGACACCCTCGACAATGCGCAGGACGCTGCCGGGAATGGCTGCGTGCAGCCGTTCGGGCTGGCGTTGGCCCACGACCTTGTCTCCCTTTCCAGCCATGATGACCACCGGCAAAGACAAATCACCGTAACGTTCCGACAGTTCCATCGCGCTCGGAACCATGGCGACGCCATCCATGGAGGTCGCGCGGATTTGCGAGGGCCGCAACGCCATAGCCGAGGAGTACTCCGCCTTGAACCGCGCCGGCACCCGCGTGGGCGCGAACAGTAGCCGCTTCAGCGCCGGCATCAGCAGCCAGCCCAGCACAGGCGACGCGGTGTAGCGCAAGATGTCTCCAAGCACCGGCACCGCCGCGGGCGCGACCAGCAGCATGTCCAGGCGCGGCGTCGGGAAGTAGTAGCCCGAGAGCAGCACGAGGCCCGCCGTGTTGGCGGGGTAATTGAGCGCGAGCGCCAGCGCCACCAGCGTTCCCCATGAATGGCCCACGACCACGGGCCGCTCGACGCCGATCAGAATGAGCGCCTTGTGCAACAACTCGGCCTGCTGCGCCGCAGTCCAGGAGCGTCCGCGCGGGCGTTCGCTGTGACCGAAGCCCGGACGGTCGAAGATGACCACCCGGTTGGTTCGCAGCAACGCGCCAGCGATCCCACTGGTGTCGTAGTCGTGGCCTGACACGGCGTTGCCATGCACCAGCGCAACGGCGGGGCCAGCGCCCCGGTCGGTGTAATGCAACCGGACGCCGTCAACCTCGATGAAGCGGCCCTCCGGCGGGTGCTTGCGCTCGGCACGGCGCGCGGCGGCGTAGTTGACGCCAGCCAGTGCCGCAAGGCCCACGGCACAGGCCAGGATGATGGCCGGCCGGGTTGACGGCCTATGCGGGCTATGAAGTGAAGTCATCGCGTTTGCTCCTATGCGCCTGCCTAAGCGACCCGGCGCCGCGCCGCATCGGGACACCTCATGCTGCAATGCAGCAAAAGTGTATAAGTTGCTTGCTGATGTCGAGGTAGCGCTCAAAAATGCGACAGGCGCGATGTTTTGTTTCCAGAGCCTTTGCCCATTCATGGTGGAACTGCCCGTACCCGCCAGCCTAAGCAGGCTTACGCGGCCACGCCCGCCCGCTGCTACATCTCCACCTTGGTTCCAAGCTCGACGACGCGGTCCGCCGGGATCAGGAAGTAGTCCGGGGCGCGCACCGCGTTGCGGGCCAGGAAGCCGTAGATGCGTTCCTGCCAGGACGACAGGTCGGGCCGGAGCGAGGGCACAGGGTCCTCGCGTCCGAGAAAGAACGAGGACGTGGCGGGATCGCAGCCGACGGCCTCCTGGTGCGCGGCGAGCGCCGCCGGCACGTCGGGCTTCTCCGCAAATCCGAAATGCATTTCGACCCGGCGAAAGCCGGCCGGCAACTCGCTCACTTCGAGCCGGTTCGCTTCGGCCACCAGCGGGGCGCGGCTGGTGATGACCTGCAACAGCACCACGCGCTCATGCACCACGCCGTTGTGCTTGACGTTGAGCGCGAGCGCGGCCGGCACGACGTCGGTCTGTTTCGAGAGATAGATGGCGGTGCCGGGCCGGCGCACCGGAGCGCCAGGCTGGCCCAGGCTGGCGATAAAGTCATTGAGCGGCACCGCGCCCTCGTCCCGGCGGGAGAACGCGATGTCGCGGCCGCGGCGCCACGTCAGCATCACGGTGAGCGCGACGGCGCCGACCATAAGCGGGAACCAGCCTCCCCCCGGGATTTTGTGCACGTTCGCGGCCACGAACACGATGTCAAGCAACAGGAACAGGCCGGCGACCGGCAGCACCAGCGCCACGGGCCACTGCCAAACGCCCACCGCCACGACGGTGACCAGCACGGTGGTAACCAGCATGTCGCCGGCGACCGCGATGCCGTAGGCGTTGGCGAGCGCCTCCGAGCTGCGGAAGCCGAACACCAGGGCGAGCACGGCCGCGGCCAGCAGCCAGTTGATTTGCGGGATATAGACTTGGCCGATCGACTCGTCCGAGGTCTGCCGGACCTCCAGGCGCGGCACCGCGCCGAGCTGGATCGCCTGCTGCACGAGGGCGAACGCGCCGGAGATCACGGCTTGGCTGGCGATGATCGTGGCCGCCGTAGTGAGCGCCACCGCGGGGACCAGCAGCCAGCCCGGGAACAGCAGAAAGAACGGGTTTTCCGCCGCAGCCGGGTCGGCCAGCACCAACGCGCCCTGGCCGAGGTAGTTGAGCACGAGGGCCGGCATCACCAGGCCAAACCAGTTTACCCGGATGGCCCGGCGGCCGAAATGCCCCATGTCGGCATACAGCGCCTCGCCGCCGGTGAGCGCCAGGAACGCCGAGCCGAGCACCGTGAAGGCGACCCAGGCGTTGGCGTGGCCGAGATAGGCGATGGCGTAGCGCGGGTCGAGCGCCGCCAGCACGCCGGGCCGGACGATTACGTGCGCCAGGCCGGCCAGCGCCAGCACGCTGAACCAGGCCAGCATGACCGGTCCGAACAGCTTGCCGACCTTGGCGCTGCCGCGGCTCTGGATGGCGAACAGCCCCACCAGCACGCCGGCCGCGATGGGAACGACATAGGGTTCGACCGCCGGAACCGCGATCTTCAGCCCTTCGATGGCGCTCAGCACCGAAATCGCCGGGGTGATCATGGCGTCGCCAAAGAACAATGACGCGCCGCCAAGACCCACCACCAGCAGCATGGGTTGCAGCCGTCCGGCGGCGGGCAGAGCGAGCGCCAGCAGCGCCATGGTGCCGCCTTCGCCGTGGTTGTCGGCCCGCATGACGAAGGTGACGTATTTCAGCGCCACAACCAGGATGACGGCCCAGAACACCACCGAGAGGACGCCGAGCACGGTCGCCTCGGCCGGAGCGCCGCCGGCCGACCGGAGCGATTCGCGCAGGGCATAGATCGGGCTCGTGCCGATGTCGCCGAACACGACGCCGAGCGCTCCCAACAGCAATGGCGCCCGCAACGGGTGCTCGGCGGCGGCAGAGGTCGATGCGGCGGCGGACGAGGTCATGGGCAAGTTGCTTTCAAGACGACGTGAGTAGGACGCTGTCCGGATTACAGCACTAATCGGGCCGTGGGGTTCCATCCCAAGCGTGTGTGGCGTGGGTCGCACCAACCATGGCATGTTGCCGTCCCGGTCTTTCAGGAGTGTCCCCATCATGCGCCGCCGCGACTTTGCATCGAACGTGACACTCGGGTTGGGCGCCGCTGCCTTGCCCATCGCGGACCACGCGGCCGCGCAAGCCGCCGCTTTGGCGCAGCCCCATACGCTGGGCGGCTCGATCACCGACGTGGCGGGCGTGCGCGTCGGCCACTTCACCGATGGACGCCGCCCGACTGGGTGCACGGTGATCCTGACCGAGGATGGGGCGACCGCGGGCGTCGACGTGCGCGGCGCGGCGCCCGGGACCCGGGAAACCGACCTGTTGGACCCCAGCAACCTCGTGGACCGCGTGCACGCCATCCTGCTCACCGGCGGCAGCGCTTTTGGCCTGGACGCGGCATCGGGCGTGATGCGCTGGCTGGAGGAGCGCGGCTTCGGCTACCCCGCCGGCCCGGCGCGCGTGCCCATCGTGCCGGCTGCCGTCCTGTTCGACCTCGGGATCGGCGACCATACCGTGCGGCCGGACGCGGCGGCGGGGTACCAGGCCTGCGAGGCGGCAAGCGGCACCCCGCCCAGTGAAGGCTCGGTCGGCGCAGGCACGGGCGCCACCGTCGGCAAGCTGTTTGGCATCGGACGCGCCATGAAGGGCGGGATCGGCACCGCGGCGGTCAAGGTGGGCCAGGTGACGGTCGGCGCCATCGTGGCGGTGAACGCCGTCGGCGACGTGATCGACCCGGCATCTGGAACAATCGTGGCGGGCGCCCGCACGGAGGACGGACGCCGCGGCTCCGGCGCCGCCGAGGCGATCCTACGCGGCGAGCTGCCGCCGGCGTTGCAGGCCGGCATGGCGACGACCATCGGCGTGGTCGCGACCGACGCCGTGCTCACCAAGGCGCAGGCGCGCAAGCTGGCGCAGATCGCGCATGACGGGCTCGCGCGGACCATCGAGCCGTCGCATACGATGTGGGACGGGGACACGATGTTCGCGCTCGGCACGGGCCGGAGCGGGCTGCCGGGCAACATGATGGCGCTGGGCGTGCTGGCGGCCCGGGTCACCGCCTCCGCCGTGGTGCGTGCGGTTCTCGCTGCTAAGGGCATCGCCGGGCCTGGGTTGCCGAGCGTGCCGTCGGCGTCCGAGGTCGGCTGACGTAGCTTGACATTCCTGTTGGAAAACATCGTGGCCTAGTTATACAGTCCTCCCGGCACGTCTGAGGATGCGTTTGCAACAGAAGCAAATAATCTTAATAAATAAACGGGAGGTTGTCACAATGGATACCAGGTGTTCGCTACGGAGACTCACGCTGGGCTGCACTGTGTTGGCCGGGCTGGCTGCCTCGCCGGCACTGGCCGCGGACGTCACTCCGGACCGGTTGCTGAACGCCGGGCAGGAGCCTGCCAACTGGCTCACGCATCATGGGAGCTACTCGGCGCAACGCTTCTCGCCCCTGTCGCAGATCAACCAGGATACCGTGAAGGGCCTGAAGGTCGCGTTCACCATGCACCTGGGCGGCATCGAGCCCGGCGGCATCTGGTCGCACGGCGGGCTGGAGGGCACGCCGGTTGCGATGGACGGGTTCCTTTATGTCACCGACGGCTGGGGATCGGTCTACAAGATCGACGTCGCCAAGGGTGCGCTCGACTGGAAGATGGACCCGAAGACCGACCGTGACTGGGCGGGCGCCGTGGCCTGTTGCGGCGTCAACAACCGTGGCGTGGCGCTGTGGGGCGATTTGGTGGTGTCGCACACCCTCGATGGCCGCCTGATCGCCACCAACCGGGAGAACGGCGAGATCGCTTGGCAGCGCGCGGTGGCCGACCCCGACAAGGGCGAGACCGTGACCGGCGCCCCGCTGGTGGTCAAGAACCTGGCCATCACCGGCGTGGGCGGCGGCGAATACGGCATCCGCGGCTGGCTGGCCGCGACGGACCTCACCACGCAAAAGGAGGTCTGGCGCACCTACACCATCCCGGCCAAGGGCGAGCGCGGCAGCGAGACCTGGGCCGACACGAACGGCGCGGCGGCGAACGGAGGCGCGCCCACCTGGGTGACCGGCAGCTACGATCCCGCGACCAACAGCTTGATCTGGGGCACCGGCAATCCCGGGCCGGACTGGGACAACGAGCACCGGCCCGGCGATAACCTCTATACTGACTCGTCGCTTGGCATCGACCTCGACACCGGCCGCATCAAGTGGCATTTCCAACATACCCCGAACGACCCATACGACTACGACAGCACCTCCGAGCACGTGCTGGTCGATGCGCCGGTCAACGGGCGGCCTGCGCGCCTGGCATTGCACGCCAACCGCAACGGCTTTGCCTATGCGGTGGACCGCACCAGCGGCGAGTTCATTTGGGGCACGCCGTTCGTGAAGCGCGTGAACTGGACCGCTGGGCTGAACCCGGAAACCGGCAAGCCGGTGGACTACAACC
Source organism: uncultured Acetobacteraceae bacterium (assembly GCA_964242575.1). GTDB lineage: Bacteria > Pseudomonadota > Alphaproteobacteria > Acetobacterales > Acetobacteraceae > JANPPS01. The sequence goes on along the minus strand of CAXTCN010000008.1, from coordinate 18,273 downwards.
CGGCCACCCCGGTGCAGCGCTACAATGCCGCTGTGACGCCGTCCCGCACCAACCGCATCACGGACATCTGCCCCGGCAACATGGGCGGCAAGAACTGGCAGCCGACGGCGTATAACCCCGGCCTGCAACGCTGGTACATCCCGGTCACCGAGAGCTGCAACCGCATCACGGTCGAGGAGACCAAGCCAGGCTCCTGGAAGGCGCGCGAGTTCTTCACCGGTGGCGGGCCAAGCCAGCACGAGCGCATCACCGGCAGCATCACGGCCATCGATGTGACCACGGGCAAGGTGACCGGCAAAGCGGAGACCCACTTCCCGCAGCTTGGCGGACTGCTCGCGACGCCCGATTTGGTGTTCGCCAGCCAGCCCTCCGGCGAGGTGATGGCTTACGACGCCAAGTCGCTGGAGAAGCTGTGGGAGTTCAAGACGGGTGGCGGCGTGAACGCGCCGCCAATGACGTTTTCAGTGGACGGCAAGCAGTATGTCGCCATCCTGGTCGGGCTGGGCGGCGTTTGGGACAAGTGGTTCATCGAGTCCACGCCGGAGCTGAAAAAGGTCCAAACCGGATCGATGCTCTACGTCTTCGCGCTTTAAGGCCTCCATGCCGGCCGGCAAAGGTTTTGTCGGCCGGATGATGCTCTAGTTTTGGAGAACGCAGGATGCGGCGTTCATCGATTGTGGCTGGGTTGCTGGTTTGCGTTGTTGGAGCGTCCGCGCTGGCGCAGGGCACGGGCGGGCACCGCCGGGCCGATGAGGGCAAGCAGGTCTTCCAACGCGCCAACTGCGTGGGCTGCCACAAGTGGCACGGCGGCGGCGGGGGCGGCTATGGCGGCTCGGCCCTGTCGTTGCGTGCGTCGGAGTTGACGCGCGAGCAGATTATTGAGGTGGTGAACTGCGGCCGGCCCGGCACCGGCATGCCCTACCACCTGCGCGGCGCCTACGACGGCAGTGGCTGCTACGGGATGGCGCGCGACGAGCTCGGCAAAGACATTCCGGTCGAGCCTAAAGCCTTCCTGCGGCCGAGCGAGGTCGAGGCGGTGACTGACTACGTGATCGCCAATGTCCAGCATCGCGGCGAACCCGTGTATGCCGAGTGCACCGCGTTTTTTGGCGACGGGGCACGCGTCTGCAACGTGTTGAAGACTGCGGAGACCGCTCCGTCCGCCGAAGGAGTAAAGTAGTCATGCGCGCAGCAACGGCCGTTGTGCTGGCGATGCTGGCCAGCGTGTCCGCCCAGGCGGAGGAGGCCGACCTGCGCCGCTTCCGCATCGGCATGGCGGCGGACGAGTTGCCGGCCGAGGGTTACGCCGGCTTCTCGTGCGCGGGTGGCAATGAGGTGCAGGGCTGGCAGGGCTACCGCCAATGCCCGGCCGACGCCGCCGGGCTGCACGCGCTGCGGTTCCAGTACCAGGAGGGCGCCAACGAGTTGGCCTTCGTGAACGACACCTATGAGGGGACCAAGGTGGGCGGACACCCTGTGCTGCTGACGCTGCTGATTTCCAACCAGGGCGTCGTCCAGGGCCTGCGCATCGAGACCGACCCGGCCGCCCGGCTTAACCGGCGCAAGAAGGCGTACCTGCTGGGTGAGTTGGCCAAGGCACGCTATGGCGAAACGGGGTGGGCCTGCACTGAAGCCGAGCCGGCGGCGAACGAGGAGCCAGTTGGCAGCGTGTACGTAAAGGAGCGTTGCGAGAAAACGACCAGCAGCCGGCATTATGTCCTGACCCGGCAGATGTTCCACCGGACCGGGGCGGACCAGCGGGGCTTCGTGAGCGGGTCGCAACTGGAAATCCGGCGTCCGCCCTAACAGCCCGCTGCTGGACACCGCGGCGCTGATGCCTTCAAGTTACGCGGGAGCGGTTCAGTTGCAGCGATGACGGAGACGGCATGATCCTTAAGCTGGCCCTCGGGCTTATGCTGCTGGCGATGCCCGCGCTCGCGGCTGGCACGCTGCGGATCGGGCTGCAGGATGACCCGGAGCTGCTGGACCCCGCGCGCAGCAGCGGGTTGCCGGACCGGGTGGTGCTGGCGGCGCTGTGCGACAAGCTGATCGAGACTGACGCGGGCGGCGGCTTCGTGCCGCAGTTGGCCACCGCGTGGGCGTGGTCGGCGGACGGGTTGGCGTTGACGTTGACGCTGCGCGACGGCGTGCGTTTCCATGATGGCGCGCCGCTCGATGCGAACGCGGTGCGCGACAACCTGGAGCGGTACCGTGCGAACCCGCGCAGCGTGCGCCGGGGCGAGTTGCGGCCGGTGTCCGGCGTGGAGACCGTGGACGCGCGGACGGTGCGCATCCGGTTGAGCGAACCCTATGCGCCACTGGTCGCCGTGTTGGCGGACCGCTCCGGCATGATGCTGTCGCCGGCGCAGATCGGGCCGCTTGGGGAGGGTGTCGCGACCGCTCCGGTATGCGCCGGGCCGTTCCGCTTCACTGAGCGGGTGGCGCAGGACCGGATCGTGCTGGACCGCTTCCCTGAGTATTGGAATGCGGCTGCGGTGAGGCTGGATCGGGTGGTGTACCGCCCGTTCCCGGACAGCACGGTGCGGCTCGCGAACCTACAGGCCGGGGCACTCGACATGATCGAACGGCTGGCGCCCACGGACCTGGCCGCGGTGCGCCGCGACCGGAAGCTGCGGCTGGTGAGCGCGCCCAGCGTCGCCTATCGCACCCTGTCGATCAACGTGGGCGCCGGCGAGGCTGCGAGCAAGCCGCTGGGGCGTGACCCGCGGGTGCGCGCGGCGTTCGAGGCGGCAATCGACCGCGAGGTAATCAACCAAGTGGCGTTGGAGGGCGCGTTCCGGCCCGCCAACCAGTTCGAGCCGGCCGGCACGCGCTATTGGAACCCGGCGCACCCGGTGCCGCCGCGCGACGTGGCGCGGGCGCGGGCGCTGCTGCGAGACGCCGGCCTCGACCGGACGCCGGTCACGCTCACCATCGGCAACAACCCGGTGGACCAGCAAACCGGCACGGTGATCCAGGCCATGGCGGCGGAGGCAGGGTTCGACGTGACGCTGCGCACCCTGGAGGCGGTGGCGGGCGTGGACGCTGCCCGGCGCGGCGACTACGAGATGACCCTTGTCATCTGGAGCGGGCGCGCGGACCCTGACGGCAACGTCAACATCTGGTTGGCGTGCGACGGTTTCCTGAACTGGGGCAAGTACTGCAACCCGCGCATGGACCAGTTGCTGGCCGAGGGACGCCGGCTGGCCGACCCGGCACAGCGGGTGCCAGTGTACCGCGAGATCGCCGACATCATGCAGCGCGACCGGCCGCATCTGGTGCTGTACAACCCGACCTGGCTATGGGGTCTGGGCGAAGCGGTGGAGGGGTTCGCGCCGCAGCCGGATGGGCTGATCCGGCTGCAAGGCGTGCGGCTGCGGAACTAGGCCGCGGTGTCCTTGCACCACTGGGCCACGTCGGCGTGGGTCGCGAACCAGCAGCCGCCCTGGGCCTTGGCGTGGGCGATCAGCCGCTCCAGCACCGGCATGCGCGAGCGATGGCCGGAGATGTGCGGGTGCAGGGTGAGCAGGAACAGGCCGCCCTCCTGCCAGGCCCCGTCAAACTCGGCGGTGAAGATTTCCAGCACGGACGAGGGCGGCGTGTACGGCCGCAGCGCGCTGAAGCGGACGAAGTTGTAATAGACCGCGTCGTCCCTGATCCACTCGGGCGGCAGCTCGACCACCCCGGTCGGCTCGCCATCCATCTCCAGCTCATAGGCGTCGTCGTCGGCCATGAGCGAGCTGTCGTACAGCAGGCCGAGTTCGCGGATGATGGGCAGCGTATCGGTTGAAAAATCCCAGCTCGCGGTGCGCATGCCGACCGGGCGGGTGCCGGCGATGCGCTCCAGCGTGTCGGCGGCGCGGAACGTGAGGTCGCGCTCCACCCCGGACGGCAAGGTCGTGTTGGCCTCGTGTATCCAGGAGTGGATGCCGACTTCGTGACCATCGGCGACCACGGCGCGCACCTCGTTTGGGTACAGCAGTGCGGACACGGCGGGGTAGAAGAAGCTGGCCGGGACGCCTTCGCGCCGCAGCAGGCGCAGGATGCGCGGCATGGCCTGGCGGTTGCCGTACTGGCCTTGGCTGATGCGCATCGGGCTTTCGTCGCCGTCGCGCAACGGGATGGTGTCGTGGTCGGCGTCGAACGAGATCGCCACGGCGCAGCGCGCGCCGCCGGGCCATGACTTGGGCGCAAGGCTGCGTCCGGCGCGGGCGCGGCCGACGATGTGGCGCCAGGTTGGTTCGGGCCACTGCCAGGGGTGGCCGTCGGGGTGTTGGGGGTCGGGCATACGCGGCTCCGCTGATTGAGGGCGTGTCACACATACAGACACGTTGACCGTTGAACGGCATATGTTAGGTGTGTAGTTATACACTGAAAGACGTTATGACGGCACGCGAGGCGATTGGGCGTCTAATACGGGAAGGCTGGGCACAGCGTCCGGGAAAGGGCGCGCACCAGATCTTCAAACTGGGTGGAAAGCGTGTCGTCGTCTCGAATCATTGAGGCGACATCCCGACCGGCACTCTCAAAGAGATCTGCAAAAGTGCGGGATGGGAGTATCCACCCAGCAAGTAGCAAACCGGCACCTCGCGGATCAGGGGCAGGAGGCAAGTCATGACGACCCGTTACTATGTCGCGGTCGTGGATCAGGAGCCGGGAGAAGGCAACCGCTCAATACTGTTTCCCGACTTCCCCGGAGTGACTTCGGTTGCAGAAAGTTTTAGCGCTGTCATGCGACAGGCAAAAGACGCTCTTGCCTCGGCCGTGCTCGACATGATCGAGGACGGGGAGGTGCTTCCACCCTCGATTGAGGACGATGCGGTGCCGGATATCGACCTCTCAAAGTCTCATAGCCCGCACATCCTGCTGGTTCCTGTCGAGGTGCCGGGACGCTCGGTTCGCGTCAACATCACGCTGGACGAAGGGCTGCTCGGACGGTTGGATGAAATCGCCTCACGTACCCATAGCAGCCGCTCCGCACTTCTTGCCCGAGGCGCGCGGGCTGTGATTGCTCAGGAGACCGCCAAGTAGATAATTGATGGACCGGCCGCAATGACTTCCTGGACGTCGGCCTTCGAGCGTCAGCATCAAACGAAGATGCTGGAAAGGCCAACTACCTCCCCCCGTCCACCTGCAGCACCTGTCCATTCACAAAGTCGGCCAGAGGACTCGCAAAGAACAACACGGCATTGGCGATGTCCTGCGGCGTGCCGAGCCGGCGCAGCGCGATGGCGTCCAGCATCGCCGCCTGCTTGGCCGCGCCGTAACCCTCCCACTGCGCTAAGCTGGCGGGATTGCTGGGGATGAGGCCCGGCGCCACGCTGTTCACCGTGATGCCGTGCGGGCCCAGCTCGTGCGCCAACTGCCGGGTCAGTCCCACCACGGCGTGCTTGGCGCTGGCATAAGCCTGGATGCCGGTCAGCGACGCTTGCAGCCCGGCGCCCGACGAGATGTTGATAATCCGCCCGCGTCCGGCCCGCTTCATGCCGGGCGCCGCGGCCCGGCTCAGCGCGAACGCCGCGCCGAGGTTCACCGCGAGCACCTGGTCCCAGTCCGCGTCCGTAACTTCGTCCAAAGGTCGGAACACCTGCCCGGCGACGCCGCCGGCGTTGTTTACCAGCACATCCACGGCGCCGCCCGCCGCCCGCTCGACATGGGCGATCCAGCCAGCGCCGGCCGCGCGGTCGGTCAGGTCCACGATGGCCATGGCAACATCCGCGGCCGTGGACGCCGCCGGAGCGCAGCCGAACACGCGGGCGCCGAGGGCAGCGAAGCGTCCCGCGATGGCCTGGCCTAGCCCATGCCCGGCGCCGCTCACCGCGACCACCTGGCCGTCGAACCGCAAGTTCACGGCAGCAGCTCCAGCAGGGCGTCGTCGGATTGTGGCCGGCGTCCGTCCTCGACGGCGTGGATCAGCGTGACCAGCTTGCGGATGGTGGGGCACGGCAGGCCGTGGCGCGCGCCGATCTCGGCGATGGGCGCGATCTGCACGTCCACCTCGGTGCGCCGCTTGCGGACGGCAAGGTCGCGCCAGACGCCGGAGTGGGTCTTGGCGCTCAGCCGGTTGAACGCGACCATGGCATCAATGCTGGCCTGGGCCTGTGCCAGAGGCGCGCCTGGGCGGAAAGCGTCAGGGTCGAAGCCGTTGAAGCCGCGTGGCTGCACGCCTTCGGCCAGCGCCACGGACATCGCCTCCCCGCCGAGGCCGCGCCATACCGGCAGCAGCTCCGGCCGAGCGAGGCAGTCGGCGATGCCTTGGTGGCCGAGCGCCTGGGCGAACAGCATGGCGCCGTAGCCAAGCTTGCCCCACAAGTACGACCAGATGTCCGGCGTGGTGATCGCGTCCGGCTCGAACTGCCGTATCAGCGCGTGCAGGGCTTGCAGGCGGGGCGTAAGTTGGTCGTCAAGCTCGCCCAGCACCACAGCCGCGCGGTTGCCGAACAGGATTTCGCCCGGCCCCATCCAGTCCGCGCCGAAATTCACGAACGCGCCCATCGTGCGCCCGCGGCCAACGATGTCCGCGATCAGGGTCTCGCACAGCCCATTTTGCAGCGACAGCACGTAACCGTCCGCCGCCAAGTGCGGCAGCAAGGCACGGCAGGCGGCTTCAGTGTGGTGCGCCTTCACGCACAAGAAGATGCGGGGCCATACGCCAGCGACCTCCGCCGGCGCCATCGCGGGCGCCCGGATCGTGAAGTCTTCAACCGGGCCAAAGATGTGCAGGCCAGGGTCCCGGATGGCGGCAACGTGCTCCGGCGCCACGTCCACGAACGTCACGTCATGGCCGGCGCGCTTCAGGCAAGCGCCGACCGTGCCGCCGATGGCGCCGGCGCCCCAGATCAGGACGGGGCCGTCCATCGCCATCAACTGATCAGCATGGCCTGGATGTCGCCGGAGCGCTCAAGCACGTTCATCGCCACCTCGTCGCCCATGCGGCCCAGACGGACGCTGATGCGTGCGCCGCCGACCTCAAGGTTGAACAGCGTCACCTCGGCCAGGCTCGCTGGCAAGATGGGGCGGTCGAAGCGCACCAGCCGCTGCACCGGGTCGAAGCTCAGTCCCAGACAGGCTTGCAGCATCGCCGGCAGCGCGGTTGCGGCCCAAGCCTGCGGCGAACACGCGACGGGGTAGTCGGTCGGCGCCTGCGCCCGGCGGCGCGGGAAACCGCAGAACAGCTCCGGCAAGCGGCGCAGCTCGATGGTTTGACAGGCGTCGAACATGGCGCCGAACAGCTTGGCCGCCTCCTTTTTGCAGCCATAGCGCGCCATGCCGAGCGCGATCAGCGCGTTGTCATGCGGCCAGACCGAGCCGTTGTGGTAGCTCATGGGGTTGTAGCGCGCCTCGCCCAACGCCAGCGTGCGCACGCCCCAGCCCGAGAAAAACCGGCTCGACATCAGTTGCGCCGCCACCTGGCGTCCATGCTCCGGCGTCGCGATGCCGGTCAGCAGCAGATGGCCGGCGTTGGAGGCGCGCACCCGGCATGGCCGCTTTTTTCCATCGAGCGCCAGGGCGTAGGTGCCGATGTCCTCGCACCAGAACGCCAGCTCGAACGCATGTTGCAGCGTGTCCGCACGGCGGTCGAGGGCAGCGGCCTCGGCGTCGTGGCCCATCATACGGGCGATCATTGCCGCGGACCGGCGCGCCGCGTAGGCATAGCCCTGCACCTCGGCCAGCGCGATCGGACCCTCGGCCAGCGTGCCGTCCTGGTGCGAGATCGAGTCGTAGCTGTCTTTCCAGCCCTGGTTGGCCAGCCCCTCCTTGGTCTGCCGGTAGTACTCGACAAAGCCGTCGCCGTCGCGGTCGCCGTGCACCTCGATCCACTCCAGCGCCGCAAGGATGTTGGGCCACAGCTTGGCGGCCGTCGCAAGATCGCCGGTCCGCTCGACATAGGCGCCCGCCAGCATGACAAACAGCGGCGTGCTGTCGACGCTGCCGTAATAGCGCCGGAACGGCACCTCGCGCAGCTCCGCCATCTCGCCGTGGCGCACCTCGTGCAGGATTTTGCCGGGCTCGGCGTCGGCAAGCGGGTCGGTCTCCGTCGCCTGGTTCTTGGCAAGGTAGGCCAGCACGCCGCGGGTGATCGAGGGATCGAGCCAGAGCGTTTGCAGCGCCGTTATCAAGGCGTCGCGTCCGAATGCGGCGCTGAACCACGGCACTCCGGCGTACGGATACGGCCCGGTGTCCTTGTCGGTCACCAGCATGTAAAGATCGCTGATCGAACGGCGCATCGCCTCATTGAACACTTCGTTCGAGGTGGCGACGGCGGCGGCGCGGCCGCTCTCCAGACGCAGCCGACGCCGCGAGTCCAGCAGCGAGCGGGCAAAGGCATGGCGCGGCTGCTCGTTGGTGTCCTCGGCGTTGCAGGCGATCTCGATGAAGAACATCTCACTTGCCCGTGGCGCAATGTCGAACGTGAAACTGGCCCGGCGCCCGTCCAACCGCGTGGGCGCCGGGTCGAAGCGCAGCCGGGTGCTGCGGCGTTGCTGGTCCAAGCCGACATAGGCCAGGGTCACTGCGTCGGCGTCGCACTCAGGCGGCAGCCGCTCGCCGTGGCTGGCCCGGTGCATGCCGCGGGATTCGAACAGGTCGGTGAAGTCGGCGTCGAACCGCAGTTCGAGCTGCACGCGCTGCGTTGCCTCCGCGAAGCTCCGCATCGAAAGCCGCTCGAAGCAGGTGGCGTTCCATAGGAAACGCGAACGCCGCAGGTGCAGCAGGTTGTGTTCAAGCACGAGCCGCCCATCCTCGTACAGGTCGGGGTTGGCCAGGTCGCACGTCAGCTCGGCATTGTCGTCGCGCAGGGTGGAGCTGAGCAGCATCGGCGCCTGGCCGCCAATCGATAGGACCAGCTCCGACAGGTGCCGGGTGTCGCGGAAATAAAGGCCCTCGCTGCCGCCCGGGCCGCCAAGCACGTTGCCGCTCGCGTCGAACACCCCGAACGCGTCGCCGCTCTTGAGCGTGCGGGTGCGACGTTCCTGCAACGACACCGTGGCGGAAATGTGGAATTCGTCTGGTTGCGCCTGCTGGATCATGTCTTGGCTCCTGATAGTCCGACGATGGGATTAGGCGCATACTGCGGCGAGCCGTAACCGAAACTGGGTGGCGCTGGCTTAAGGAAAACAGCATGTTGCAATGGATGGGAGCCTGCTTGAACTTTCCAAGGGAGCAAACCGTCCGCAACCAGCAGTAGCATCGTTGTCCCCGGCCGTCAGCCCAAAGCTATCACGCTTCATCGGCGGCCGTTGTCAGGCACGACACATGACGGCGCACCGAACCAGCGCGCGGCGGTGGGCTTCATCAGGTTTGGATGCTGTGGAAGGTGGCCCGGGCGTCCGGGCTGACAACTGGTGGCGAGGGGTTCAGGTGTCGCAACAGCCGGACGTCTGCGAACGCGAGGGGGCCTGCGATCCGGGCCACCAGGCTAGGTCAGCTTGGACCCGGCTGATCCAGCTCGGGCTTGAGCAGCTCGGTCCACCAGACAGAGGGTTGGTGGTGCGAACCTGGCGGTTCTTTCCGTCAGGTTCGCACCCCTAGAATACCCGCCGGCCCAACGCTCCCGCTGGCGGCAGCGAGGTGACTTGGCCGAGCGCTTCCAGAACCTGGACGTTGTTGTTGAACGCCCAGACCGCCGCTTGCGTCCGGTTGCTGGCGCGCACTTTCCTGAGCAGCCCCTTGACGTGCGCCTTCACGGTCGCCTCGGTCACTTGGAGTTCCCGCGCGATCACCTTGTTGGACGCGCCATCCATGAGGCAGCGCAGGATTGTAGCCTCCCGCTCGGACAGGGTGGCGCCGCGCTGCACGTCTAGGTCGGTCACCGGCATCCGGGCGGCACTGGGCTTTGGAAAAGGGATCAGCGTCGCGGGTTCGCGTTCGGCTGGCGCATGGGCCAACACGGCCGGGAAGAATCGTTGTCCCAACATGACGAGGTCGAGCGAGCGGTGGAGGACCTCGGCCGAAATATCCTGCGACAGGACAGCGTCGATGCCGGAGTCGGCGACGCATTGAGGCCAGTCCACATCGGTTGCGTCGATAAGCATCACGAAGCGGACCTGGCCCGGTCCGGAGTGGCGCTCGCGCACCCAGGCGACCTCGGCTGGGATGCACGACTTAGAACCGGGGCCTAGCAGCACCAGGTCCGGCTGAAACGCGCTGATGGAGTCGAGAGACTCCTCAGCGGTCCTGACTGCGCTGACTGCCGCGTAAGGCGGCGCCAGCATGAGCTTCCGCAACCCTTCGCGGAACAGTTGGCTAGGCTCGACGATTAAAAGACTGGAAGATTGCATACTTTACATCCGAACAGCCCGGTTACGAATACTGTCCCACCGAACCAGTCTTGCTTGGGATTGGACGAGGATTAGCAAGCTGATTTCTCTTGTTTTGTAACAGAAATGTTTTTGTTGAGTGCCAGTCTCAACATACGCGCGCATTACGACCTTGAGTAGGTCTATATGCGCCAAATTATCTGCACGCATTGGAAACCGGCTTTAGAGCGACAACACTGAACCCTGCTTGAAGAAATTGCATCCTGAGACATGAGAGGTGTTTACTGTGAATCTAATCATTAGTCACGCAAGATTTGTTGCAGCGCACCATTCAGTTAAAGACGACATGAACACTTGATATTCAAACACTAAAGAAATGCTAAACGTTGCCGACTAGCAAACACGCTCGATCAACCTAAGGCGCTGCGGAGTATCGGCCATCCATAGCCACCAGGCTTTATCAACGTCATTCAGTCTCCTGCATACCGTCGCTTACACCTACCATATTTTAACGATTCTTTGATAAAAATGTTTATAGATGACGACTTCGTGACCTTTGAGGGCAGGGTGTTGTTTCCACTTCGATTGAGCCGTGAAACAGATTAATTGAGGTATAGATTGCTAATTTCTAGGATTTATCGGAAGCGAAATAGCATAGAGTTAAGTGCCTCCGATGATGATCCTAATGAGAGTGCAATGCCATGACTAGAATCAACCGCCTGAGCGTGGCCACATCGACGAACTAGCACCAGCATCGACTGTTTCTACTAAGCTATCGTTCGGATGCGTTGCACATCCATTGGTTCATCAACCAGCTCCAAAACAGCCCAGTCCGAAGCACCCCAGGTTTATACCTTGGTGGATTCGTAGCGGGTCGGACGTGTGCCCGGATGTCGGTCCTGGGACATCACCGAACGTGGGAATCCGCCTATCCATCCCGCCCAGCCCATGGCTAGAGTGGCGCGCCTGAACTAAGGGCCATAGGGCTTGCAACGGCAAAACGGCGTGCACCGCGCCAGAGGCCAGGGGCCATGCATCAACCTGGAGACGACGTGGGCAAGTCGCCAAACATCCTCATTCTCATGGCCGACCAACTCACGGCCGGCGCCCTGCCCGCCTATGGCAACGCAGTGGTCCGGACCCCGAACATAGACCAGTTGGCCCGCCATGGCGTCGTGTTCGAACGCGCCTACTGCAACAGCCCGCTCTGCGCGCCCTCGCGCGGCGTGCTCATGTCCGGCCGGCTGCCGTCCGCCACCGGCATCTACGACAATGCGGCCGAGTTCCCTTCGCAATTGCCGACCTTCGCGCACTACCTCCGCCGTGCCGGCATCCGCACGATCCTGTCCGGCAAGATGCACTTCTGCGGCCCGGACCAGTTGCACGGCTTCGAGGAACGGCTCACCACCGACATCTACCCGGCCGATTACAGTTGGACGCCAAATTGGGAGCGGCCCAATGAGCGTCCGGATTGGTATCACAGCATGGACTCTGTGGCGCAGGCCGGGCCGTGCGCGCGGACCAACCAGATCGACTTCGACGAGGAAGTCGTGTTCGCGGCCCGGCGGCGCCTGTTCGACATCGCGCGCGGCAACGATGCGCGGCCGTTCTGCATGGTCGTGTCGCTGACCCACCCGCACGACCCGTTCACCATTACCGAGCCGTATTGGAATCGCTACCGCGACGCCGAGATTGACCCGCCCCGCATCGAAGTCCCGTTGGACCGCATGGACCCGCACTCGCTCCGATTGCGGCGTGCATGCGGGATCGACCAGCAGCCCGTGACCGCCGAACAGGTCCGTGCCGCCCGGCGCGCCTATTACGGCGCAATCTCTTACTTCGATGACCAGGTGGGCGCGATCTTAACGACCCTGGACGCGGCCGGGCTGGCCAACGACACCTGCACCATCGTGCTGGCCGACCACGGCGAGATGCTGGGGGAACGCGGGCTTTGGTACAAGATGAGCTTCTTCGAGCCTGCCTGCCGCGTGCCGCTGATCGTGCACGCGCCGGGCCGGTTCGATGCCCGGCGGGTCGGGCAGTCGGTGTCGCTGGTGGACATCCTGCCGACCCTCGTGGACCTCGCGTCGGGCGGCGCGCCGGACTACGCGACCCCGCTGGACGGGCGCAGCCTGTTGCCGCACCTCGAAGGGCGCGGTGGCCATGACGAGGTGTTCGGCGAGTACTTGGGCGAGGGCGCCGTCGCGCCGGTCGTCATGATCCGCCGCGGACGGCACAAGTTCATCCGCTCACCGGGCGACCCGGACCAGCTTTATGACCTGGCAAGCGACCCGGACGAGTTGCGCAACCTTGCCGCCGAACCGCCCAATCCCCTGCTCGATGCGTTCGGGGTGGAGGCGAACCGGCGCTGGCCGTTGGCGACGTTGCACGCCGAGGTGCTCGCGAGCCAGCGCCGCCGGCGCCTGGTGGCGGAGGCGCTGCGGCTGGGTGCCCGCACGGCCTGGGACTACCAGCCGGTGCGCGACGCCCGGGAGCAGTACATTCGCAGCCACATGAAGCTTGAGGACCTGGAGGCTATGGCGCGCCTGCCGCGTCCCCTGGCATCCTGACCGCAACGCAACAGGAGACCGGACATGACCGCCATCGGAACCAAGCTCCGCCTCAGCCTGCTGGCGTGCCTCTGCGCCATCGCCATGCCGGCCCGCGCCGCCGATTCGGAGGCGTGCCGCACGGTGCGGATGTCGGACCCGGGCTGGACCGACATCACCTCGACCAACGGCGCCGCGGGAGTTTTGCTCGACGCGCTCGGCTACGATCAGCGGGTGGACACGCTCTCGGTGCCGATCACGTTCCGCGCGCTGCAGGATGGCGCCATCGACGTGTTCCTGGGCAACTGGATGCCGGCGCAGCAGAACTCCGCCGGGCCGCTGATCCAGTCCGGCAAGGTGGACCTGGTGCGCCACAATTTGGAGCGCGCGAAGTTCACCTTGGCGGTTCCGGCCTATGCCGCCGAGGCCGGCGTGCGGAACTTCGCCGACCTGAGCCGGTTTGCGGACCGGTTCGGCAAGAAAATTTACGGCATCGACGCCGGCGCGCCAGCCAACCAGAGCATCCAGCGCATGTTGGACGCCGGGGACTTCGGCTTACGCGGGTGGGAGCTGGTGGATTCGAGCGAACAGGGGATGCTGGGCGAGGTCGGCCAAGCCGTGCAGCGCAAGCAGTGGGTGGTGTTCCTGGCCTGGGAGCCGCACCCGATGAACACCAAGCTGCCGATTGCCTACCTCAACGGCGGCGACCGCTATTTCGGCGCGAACTACGGCGACACCACGGTCAACACGCTGGCGCGCAAAGGTTATGTGGCGCAGTGCCCAAACGTCGGCCGGTTGTTCCGCCAGCTCGCGTTCAGCGTCGGCATGGAGAACGAGCTCATGGCCGACACCGAGAGCATGCGGAAGGACGGCAAGGGCGCTGCAATGCGCTATTTGCGCAACCACCCGGAGCTGCTGGAGCCGTGGCTGCAAGGGGTGACCACTCGCGACGGCAGGGACGGCTTGGCGGCGGTGAAGGCCTCACTCGGCAAATGAGCCGGGTGGCGCGCGAGGCTGGGGACACGTTCGACTACGTGATCGTGGGCGCCGGGTCGGCGGGGTGCGTGCTGGCGGACCGGTTGAGCGAGGACGGACAGAACACCGTGCTGGTGCTGGAGTTCGGCGGCTCCGACGCCTCGGTGCTGATCCAGATGCCGAGCGCGCTGTCGATCCCGATGAACATGCCGCGCTACAACTGGGCATACGAGACGGAGCCGGAGCTGGGGCTGGGCGGGCGGCGGATGAACTGCCCGCGCGGCAAGGTGCTCGGCGGCTCGTCCTCGATCAACGGCCTGGTGTATGTGCGCGGCAACCCGGCCGACTTCGACCGCTGGGAAAACGAGGGCGCGGAGGGCTGGGGCTACCGCCACGTGCTGCCATACTTCAAGCGCGCCGAGCACCGGCAGGAGGGCGGCGACGCCTACCGCGGGGCAGAGGGTCCGCTGCACACGCGCTACGGCATGCTGCGGAACCCGCTGTACCGCGCCTGGATCGAGGCCGCGACGCAGGCCGGTTACGCCGAGACCGAGGACATCAACGGCTTCCACCAGGAGGGCTTCGGCCGCATGGACATGACGGTGCGCGACGGCCGGCGTTGCAGCGCCGCCAACGCCTACCTGAAGCCAGCGCTGCGGCGGCCTAACCTGTCGGTCGCTACCCACGCGCTCGCGACCGCCATCCAGTTCGACGGCCGGCGCGCGACCGGCGTGCGCTACCGCCGCGGCGGCACGGAACAGGTCGCGCATGCCCGGCGCGAGGTGATCCTCTCGGGCGGCCCGATCAACTCGCCGCAACTGCTGAAGCTGTCGGGCGTGGGTGCCGCGGACGAGCTGCGCACGCATGGCATCGCGCCCGTGCACCACCTGCCCGGCGTCGGCGAGAACCTGCAGGACCACCTGGAGTTCTATTTCCAGATTGAGAGCCTGCTGCCCGTCACGCTGTATCCCGCCACGCGCCCGCTCGCGAAGGCGGCCATCGGCGCGCGCTGGCTGCTGCGGCATGACGGCCTCGGCGCCACCAACCACTTCGAGAGCTGCGGCTTCATACGTAGCCGCGCCGGGGTGGCCTATCCCGACATCCAGTATCACTTCCTGCCGCTGGCGGTGTCGTATGACGGCAAGTCGTTAGCGAGCGGCCACGGGTTCCAGGCGCATGTCGGCCCGATGCGCTCCAAAAGCCGCGGTTGGGTCCGGCTGCGTTCCTCCGACCCCACGGACAAGCCTCGCATCCGCTTCAACTACATGAGCCACCCGGATGACTGGGCCGAGATGCGCGCCTGCGTGCGGCTGACGCGCGAAATTTTTGCCCAGGCCGCGTTCGACCCGTACCGCGGCCGGGAAATCCAGCCCGGCGCCGACGTTGCCACCGACGACGCCATCGATGCCTTCGTGCGGGACCACGCCGAGAGCGCCTACCACCCGTCCTGCACCTGCCGGATGGGCCGCCTCGACGACCCGATGGCGGTGGTCGATTCGGAGGCGCGGGTCATCGGGCTTGAGGCGTTGCGCGTGGTGGATTCGTCCATCATGCCATCGGTGACCACGGGCAACCTGAACGCCCCGACGATCATGCTCGGCGAAAAAATGTCCGACCACATCCGCGGCCGTGCCCCGCTCGGCGTCTCCAACGCGGCGTCGTTCGAGGCGCACGCCTGGCAGGACGCGCAGCGGTGATGGCGGACGCTGCCGGGTTCGGTTTTGTATGCGAGAAACAGCCGGCCAGCGGGTCGCAAGGCATGGTGGTGACCAACCATCCGCTGGCGTCCGGCGCCGGGGCGCAGGCGTTGCTGGCCGGCGGCAATGCCATCGACGCCGCGGTGACCGCGCTGTTCGCGCTGACGGTCGTGGAGCCGATGATGGTCGGCGTGCTCGGCGGCGGCCTGGCGCACCTCCGCCTCGCGGATGGCGCGCACGTCATCCTGGACGGGCTTAGCACCGCCCCGCGCGCCGCCCGGCCGGACATGTACCGCACCGTTTCCGACGCGCTGCCGGACTACCAGGAAACGGCCGGCCGGCAGAACCACCGCGGCGCGCTGGCCATGGCGGTGCCCGGCGCGTTGGCCGGCTGGTGCCACGCGCTGGAACGCTTCGGCACCATGAGCCTGGACGACGCGCTGGCGCCGGCGATCCATCTGGCAGACGCCGGGTTCACCGTCACGCCGTATTTGTCCACCTGCGTCGGCGACTGCGCGGCGGACCTGGCGCTGGACCCGGACCTGTCCGCGCTGTTCCTGCCGGGTGGCGCTCCCGTGCGCCCCGGCGTCCGGCTGCGCCGCCCGGATTACGCCGGCTCGCTGCGCATGATCGCGGCCGAAGGCCCGGGCGCGCTGTACGGCGGACGGCTCGGGACGGCGCTGGCGGACTTCATGGCGCAAAGCGGCGGCCTGATCGACGCGGGCGACCTGGCGGCGTACGCCGTGAAGCAGCGCGAACCGGTGCGCGGCCGTTACCGGGGGTTCGAGATCATCGGCCCGCCGCCGCCCGCCTCGGCCGGCGTGCATATCACCCAGATGCTGAACATGCTGGAGCCGTTCGACGTGCGCGCGTTGGGGTTCGGCACCGTGGACGGCGTGCACCTGCTGGCCGAGGTGTTGAAGGCCGCCTTCGCCGACCGCGCGGTGGCGACGGCCGACCCTGATTTCGTGACGGTTCCAATCGAACGCCTGACATCCCGCGCTTTCGCCGACCAACGGCGCGCCGGGATCGACATGCGGCAAGCCCGCGCCTGGACGCCGGGGGAGAGCGCCGACACCACCCACGTCACCGTCGCGGACGGCCAGGGCAACGTCGTCAGCAGCACGCAAACCATCAACGGCCTGTTCGGCGCCCGCATCGCCGTGCCGGGCACCGGGCTTGTTTGCAACAACTACATGTTCAACTTCGACCCGCACCCCGGCCACGCGCTGTCCATCGAGCCGGGCAAGCGGGTGTTCACCTCGATGGCGCCGGTGATGGCGACGCGTGATGGGCGCCTGGTCTATGCGCTGGGCCTGCCGGGAGCGCTGCGCATCTTCCCCTCCGCCATGCAGGCGCTGGTCAACCTGATCGACCACGGCATGTCGCTGCAACAGGCCGTGGAGGCGCCGCGGGTGTTTACCCAGGGGCACGTGCTGGAGGTGGAGGAGGCGCTGTTCAGCGCGGTCGCAGACGGACTGGCCGCCCGGGGGCACGAGGTGTGCGCGTCGCCCCGCATCGCCGGGGGGATGAGCGCGATTGAGTTCCGCGGGGACGCCATGCTGGGCGCAGCGTGCTGGCGCGCGGACGGCGCCCCGGTCGGCATCGGCGGCGGCCTGGCCCGCGCCGGCGTCAAGTTCGTGATCTAGGGGACGCCGTGACCGAAACCGTCGTCGTGCTCGACCCCATCACCGAACAGACCGCGGCCCGGCTGCGCGCGCTCCTGCCGCCGGGCTTGGCGCTGACGCACAGCAGCGGGCGGGACGAGGCGCACCTGCAAGCCATGATCGCGGACGCGGACTACGCCATCTCGGGCCAAATCGCCGTGAGCGGAGCGGTGCTGCGCGCGGCGAGGCGGCTGAAGCTGCTGCACAAGTGGGGCGTCGGCGTGGACAACCTGGACCTGGACGCCGCACGCGAGCTGGGCATCAAGGTCGCGCGCACCACCGGCAGCAATGCCTTGGCGGTGGGGGAGTTCACGGTGGGCCTGATGATCTCGACGTTGCGCAACCTGGCGCACTCGCACGCGGAGCTAAGCGCCGGGCAGTGGGGCGCCGGAGGTTTCGCCCGACCCGCGTTCTTGCTGTCGGGCAAAACGGTGGGGCTGGTGGGGTTCGGCGCCATCGGCCAGGCTGTCGCCCGGTTGCTGGCCGGGTTCGGCTGCATCATCCTTTACGCCAAGCCCCACCCGGCCGACACAGCGCTGGAGGCCGCGCTGCGTGTTCGGCGCGTGCCGCTTCCTGAGTTGTTGGCACAGTCCGACGTGGTGTCGCTGCACTGCCCGTTGACGCCCGGGACCGCCGGGCTGATTGATCGCGCGGCGCTCGGTTCGATGCGGCGCACGGCGGTATTAATCAACGTGGCACGCGGCGGCGTGGTGGTGGAGCCGGACCTGGTTTGGGCCTTGCAGAATCGGGTGATCCAGGCAGCGGCGATGGACGTGTTTGAAACTGAGCCGCTGCCCCCCAACAGCCCGTTGCTGCGGCTGGATGGCCTCATCGTCACCCCGCATATCGCCGCCAGCACGGCGGACACATTCGAGGCCACCGTGCGCCAAATGTTCGGCAACATCGAGTGCGTGGCCCGCGGCGAAGCGGTGCCGGACCGGGACGTGGTGGCGTAATGGGCTTTTCGCAGGCGGTCGGCGGCACGCTCTACCGGTTCCCTGACCTGCGCACCCTGCTGGCCCGGGCAACGCCATACCGGTCCGGCGACGCGCTGGCCGGGGTCGCGGCGGCGGATGCGACCGAGCGGGTGGCGGCGCAGATGGCGCTGGCCGACGTGCCGCTCCGC
>CAXTCN010000007.1:0-104522 GCA_964242575.1 uncultured Acetobacteraceae bacterium | reverse complement strand
AGCAAAACCGCCACCTCGACGGCGGTATGGGACGGCAAACGCCGCTCGCGCCGGTCGCGGTCGGGCGTTAGATGCACGGGCGATGAGGCAAATCTTCGAGCGGTGGAGGCGCGGCAGTGGATCGCCCGTGCGGCCGAAGGTGGCCTGCTGGAGGCGCAGGTCGCGCTGGCCGGCATGATGGTGAACGGGCAGGGTGGCCCGCGCGACCACGCCGAGGCGGGCCGCTTGTTCGAGCGCGCGGCCGGCCAAGGGCACATTGGCGCGATGTTCGCGCTGGGCGCGTTGCTGGGCGGGGGACAGAGCCTGCTACAGGACCGTGTCGCGGCCCAGCACTGGTTCTGGCAGGCAGCCGAACGTGGGCACGGCGTGGCGGCGCTCATGCTGGGTAGCCACCTCGTAGGCGGCGCTGCGGGCTCGGCCGACTTGGAAGGAGGGCGTGCGTAGTTGGAGCAGGCCCGGCGGCGCGGTGTCGCAGAGGCAGGCACGGAACTCGCTCGCTTTTCCACCCTAGTGCCGAACCGTGGAAACCTGCCGGTTAGCGCGCCTTAAGAACTTACGCAGCGACAGCGCCGACCCGGGCCTCGCGGATCGCATGAGCCAGGCTGCGCACCTGGTCCAGCACTTGGCTGGCCGTATCGGGTTGAGCGTGCCCGTTCTCGTCGAGCGACGCCGCCAACGTTTCGATCAATACGCTCGCCACCACCGCCGCGTCAGCAACCTGCACCGCATGCGCCGCCTGTTCAGGGGTACGCACGCCGAAGCCGATGGCGATAGGCAGGCTGGTGTGGGCGCGTACCCGCGGGATGGCCAAGGCCAGGTCGTCGGCATTCGCCGAGCGTGTGCCGGTGATGCCGGCGATGGCGACGTAATAGATGAACCCACCCGCTCCCTCGATTGCCAGCGGCAGCCGCAAGTCGTTGGTGGTCGGCGCAATCAGCCGAACCAGGTCCAGCCCCGCGGCGTCAATATAAGGCGCGAGTTCGTCCGCCTCCTCGGCCGGCATGTCCACCACGATAAGGCCATCCACGCCAGCGTCCTTGGCGTCTTTGCAGAGACGCTCGGGACCATAGGCCAGGATAGGATTCAAGTAACCCATGAGCACGATCGGCGTCGCGTCGTCTTCACGCCGGAACTCCTGCACCATGGCCAAGGTGCCCGGCAGCGTCCCGCCGGCTTGCAACGCGCGTTGCCCGGCACGCTGGATGGTCGGCCCGTCCGCGGCCGGGTCGGTGAACGGCACGCCGATCTCGATGAGATCGGCCCCCGCCGCCGGCATTCCGCGCAAGATTGCCATGGAGGTCGCGAGGTCAGGATCGTAGGCCTCAAGGAACGGGATCAGCGCGCCGCGCCCCTCGGCCCGCAACTGGGCGAAGCGGGCGGCGATCCGCCCTTCGTTGCCGCTCACAGCGCCTGTCCGAGATGGTGTGCCACGGTGAAGATGTCCTTGTCTCCGCGGCCTGACAGGTTCAGCACAATCGTTTCGTCCGGCCGCATGGTTGGCGCGAGCTTGGCGATGTAGGCGAGGCCATGCGCCGTCTCCAGCGCCGGAATGATGCCCTCAAGCTGCGAGCAAAGCTGGAACGCGTCCAGCGCCTCGGTGTCGGTCGCGGCGGCATACTGGACCCGGCCGATGTCGTGCAGCCAGGAATGCTCCGGGCCGATGCCGGGGTAGTCGAGGCCTGCCGAGATCGAGTGCGCCTCGGTAATTTGGCCGTCGCCGTTCTGCAGCAGGTAGGTCTTGTTGCCATGCAGCACCCCGGGCCGGCCACCATTGATCGCCGCCGCATGCGCGTCGGTGTCCAAGCCACGGCCTGCAGCCTCGACGCCATACAGCTTCACCTCCAAGTCGTCCAGGAACGGGTGAAAGATGCCCATGGCCGAGGAGCCGCCGCCGACCGCGCACACCACGGCATCTGGCAGCTTGCCCTCGGCCGCCATCATCTGCTCGCGCGTCTCGTCGCCGATCACCGACTGGAAGTCGCGCACCATGGCGGGGTAGGGGTGCGGACCAGCGACAGTGCCGATGCAGTAGTACGTATCCTCGACGTTGGCCACCCAATAGCGCAACGCCTCGTTCATCGCGTCCTTGAGCGTCGCGGCGCCGGAGGTCACGGCGTTCACCTCTGCGCCCAGCAGCTTCATGCGGAACACGTTCGGCTGCTGCCGCGCGACGTCGGTTGCGCCCATGAACACCAGGCACGGCAGGTTAAACAGCGCGCAGGCCGTGGCGGTGGCGACGCCGTGCTGCCCGGCGCCGGTTTCAGCGATGATGCGCGTCTTGCCCATGCGCCGGGCCAGCATGATCTGGCCAAGCACGGCGTTGATCTTGTGTGCGCCGGTGTGGTTCAGCTCTTCGCGCTTGAAGTAAATCTTTGCGCCGCCGAAGTGCTTAGTCAGCCGCTCCGCAAGCCAGAGCGGGCTTGGGCGTCCAACGTAGTCACGCAACAGGCGACGCCACTCGGCCTCGAACGCCGGGTCGCGCCGCGCCTCGTCGTAAGCTTGTTCGACCTCGAGCACATTCGGCATCAGGGTTTCGGCGACGAAGCGGCCACCAAAGGTACCGAACCGGCCGCGCCCATCCGGACCGGCGCGAAGGCTATTTGGCAGAATCTCGTTCAAGGTCGGTACTCCGGTTACTTCAAGGAAGACAATGGAGATTAAGGCGGAACTGGGGAGGGTGACGGTTTGTGATTAAACGTGACTGCCTGGCTTCTTACTTGATCGTGATCCATTCAGTATGGAAAGCCGCTATTTGCTGTGCGGAACGCAGCCATGCCCTTCTGGAGCAGCGTCATGCTTGCAGGGCTTCCATGGCGCGGAGCGCGCCCACGTCGATCAAGGCCTGCACGAACGTGCCGGTGTCCGCGCTCCGCAACCCCGCCAGGTTGATGCGCCCGCTGCCAGCCATGTAGATGCCGTGATCGCGCCGCAGCGCGGCGACAGCCGACGGCGTGATCGCGAGCTGCGAGAACATGCCGCGCTGCCGGGCTAGGAACGCAAGCTGCGGATTGGCCGCCGCAAGGGCATGGCGCACGGCGTTGATGCGCCGGCACATGCCATCAAGCTCCGCGCGCCACTGCCGGGCCAGGTCGTCGGACTCCAACACGATACGCACCGCCGCTGCGCCGTGGTCTGGCGGCATCGACCAGTTCACCCGAGCCAGGGAAACCAAGTTGCCATGCACGACAGCAGCGCCGGCGGCATCGCGCGCTAGAACGAACAATGCCCCGGTACGCTCCCGGTACAAGCCGAAATTCTTGTCGCAGGAGTAGGCGACCAGCGCCTCCTCGACGCTGGCGAGCACGCGGCGCGCGCCCTGGGCATCCGCGTCGAGCCCTTCTCCAAGACCTTGGTAGGCCAGGTCCACAAAGGGCACCAACCCACGCTCAGGCAGCAGCGCCGCGAGCGCCGCCCACTGGTCCGCGTCGAGGTCGGCGCCGGTCGGGTTATGGCAGCAGCCGTGCAGCAACACGACATCCCCGGACGCGGCCCCAGACAGCGCATCCAGCATGTCATCAAAGAACAATGACTGCGTGCCAGGGTCGAAGTAGCGGTACTCCGCCACGGTCAGGCCAGCCGCCTCAAGCACGGGACGGTGATTGGGCCAGGTGGGCGTGCCGAGCCAGACCTTGGCGCCAGGCCGCGCGGCGGCGATCAGTTCGGCTCCCAGCCGCAGGGCGCCGCTGCCGCCAGGCGTCTGCACCCCAGCCAGCCGCCCGGCATACGGATCGGCTGCCCCGAACGCGAGCGGCACGAGCAGGTCCACGAAGTGCCGGTCGCCCTCCGGGCCGAGGTAACCCTTGGTGCGTTGGCTTTCAATCAGGACGCGCTCGGCCGCTTTAACAACCTGCATGACTGGGGTGACACCGTTCTCGTCCCGGTAGGTCCCGACGCCGAGGTCAATCTTATGATCACGAGGGTCGTCCCGGAACAGGCCGATAAGCGCCAGCAATGGGTCGGCTGGGTGGGGCTGGAGCGTCTGAAACATGATTGCGGACTACTCCTGTCGAGGCAGGTTGAAGTTAGAACGACTGGACCGCAGCAATGGCGTCATGTCCCACGCTGCCTGGGCCGCGACCATTTCGGCCCAAAACGCGGCCGCCACCAGTCGGCGGAGCTGTCGTCAAGGTCCGAACGGGCCTGAGCCCGGTTAGGCTCTGGACGCACGGCGGTGTCCGGCCACTGTTCCTCCAGTGGCTGCCATCCAAGCTGCAACGTGTCAACGTCCCGCGCCAGCGACCAGGATGAGCCGGTCGCGGTGTCCAGGAGCACCGCGTCCTGCTTGCCCACCGCTACGATCTGGTACCGTCCGACTTCGGCCTTCGCAGTTTCACTCACGGTCGGCTCCCCGATGTTTCCCATGTTGGCGCGGCACGAGCCAAGGCTGGTTCAGAACGCGGCGTCGGCTAAGGCCGGCCGCAAGTCGTGGTGCATGCCATTGGGGCGACCGCGTGGCGGCGTGGCTTGCAGCACCGGGCCAAGACCCTGGGCGACATCATGCAGGCCGTTCCGGTCCAGCACCGTGAACCGGCCGCGGCCGGTCCGGATCAGCCCGGCCTGCTGCAACGCCGCCGCCGCCAAGGTGACGCCGGACCGGCGCATGCCCAGCATGGCCGAAAGCGCCTCGTGCGTGACCCTCACCTCGTTGCCATCCACGCGGTCGTGCATCATCACCAGCCAGCGCGCGCACCGTTCCGCCAAGCTCCGGCGCGCGTTGCAAGCGGCAGTTTGCATTACTTGGCTCATTAACGACTGCACGAACCGCGCGCACCCCGTGTGCAACGCCGGGCTGCGCTCGATTGCGCGCCGCAAATCGTTGTTGGTCACGCGGAG
This sequence comes from uncultured Acetobacteraceae bacterium, assembly GCA_964242575.1. Lineage (GTDB taxonomy): Bacteria > Pseudomonadota > Alphaproteobacteria > Acetobacterales > Acetobacteraceae > JANPPS01. Next base: position 99,689 of record CAXTCN010000007.1, on the reverse strand, counting down.
CGCCGTGCCAGGGATGTGCACCACGGTCCGAACGCAGGCGGAATGCCGCATGTCCACGAGGGAAAGGTCGCCAACCATGCCCTCGCTGCCAATCACGGCGACTTGGATGCCGTCCTCCCCGTCCGTTGGCTCCGATAAGACCGATACGACGCCGCGCTCGATAAAATAAGCGTGATCGGCCGGCTGCCCATGTTCGGCCAGCACTTGATCGCGGACCAGCGAGACCCGGATGAACGATGTCCGTAGCTGCTCAAGTTCAACAGACGGCAGTGACGCAAGCAGCTTGTTGGGCGATGCTGCGGCGTGGTCGATTGTGAAAGCCATGTCTCAGCCTCCTTTTGGAACCCAGCCGCACAGAATGAGGGCTGAAAGCACACGGTGCCGGGCGACATCGCATTGCAGCGGAGCCTTGTCGCTAACCTTAGTTAACTTAACCGTATCGTAACATGACAGCTGGTCGCAGAGGCCGAGCAGGTCGCAACCCTGGGTCGCCGATCACTGGCGACGCATCGCTTCTAAACTACGCCAAGTTCCTATCCAGGCCGCGCATACGCGGCTGGGTAATCAACCCGCGCTGCAACCAGGCACCTCAATCCGGCACAGGCCAAGTAAAGAGCTGCACGAACCCGATGCGGCTGGGCGCCTCGTCTCGGCTACGCTGCGCAGTCATACTTCCGCCGAATTCGGCCGTTAAATAATGCTTCCACATGCAACAATTCTGAACCGGGCAGGTTGCCGGGGCATCTTGAAACCGGAAATTGATATCACCATCGTGATGCCTTCGTCCTTTCAGAGACGTAGAACAACTAGGCAACGTACTGACTGATGTCTGTTGATTCCAATCGTCCTGAGATGGGGTGTTCCCAATTCATGCAGCTTAAAGCTGACAATGGCGCCCTTCAGCAGCGTTTTGCCGCCTTAACCGAGATCATTCCCCAGTTCTCCTGGACTTCAGGAGACAACGGGAAGTGGATTTGGGCCAGTGCGCGCTGGGTGGACTACACGGGCCTGAGCGTCGAGCTGAGTCGAGGCCTGGGCTGGCTCGGCGCGGTCCACCCCGATGATCATGCCACAACGATGGACGCCTGGCAGAAGGCGATGGTTTGCGGGGTGCTCGACGTTGAACACCGGCTGCTCTGCCGCGGTTCGTCCGGAGAGACGCGCTGGTTCCATAGCCACGCGACGCCGCTGCCTGGGTCCAAAGCGCAAATGAGGGAGTGGCTAGGCATCTGCACCGACGTGCACGAGACGCGGATGCTGGAGAACCGCCGGCGCCTGATGCTAAGCACGTTGCAGCGCCGGGTCGGCAATGTCCTGGCGCTGACCCGCTCGGTCGCGCGCCGGACCGCTAAGGCAAGCGAGACAGCGGAGAGTTTCGCCCTTCATCTCGACAGCCGACTCGATGCGATCGCTCGCACCCAAACTATGCTGATCAGCAGCCCAACGGACAGCCTGGACTTGAAGCACCTGGTGACCGACGGCTTGCTTGCCTATGCAGCGCACGAGGGGGAGCAGGTGCGTATCTCCGGCCCGTCGCTGCCGGTCCAAGGCAAGGCTGCGGAGCTGCTTGGCCTTGCCGTGCATGAGTTTGCGATGAACGCGGTCGAACATGGCGCGCTTGCGACGCTGCAGGGGGCCATTGACATCCGATGGTGCATCGAATCAGGAAGCACCGGCGACGTGCTTCGCTTTGAGTGGCTGGAATCAGGGGTGGCATTAGGCAGGACGCCGTGCCGCCGGGGGTTTGGCACAGAGCTGATCGAGCACACTTTGGCCCAGGAGTTGGGCGCCAAGGCCTCAATCGGTTTCGGCCCGCACGGCGTGCGCGCCGTCATCGTCCTGCCGCTCACGACTGATCTCGCCGCCCCGTACTCGCACCCCTAGAAGTAGCCGCCTTGACGGCGGTTCTTTTCGCAAACCTCCAGGGGTTTGCTTAGCCGTGCTTCTGGAGGCCTACCCCCAGCGAAGCCAGCGCCGTCCAGTAGCCGGGATAGGTTTTGGCGACGCAGCCCGGGTCGAGGATCGTGATGCCGCTAATCCGCAACCCGGCGAGCGCCAGGCTCATGGCAATGCGGTGGTCGGCATAAGTCTCGATGCGGGCGGGCCGCACCGTGCCGGCCAAGGCCGGATCGGCGGCGACGACCAAATCGTCCCCCTCCTCACGGCCGAGGCCCGGCACGATCCGTGACAGCTCGGACGCGAGCGCCGCCACCCGGTCGCACTCCTTGTGCCGCAGGTTGCCAATGCCGGTGAACCGCACCGGCGTCGCGTTGAACGCCGCAAGCACAGCGAGCGTCGGAATTGCGTCCTGCATCTGCGAGCCTTCAATCACCGCGGGAAGTCGCGGGAAGGCGCGGATAAGATCGTATGCGCGGGCGTCGGGCTGACGCGACGCGTCCGGCACGAAGCCGAGGTCAATCGCGCCACCGGTCAGCGCCTCGGCCGCCCACAGGTAGGTGGCGGCTGAAGCGTCCGGCTCGACGGCGAAGTCGGCGGCGCGGTATCCGGTCGGCGCCACGCGCCAGGCTGTCCGGCCCACCGGCTCCACCTTCGCGCCGAACGCGGCCATCGCGGCAAGCGTCAGGTCAACGTAGCCCCGGGCGCCGATGTCGGGGCCGGTCAGCGCCACCTCGACCGGGCCGCGCGCGCAGGCCCCAACCATCAGCAGCGCGGACACGTACTGGCTGGACAGGCCGCTATCGACCTCGACGCGCCCGCCTGCGAAACCGCCTTGGCCGCGCACCCGCACGGGGGGGCATCCATTGCCCGTGGCCGCATCGACGCCGAGCCGGCGCAGGGCATCAACGAGCGGCCCGATGGGTCGCTTGCGCATATGCAGGTCGCCATCCACCACCACCTCGCCGTCAACCGTCGCGGCGGCGGCGGTCAGGAACCGGGTGGCGGTCCCGGCATTGCCGAGCATGAGCGGTCCGGCCGGCGCCGTGAGCCGCGCAGCGCCGGTGACCGTGAAGCTCGTGTCGTCCGGCTCGATGACGGAGACGCCCATGCTGCGGAGGGCGCCCGCCATGTAGGCCGTGTCGTCGCTTTTGAGGGCGCCGGTCAGCCGGCTCGTGCCATCCGCCAACGCCGCCAGCAGCAAGGCCCGGTTGGTGATGGACTTCGAGCCGGGCGGCACGATCCTGCCGCGCAAGGGATGGCTTGGCGCGACAACGGTTAACGCTGCAAGCTGGGTGGTCATCGTTGGCATGGTTGCACCGTTTTCCCTCGTTGAAGGCTGCGTGGGCACGGCCATAGTTTCGGATAGGCAAGTACTTAAATTCAAGATTATGGTTCTGGCTTCGGCCTGACAAGCTAAGTCACTTATGTCAGTTTAGGCTCACAAGTAACTCACCTATCGAACCATATCCCTATTTTATGTTCTGGGACAGCTTTGCTTGATCTAGGGTTATCGTGCCAGGTGGTTTAAGTGACCGGGGTGGCTTCCCCAGGGGACCATCACCAACCTGCCTGAACGAGGTAAACATTGGACGGTACGGCGCTCTTTAGCCACGGCTTGCCGCTTACTCTTGGCGGCCGGAGCCTGGCACTAGTTGGAATGATGGGCGCGGGCAAGACCAGCATCGGGCGTCAACTGGCCGGACGGCTCGGGCTGCCCTTCCGCGACGCGGACGCCGAGATCGAGCTGGCTGCGGGCTGCAGCATCGCCGAATTGTTCGCGCGCCATGGTGAGCGCGGGTTCCGCGACGGGGAGCGCCGGGTAGTCCATCGGCTGCTGGCAGGCGACCCATCGGTGGTGGCAACGGGCGGCGGAGCGTACATGGACCCGCAGACGCGGGCGACCATGCGCCGGGAGGCGGTCACGGTTTGGCTCCGCTGCGAGCTTCCGACGCTGGTCAACCGGGTCTCAGGCAGCCAGCGGCCCCTGCTGCAGGACGGCGACCCGGCGGAAGTCCTGCGACGCCTGATGCGGGCGCGCCATCCAGTGTATGCCGAGGCAGACCTTGTGGTCGATTGCAGCGACGACAGCCTGGAGACGACGACCAACAAGGTGCAAGCCGCCCTGGAGGCATGGCGGCCGCCGCGCAGGCTGGCTGTGTCGCTGCCCTCGGCATCGTATGACGTGGTGGTGGGCGAAGGCTTGCTGGCCCGGGCCGGCGCGGAGGTCGCTCCGGTGCTGCCGCAGAAGCGTTGCGTCGTGGTGACGGACGAGACGGTGGCGGAGTTGCACCTGTCGGCGCTGCTGGCAGGCTTGGCCGAGACCGGGATCGAGGCGCGGCAGGTGGTCGTGCCGGCTGGCGAGGCGTCCAAGAGCATGGCGACATACGGCCGCATCGTGGACGGGTTGCTGGAGGCGGGGGTCGAGCGGCGGACGGCGGTGGTCGCCCTGGGCGGCGGGGTGATCGGCGACCTTGCCGGCTTCGCCGCCGCAACGACCTTGCGCGGCTTGCCGTTCGTGCAGGTTCCGACCACGCTGCTGTCGCAGGTGGACAGCAGCGTCGGCGGCAAGACGGGGGTGAACACCCGCCACGGCAAAAACCTGGTGGGGGCGTTCCACCAGCCGCACGTCGTGCTGGCCGACACTGGCACGCTCGGGACCCTGTCCGGCCGCGAGTTGCGGGCGGGCTATGCCGAGGTGGTGAAGGCCGGCCTGATCGCAGACCTGTCGTTTTTCGCCTGGTGCGAGCGCAACGGGACGGCGTTGACCGGAGGCGACGCGGCGCTCCTGGCCGAAGCGGTGCTGCGCGCCTGTGCGTTCAAGGCGGCCGTCGTCGCCGATGACGAGCGGGAGGACACGGCCAGCGGAGGCCGCGCCCTGTTGAACTTGGGCCACACGTTCGCGCACGCCTTGGAGGCGGAGGTCGGCTACGGCGGCGGCCTGCTGCACGGCGAGGCGGTGGCAGTCGGCCTCGGCTTGGCGTTCCGGATGTCGGCGAGCCTCGGCTTGTGCCCCGGCGGCGACGCGGAGCGGGTGACGGCGCATCTGGCGGGCGTCGGCCTGCCAAGCGAGCCCGGCATGTTGAACCGGCGTTTCTCCGCGTCCCGGCTGGTCCACCATATGCGCCGTGATAAAAAGAACCGTGACGGCCTGCTCCGGTTCGTGCTGGCCCGCGGCATCGGCGAGGCGTTCACCTCGGATGGCGTGGAGGAGGGCAGGGTGACCGAGTTCCTGCTAGAGGAGGGCTGCACAGCTTAAGCCACGGCCGAGGCCGTCGAACGGAGAGCAGCATGGAGCACAGGACGATCACCGCGGCGGGCGCTGCCTTCCACGTCGCTACCGCCGGAACCGGCCCGGCCCTGTTGCTGCTGCACGGCTGGCCGGAGTACTGGCGCACCTGGGAGCCGGTGATGCAGCGGCTACAGGACCGCTTCACGCTGGTGGCGCCGGATTTGCGCGGGTTCGGCGCCAGCGACAAGCCAGACCGGCCCTGGGGCGCCGCGGAGCACGCGGCCGATGTGCTGGCGTTGCTGGACGCGATGGGGTTGGACCGGGTCGGCGTGGTCGGGCATGACGTGGGCGGCGCGGTAATGCAGGCGTTGGCGCGCCAAGCGCCGGACCGGTTCACCCGGCTGTTCTTCTTCGATTTCGTCCATCCCGGCATTGGCCCGCGCATGGGCGCACCGGACCGGCTGAACGAAATTTGGTATCAGTCGTTCCACCAGATGGACGTGGCGCCTGTCCTGGTCGGCGCCAGCCGCGAGGCCTGCCGGGCCTACATCGGCACTATCCTGCGCCATTGGTCATACCGGAAGGCGGCGTTCGACGTGGTGCTGGAGGATTGGGTCGACAATTTCATGGCCTCCGGCAACCTCGCGGGTGGGTTCGCCTATTACAAGGCGGCCCACGCCGGGCGGATCGCGGCGATGACAGGCGCCGCGCCGAAGCTGCCGCCGATCACGACCCCAACCTGCGTGCGCTGGGCCGAGCACGATCCGCTGTTCCCCTATGCCTGGACCGACCGGCTTGGGGAGACGTTCACCGACCTGGACCTGGCGATGTTCGAGGGCGTGGGGCATTTTCCCCACATGGAGGACCCTGACCGCGCCGCGGCGGCGATTTCGGAGTGGTTCGGGGATCAAAACCGGCACGGGCTGCGGTGATCCCTCGCGCTGCGGCGTGGCTAGTCGGTGCCGTTTTGGCCCAGTGCCCGGCCGCGGCCGCCGAAGTCTGCCGGTTCGAGGGCACCTCCAACCATGCCGGGCGCATGGTGGCCAAGACCGAGGTCACGGCCAAGGAGGGCCTGGTTACGGTGAACGTGACCGTTGCGCTGACTGCCCGGATTTGGTGGACCGATGTACGATACCTGACGCAGGAAATCAGCACTTGGCGCGACGACCAACTGCAAAGCGTCGCGGTCAACGCCCGCTACGGCGCGGGTGGCCGTTCCAGGCGGCAGCAGTGGGATGTGTTCACGCGCGGCGCCGGCGGGCTTGAGGCGCGCCGCGTGCAAGCGAAAACCCTGGCTGATTTCCAACGCCGGCATCCCGGGTTTGTCAGCCACTGGGCGCCGGCGGCGTTCGGCCAGCCTTGGTTGCAGGACTACGCCGGGGCTGCGCCGGAGCGCCGGCCCGACCTCGATCTGCCGCGGCCGGCCATGCCGCCCGGCTTGCGCCCGCCGTTGGCGCTGGCGTTCTATTGGAGCCGCTGGCTGGCGCCCGGTGGCGAGACCGTGCCGGCGTTCCTGCCGGGCTTTAAGCGGCACGCCCGCACCGACCTGGCATTCGGGGCCGCCACGTCCGGCGAAGGGTCGCGGCAGTGGCGGGCGTCGGTCCGTCACCCCAGCCTGAGCGCGTCGCCTGCCTCCACAGCCAGCGTCTGGGTTTCGCCGGACAACTATCTCCTGCAACTCGCCTTCGATGTTCACTCGCCGCAGGGTTCGGCCCAAGGGCTGATCCATTCGCAGGGGTGCCAGGGGATCGCGGTCCCGCCGGCGCGCTCGGCCCGGTAAAGCAACCGCTTTAGCCGGTTGCCGGCCGGACTGCCCAAAGCTTATCGTTCATCTCCAACCAACTTGAAGGCGACCACATTGGCTGAAATCGCCGGTTTCGCCGCGTCCGTGCTTCCCGATGGCGTCCGGAGCCGCTTCATGGACGGCGTCAACGGCCTGCGGGTGCACATGCTTGAGGCGGGCTACCAGGGTTCGGACCAGCCGCTGGTCGTGTTGCTGCATGGCTTCCCGGAGCTTGCGTATAGCTGGCGCAAGGTGATGGCGCCGCTCGCCGGGGCCGGGTTCCATGTCGTTGCTCCGGACCTGCGGGGCTATGGGCGCACCACTGGCTGGGACAACGCGTACAACACTGACTTGACGCCCTTTGGGCCGCTCAACCTGGTGCGCGACGTGCTGGCGCTCGTGTCCGCCTTGGGCGTCCGGCGGGTCGCCATGGTGGTGGGCCACGACGCCGGGTCCAGCATCGCCGCCCACTGCGCCCTGATCCGGCCGGACGTGTTCCAGTCCGTCGTGCTCATGAGCGCGCCGTTCGCAGGGCCGCCCGCATGGCCGTCCGCGACCGCGGGCCAGGACGCGCCGGCGCCAGAGGTGGACATCCAAGCGGCCCTCGCTGAGCTGGACCCGCCGCGCAAGCACTACCAATGGTACTACTCTACCCGGCCCGCGGCGGGCGATATGCGCAACGCCGCCTCACGCGTGCACGCCTTCCTGCGCGCCTACTACCACCATAAAAGTGGTGACTGGCCCGGCAACCAGCCGTTTCCACTGTCCGCATGGTCGGCCGCCGAGCTGGCGAAGCTGCCGACCTACTACGTCATGCGCCAGGACGAGACCATGGCGCAGACAGTCGCGCACGAGATGCCGTCCGACGCGCAGGTCGCTGCCTGCCGCTGGCTGCCTGATGACGCGCTGCGCGTGTATAGCGAGGAGTACGAGCGGACTGGCTTCCAGGGTGGGCTGCAATGGTACCGGTGCCGCACCACCGGCCTACATGCGCGGGACCTCGCGACGTTCGCCGGCCGCACGATCGACGTGCCGGCCTGCTTCATCGCCGGGCGAGCCGATTGGGGCGTGTTCCAGAAAAGCGGGGACTTCGAGGCAATGCGCCATGTCGCCTGCACGCGGATGGAGCGCTGCCATTTGGTGGACGGCGCCGGGCACTGGGTCCAGCAGGAGCGGCCGGACGAAGTGCGCGAGTTGCTGCTCGACTTCTTGATGTCGAGCCGCCCTCAGTAGTTCCGTGGCAGGCCGCCCCGCCCCATTTCGCAAGCTGCGCCCATCAAGCCGCCGGTGGCCCAGCTTCCGCGAGCGGCGGCAGGTCCGCGACCAGATCGTCCAACGCCCTCGCGTCGTCCCGGCCCAGCAGCAGGCCGCTGGTCCAAGCCGCCAGCCCGGATAGGCGCGTCACCGCCGCGTCGCCGCCCATCCGGCCAGCCTCCGCCGCCCGCAGGACCCGCAGCACCGCGAGCCCAACCGCTGCCATTAACTCCCCAAGCACCACGTCCAGCGCCGCGTCGTCCAATGGCCCGGCCGGCAGCGGGCAGCGCTGGATCGCCGCTTCGCCCAGCAGGCCGCGCGTGTTCCAGCCCCCAATCACGGCATAAGCTGGGTCCTGGCCGCTGAAAACGCGCGCCAGTTGCAGCATCTCCTGCTCGCAAGCCTCGTGCGGCACCGCCCCGCCCGCGCGGCCAATCAACAGGGCGATGTAGCCGTCCACCAGCCCACGCACCACGGCTTGGTCGCCGAGGTAGTTCGGATGCGCGGCACGGGCCAGTGCCGGGCCGGCCGGGCCGCGTTCGGTGCGGGCGCGCCACTCCTGGCGTAGCGCCTGCCCGTATGTCTCAAGCGGCCGCAGCAACGGGCGGCGGCGGCGAGACACTGCCACCAGATCCGCATGGAACCGGTGCACGCGCCCGGCCCGCAGCAGCCGCAGCCACCATATGGCCCGAGCCCGCATCCAGCCCTGCCGTAGCTGCGGCGGCATCGGCCAGCCATGCCGGGCATGCGCTGCGTTTAGTCGTGGCGCAGACCGTGTGGAACTCATGCACAACCTCTTGCGTGGCGGGATACGGCTGCAACTAACTGCCGCGTGAAGGGTTTCATGCGTAAGCGATAGCAACGTTCCCCTGGTCCGTCTCGGCGGCCCCGGCATAGGAGATCGGTCATGAGCCTACTCAACTCAGTTCTTGGCGGCCTGCTTGGCGGCAATTCCAATGCGTCACCTATGCAGGGCATCCTCGGCTCACTACTGGGCGGTGGTGGCCAAGGCGGCGGATTGGGCGGTATGCTAGGCGGCGGGCAGCAGCAGTCGGGCGGCCTTGGCGGTGCCTTGGGCGGCCTACTTGGCGGTGGACAGCAGCAGTCGGGCGGCCTGGGTGGCCTGCTTGGCGGCGGGCAGCAGCCGCAGCAGATGGGCGGCCTGGGCGGCCTGTTGGGCCGGTTCCAACAAGCTGGCATGGGCGACGTAGCGAACTCCTGGGTTGGCACGGGCGCCAACCAGCAGGTGAGCCCGGAACAGCTTGAGCAGGTGTTCGGCCACGAGCAGATCGACCAGTGGTCGCAGCAGTCCAACATGCCGAAGCAGGACCTGTTGTCGCAGTTGTCGCAGTACCTGCCGCACGCCGTGGACCGCATGACCCCAAACGGCAAGCTGCCCGAGGGCGACAGCCCGTTCGACAAGGCTGGCGTCAACCTTTAGAGGCACCGCTCAGGCGTCCTCCAACTCAACGCTGAGCGAGCGCAACTCCGCGGTGTGCGGGTGTTGCACTCGCCCAGCGCGGAGGTCATCGGTTGATACGGCTTCAACCAGGGTGCCGCCCTGCATGACGCCTACGACCGGGCACAGATGCGCGACCACTGCTAAGTTATGGCTTACCAGCACGTAGGTCAGGCCGCGCCGCTCCTGCAAGTCTCGCAGCAGGTTCAGCACTTCGGCCTGCACCGACACATCCAACGCACTGGTTGGCTCGTCCAACAGCAGCACTTCAGGCTCGGCCATCAGCGCCCTTGCGATAGCGACCCGTTGCCGTTGGCCGCCCGAAAGCTGGTGCGGGTAGCGGAACCGCACGCTGGCCGACAGCGCGACCTCGCCTAGCGCACGCGCGATCCTGATGTCCCGGTCCGGCACCCCATGCACGATCAGCGGTTCGCTCAGGGCGCGGTCCACCGTTTGCCTTGGATGCAGTGAGGCGTATGGGTCCTGGAACACCATTTGCACCCGGCGAAAAAAGTCGCGGCCCCGGTTCGGCGTGAGCGCCACGCCGTCCACCATCATGCGCCCGGTCCAGTTTGGGTTCAGCCCGGACAACGCGCGCAGCACGGTGCTTTTGCCGGACCCGCTCTCGCCCACCAGCCCGAAGCTGCCGCCGCGCGGCACCGCCAGCGACACGCCGCGCACGGCCTCAGTGGCGCCGAAGCGAACCCGGAGGTCCTCGATACTGATCATTCGTCGAGCCAGGCCGGGTCGCGCACCATGACCGGCAGGCGCAGCTTCGGATGCGACAGGGTGGGCAAACACTCCAGCAAGCCGCGGGTATAGGGGTGGTTGGCGCGGGTCAGCTCGCCCGCGCGCAGCTTTTCTACGACGCGCCCGGCATACATTACCATCACTCGGTCGCAGAAATGCCCAACCAGTGGCAAATCGTGGCTGATGAGCAGCAAACCCATGCCGCGCTGGCTCACCAGCTCCTCCATCAACCGCAGAATTTCCGCCTGCACGGTGGCGTCGAGCGCGCTGGTAGGCTCGTCGGCAATCAGCAGCTCCGGGTCCGGCGCCAGCATCATGGCGATCATGACCCGCTGGCCCATGCCGCCGCTCAACTCATGAGGGTAGGACCCAGCGACCCGGCCAGGATCACGGATCAGCACCTGCTCCAGCAGGTCCACCGCCGCCTGCGCCGCCAGCCGCTTGCTGCCGCCTTTATGGGCGCGCCAGGCCTCGGCAACCTGGTCGCCCACCGTCATCACCGGGTTCAGCGAGTATTTGGGGTCCTGCAAAATCAGCCCGGCGCGCTTGCCGCGGATGGCGCGCATCTGCCGTTCGCTGGCCCGCAGCACGTCGATGCCATCGAACGCCAGCCGGTCCGCACTGATCCGCGCGCTGCCCGGCAGCAGCCGCAACAGCGAACGCGCGGTGAGGGACTTGCCCGAGCCGCTCTCGCCGACGATGCCGAGCTTCTCCTGCCCGAGCGTGAACGACACCCCGCGCACCGCCTGGCTCACGCCGGTGGGCGTCGGGAAGCCGATATGCAGGTTCTCGACTTCGGCCAGCATCTAGCCGTCCTGCTTGGGGTCGAGCACGTCGCGCAAGCCATCGCCCAACAGGTTGAACGCGAGTGACGCCACGAAAATCGCGATGCCCGGCGCGGTCGGCACCCACCACTGCTCCAGGATGAAGCGCCGGGCGGTCGCGATCATGGCACCCCACTCCGGCGATGGCGGCTGCGCGCCCATGCCGAGGAACCCAAGCCCGGCCGCGGTCAGGATGATGCTGCTCATATCGAGCGTGACCCGCACCACGAGGCTCGGCAGGCACAGCGGCGCAACATGCCGCAGCACGATCCGGCTGGCGCTGGCGCCGGTCAGCCGGACGGCGGCGATGAAGTCGGTGTTGCGCAGGCTGAGCGTCTCCGCCCGCGCCAGCCGGGCATAGGGTGGCCAGGCCGTGAGCGCGATGGCGGCGATGGCGCTCTCGACGCCGGGCCGCAGCGCTGCCACGAACGCCAGCGCGAGAATGAGGCGGGGGAACGCCAGGAACACGTCGGTCACGCGCATCAGCAGCCGGTCCCATACGCCGCCCGCGTAGCCCGCCACGCAGCCAACCGCGAGGCCCAGCGGCGCCACCAGCAGCACGACGGCCACGACCATGCCGAGCGTGATCCGTCCGCCATACAGCAGCCGGGAGTACACGTCCCGCCCCAACTCGTCCGTGCCCAGCCAGTGCTGCGCCGAGGGACGCGCGAGCCGTCGGCTGAGGTTCTGCACGCCGGGGTCGTGCGTCGCGAGCCATGGCGCGAACGCCGCCACCAGAATCAGCGCCAACACGACCAGCAGCCCGGCCATCGCCAGCGGGTTGCGCCGGAACTGCAGCCACAGGCGGTAGCGCCGCCCCCATGCAGCCTGCCCGCGCGACGCCGGGGTCTCGGTCAGCAGCCAGTCGCGGGTGGCGATCATCGGACGCGCGGGTCCAGCACCCGGTACATCAGGTCGGAGAACAGGTTCAGCGCCACGTAGGCCAGGCCCACCACCAAGGTCGCGCCCAGTACCGCGTTCATGTCGGCGTTGAGCAGGCTCCCCGTCAAGTACTGCCCCAGCCCCGGCCAACTGAAGATGGTCTCCGTCAACACCGCCCCCTCCAGCAGCCCGGCATAGGTCAGCGCGATCACCGTCACCAGCCGCACCAGGATGTTGCCGAACGCGTGCCGCCATATGACCGCCGCCGATGACAACCCCTTGGCCCGCGCCGTGGTCACGTACTCGCCGCGCAGGCTTTCGAGCATGAACGCCCGGGTCATGCGCGCGATGTAGGCCATGTTGAACAAACCCAGCACCAGCGACGGCAGCGCCAGGTGCCGCGCCGCGTCACGCAGGCTGTCCCAGTCCTGCGCCAGCGTCGCGTCGATCAGCAGGATGCCGGTCACCTGCGGCACCATGTCCTGGTACACCACGTCCTGCCGCCCCGGCCCCGGTGCCCAGCCGAGCGTCGCGTAGAACACCAGCAGCGACAGCAGCGCCAGCACGAACACCGGGATCGAGTGCCCGGACAGGCACACGACACGGATCACCTGGTCGATCCAAGTGCCCTGCCGCACCGCCGCGTACACGCCAAGCGGCACGCCCAGCAGCACCGCGATCAACAGCGCCACCGTCGCCAGTTCGAGCGTGGCCGGGAAAAACCGGGCGATATCGGTGCTGACGCGGTTGCCGGTCATGACCGACCGGCCGAAGTCGCCTTGCCCAAGCTGTCCGACATAGCGGACGAACTGCTCCGGCAACGACTTGTCCAGCCCGAGCTCAAGCCGCGTGCGCTCCACCACGTCCTGCGGCGCACGGTCGCCGATGATGGCGAGCACCGGGTCAATCGGCACCACGCGGCCGATCAGGAACGTGATCAGCACCAGGCCGAACAGGGTGATCGGAATGCTCGCGACCGTGGCCGCGAGCGCGCGCAGGCGGGGCACTCAGGCTTTGGTGACGCCGGCGTAGCGGCTGCGGTCGGACAGCAACGCAAGCTCCAGGCCCGTCACCGACTTTTTCATGACCGCGACCTCAATTTGCTGGCCCAGCAGCACGAACGGGCTGCGCTCCTGGTGGTCGCGTTGCAGCCGTTCGTATGCCGCCACCCGGCGCGCGGCGTCCGGCTCCTTTAGCGCCTCGACCGCGCGCTTGGTGAACTCGTCATCTTTCCAGTTGCTGCGCCATGCCAGGGTGCGGTTTTTCTGCTCCTCGGAGTTGTCGGTGTTGATGTTGAACGTTTCCGCGTTGCTGTGTGGGTCCATGTAGTCGGACCCCCAGCGCACCATCGCGATCTGGTGCTGCCGCGCGCGGGTTTTGGTGATCACCTGCCGGCTCTCCCCGGCGATCAGCGTGGCCTTGACGCCGATCTCCGCGAGGTTGGCCTGGATGGCCTGCGCCCAGTCCGCGAACGGCGCCGTGGAGGGATGGTCGAACGTCACCTCGAACCCGTTCGGCACGCCGGCCTCCGCCAGCAGCGCCTTGGCCCTCGCCACGTCTTTCTTGAACGGCAGGTCGGTTAACGCGCCAGGAAAGCCCTTGGGCAGGAATGCCTGGTGCGGCTCGTAGATGTTGGCGGTGATGGTTTCGGCGATCCCCTGGTAGTCCACCGCCCACTTGATTGACTGCCGCACCTGCGGCTTGGCCAGCTCCGGATGGCTCTGGTTCAGCGCCAAGTAGTTAATGTAGCTCTTGGGGCTGGTGACCAGGGTATAGGCCGGGTCCTTGCCCAACGTCGCAAGCTGGTCCGGGCTCAGGTTGCGTACGATGTCGAGGTCGCCCTTCTGCAGCCCCAACATCTGCGACGACGGGTCCGGCCGGTGCAGGATAATCATGCGCCGCGCTTTGGGCGGGTTTGGATGGTTGGAGTTCGGCTCCAGCATCATGCTCTCGCTGGCTTTCCAGGCGCGCAGCACGAAGGGGCCGGACCCGGCGCTGTTGCCGGCCTTGAGCCAGGCGTTGCCCAGGTCGTTCCCGGATGCCTTGGACATCACCAGCTTTTTGTCGACGATGCCGCCCACCGAGGCAGACAGGCAGTACAGCAGGAACGACGGCGACCCGGCCTCGGCGATCTGCAGCACGAGGGTGCTGGGGTCGGTCGCCTTGATCCGTTCGGCCACGTTCTGCGGCGTGAAGCCGAACTGGTTCACGATGAACGCTGGCGTTTTATTCAAGATGACGGCGCGTTGCAGGGTGAATGCCGCGTCCTCCGCGGTAACCGGGTTGCCGGAGGCGAACTTGCGCCCGGACACGATCTTGAACGTGGTGGTGAGGCCGTCGGGGCTGATGGTCCAGCTCTCGGCCAAGTCGCCCTTGATCTCGGTCGGCTCCTTGAGGTTGGGTAGAATCAGCCGGTCGTAGGTGTTGCCCAGGACCTCGGTGCCGGTGAACTCGAAGCTCTCCTGCGGGTCCAGGCTCACGATGTCGTCGATCGGCATGCCCATCACCACCACGTCGCGCGGCGCCTGCGCCAGCACGGGGAAGGCTGTGGCCCAGATCAACGGGCTTGCGCCGGCGGCGCCCAGCAAGGTGCGGCGGTTCAGCATGGTTCGGGTCTCCTGAGATTATGCCAAGGATACGCCGCGTCGGCCCGGTGGGGAAAGGGTTTTAACCCTTGCTGATTGGCGCATACACGGTGCGGTCCGACAGCGGCCCCAACCGCAGGCCGGCCGTCGGGCGGCGCAGCGCGGCCACGGACGTTTCCTGCAGCATGATCGCATACGGCCCGCGCGTCATCACGTCCCGCTGCAGCGCCTCATACAGCGCCACCCGCGCCTCCGCGTCCGTCTCCTTCACGGCAGCCAGCGCGCGGACCGTAAGGTCCGGGTCCGCCCAGGACTGGTTCCACGCCGTGGTGCGATTGGTGGACGCGTCGGAGTTGTCCTCGTTCACGCAGAAGGCCTGCGCGTTGCTGTGCGGGTCGAAGTAGTCCGAACCCCACAACGAGATCGCCAACTGATGCTGCCGCGCCCGGATTTTGGTCAGGATTTGCCGCCCCTCGCCGGCCAACAACGTGAGCCGGATGCCGACCGCCCCCATCTGCGCCTGCAACGCCTGCGCGATCTCGATGCGGGGCGAGCTGGCAGCGTGGTCGAACGTAAGGTCCAGCCCGTCCGCATAGCCCGCCTCGGCCAGCAACGCGCGGGCACGGTCCGGGTCGTAGCGATACGGCGTGTCGGTGACAGCCGCCGGGAAGCCGCGCGGCAGGAAAGCCTGGTGCACGCTGTATGTCTCGGGCGTGAGATTGGTGGCGATGCCCTGGTAGTCGATGGCCCAGCGGATCGCCTCCCGCACCTGCGGCTTACTGAGCGCCGGTTGCCGCACGTTCATCGACAGGTGCACCAAGCTGGCCTTGTCCTGCGCTATTACCTCGAAGGCCGGGTTGGCCCGCGCGGCCTTAATCCCCTCCGGCAACAGGTCGCGCGCGATGTCCGCGTCGCCCTGCTGCAACAGCAGGAGCTGCACCGACGGGTCCGCCACGTGCCGGATCACCATGCGCTTCAGCCGTGGCGCGTCCGGGTGCGCGGGGTTGGCGTCCAGCGTCACCAACTCGCTGGCCCGCGCGGTGCGCAGCACCCACGGCCCGGACCCGGCGCTGTTGGTGCGCAGCCAGGCGTTGCCCAGGTCGTCCCCGCTGGCCTGGGACAACGCCGCGCGCTTCTCCACCACGCCGCCCACGTTGGCCGACAGGCAGTACAGCAGGAACGTCGGCGCCTGCCGCTCCGCGATCTCGATCACCAGGGTGCGCGGATCGGTGGCACGGATGCGCTGCCCGACGTTGGCCTTGGTGAAGCCGAACTGGCTGATGATGAAACCGGGCGCCTTGTTCAGGATCACCGCGCGCTGCAGGCTCCACGCCGCGTCCTCCGCGGTCACCGGCGCGCCGGACGCGAACTTGCGGTCGGCGCGCAACGTGAAGGTCCAGGTCCGCCCGTCCTCGCTGCTGGACCAGCGTTCCGCCAGCGCCGGGTCGATCCGGGTTGGCGCGTCGGCGTTCGGGCTGACCAGCTTCTCATAAAGGTTGCCGCTGATCTCGCTGCCCATGTACTCGAAGCTCTCGGCGGGATCGAGGCTGATGATGTCATCAATCCGCTTGGCCATCACCACGGTGTCCCGCGGCGTGGCGGCGAAGGCGGGGCGGAACGCGCTGGCCCATAACAAGGGCGCGGCGCCCAGCAGGGTGCGGCGGGTGGGGGTCATGGGCGTCCTACTCCTCTAGGAAGAACTGGTCGGCCTCCTCGTCGTAGGAGTAAAGCTCGGCGTAGCGCCCCCAGGCAATCACCGCCGCCAGCGTGTCGTCGGCGTAGTCCGGGGACATGAAATCCTCCAGCTCGTCCCTGAACCGCACCGCCGCCGCGCGGTGGTTGGGGCGCTCGTCCAGCACCCGGCGGATTTGCGCCACCAACGGCACGTTGGCCCGCAACGCCTCGGCGAAGATGCGCTTGCGGTCGTCGGTGTCCGCCTCCACGAACGCCCGGCCGCGGTCCAGCAGCCGCAGGTCGCCCTCCTCCAGCACGCCCAGCCCGAACAGCCCCAGCGCCTCGCCCATCGGCAGCAACTCGTCCAGCTCAAGCTGCAGCGTCCCGGCCAGCGCCGGCAGGTCGGCGCGCCCGCTGTATGGCGGCGCGGCCAAGGTCTCCATCAAGCCCGCCAGCAGGTTGGTGGACACCGGCTGCAACTGCATCGACATGCTGGCGGCTGGCAGCGCGGCGGTGCGGGCGGCGGGGGCGCGCCGGGTCATAAGGGCGTAGATGTCGTCCACCAGTTGGCGGAACTGCGGGTCGTGCCGGTTGCGCGGATGCGGGAACGGCACGCGCAGCTCGGACGCGACCCGGCCGGGGTTGCTGCTGAACACCAGGATGCGGTCGCACATCAGCACGGCCTCCTCAATGTTGTGCGTCACCATCAGCACAGACTTCACCGGCAGCTTGCCCTCGCTCCACAGGTCAATGAGGTCGGTGCGCAGGGTCTCGGCCGTCAGCACGTCCAGCGCGCTGAACGGCTCGTCCATCAGCAGCAGGTCCGGATGCACCACCAGCGCCCGCGCCAGGCCGACGCGCTGCCGCATGCCGCCCGACAACTCCTTGGGGTAGGCGCTCTCGTAGCCGCCGAGGCCAATCAGGTCGATGGCCTGCTCCGCCCGGCTTTCGCGTTCAGCCCGGGGCACGCCCAATGCCTCCAGCCCCAGCTCGACGTTCTCCTGCACGGTCAGCCACGGGAACAGGGCGAAGCTTTGGAACACCATCGCCACCCCGTCGGCCGGGCCGCGCAACGGGACGCCGCGCCACATGACTTGGCCGGACGTGGGCGTCAGCAGCCCGGCGATGATGCGCAGCAGCGTGGACTTGCCCGAGCCTGACCGGCCCAGCAGCCCCACAATCTCGCCGGACCGCAGCGACACGTCCACGTTGTCCAGCACTACCAGCGCGGCCGTGCTGTCCTTGTGGTAGGCCTGGCGGACGGACCGCACTTGCAACAGGTCGGCCGCTACGGTCTGGTCCATCGGGCAGCTCCTATCCGAGCGTGAGGCGGCGGCTGGCGAAGCTGTACAACGGACGCCACAACAGGCGGTTGAAGGCGACCACGAAGCCGGACATCACCGCGACGCCCAGCACCACCCGGCCGGTGTCGCCGTCCGCCGTCGCCTGCGCGATGTAGGCGCCCAGGCCGTGCGCCACCAGCCGCGTGTCGCCCCAGCTTGCCACCTCGGACACGATGGCGGCGTTCCAGGACCCGCCGGACGCCGTGATGGCGCCGGTCACGTAATAGGGTAACACCCCCGGCAGGATCACCCGCCGCCACCACAGCCAGCCGCCGACGCGGAAGTTGCGCGCGGCCTCCTGCAAGTCGCCGGGGAACACGCTGGCGCCGGCGATGACATTGAACAAAATATACCATTGCGTGCCCAGGATCATGAGCGGCGTTAGCCAGATGTCTGGGTTCGCCCCAAAGCGCACGATCAGCACGACGAATATCGGGAAGAACAGGTTGGCCGGGAACGCTGCCAGGAACTGCGCCACCGGCTGCGCCCGCCGGCCCCATTTCGGCCGCAAGCCCAGCCATACGCCGACCGGCACCCAAACGCACGTCGCTAGCGCCATCAGCACCACGACGCGGAGCAGGGTGATAAGGCCCAGCCGCAGCGCCTCGAACAGGTCTGCCCACATGAGCGCCGTGGCGGCGAAGCTTGCGATCCAATACAGCGCCAGCGCCACCGCGACGGCCAGGATGGCCAGGAATATGGCGTCGCCGGCACGGGATGGCGCCCGCTTTCCTGGCAGGCTAGCCGCCGCAGTGCGGGACAGGCGGAGGCCGCCGAACGCGCCCAGCACCCGGCCCACCACAGCGGAGATACGGCGCAACAGGCGCGTGCGGCGCAGCAGCTTCAGCACCCAGGGGTCCTCGGCGTCCTCGGCCGCCGTCAGCTCGAAGCGGAACTTGGCGGACCAGGCCACCAAGGGGCGGAACAGCAGTTGGTCATAGGCCAGGATCACCATCAGCATCGCCAGGATGGCATACAGCACCGCGGCGATGTCGCGCTGTTCCAACGCCAACGCCACGTAGCTGCCGATGCCGGGCAGCTTCCAGGTTGCGCCGCCGACGCTCACCGCCTCGCTCGCCACCACGAAGAACCAGCCGCCCGACATGGACATCATGGTATTCCACACGAGACCCGGCATGGCGAACGGCACCTCCAGCCGCCAGAACCGCTGCCACGCCGTGAGCCGGTAGCTGCGCGCGGCCTCGTCCAGGTCCGCCGGCACGGTTTTGAGGCTCTGGTACAGGCTGAACGCCATGTTCCAGGCCTGGCTGGTGAAGATGGCGAAGATGGCCGCGAGCTCGGCGCCCAGCACCCGGCTGGGGAACAAACCCATGAAGAACACGACGGTGAACGACAGGAAGCCAAGGATCGGCACGGATTGCAGGATGTCCAGCGCCGGCACCAGGACCAGCCCGGCGCGCCGGCTTTTGGCGGCCCAAGTGGCGATGGTGAAGGTGAACAGCAGCGAACACAGGAGCGCCGCGAACATCCGGAGCGTGGTGCGGACCGCGTAGCCCGGAAGGTAGGACGGGTCGAGCTGGATCGCCACCGCCGCCGCCGCGTCAAGCGGCCCCAACGTGCCGCGCGCCACCCCCGCGACATAAACCAGCGCGCCAAAGATGCACACGCCCGCCACAAGGTCGAACACGTTCGGCAGGCGGCGCGCGGAGGCGAAAGCGGGGAACGCGGTGTCTGACATGAAGGCGTGTTACCGCAGGCGGGGCAGGGTGTCAGCCAACGCCCTTATGGCAGTTGCTTGACGGCGCCCTGTCCGGTGCTGCCGAAGCCGCCTGCGCCGCGGCCGGTCTCGTCCAGCACAACCACTTCCGCCCAAGCCGCGCGCACCACCGGCGCCAGCACCGCCTGCGCGACCCTCATGCCGCGCTCGACGGTGAACGGCGCATCGCCGGCGTTCAGCAGGATGACCTGCAACTCGCCCCGGTAGTCCTCGTCGATGGTGCCGGGGCTGTTCGCCACCACGATGCCGTGGCGGAGCGCCAGGCCCGAGCGCGGCCGGATTTGCAGCTCATGGCCCGGCGGCAGCGCAATAGCGAGGCCGGTCGGGATCAACGCCCGCCCGCCAGGCGTCACGGTCACAGGCGCTGCCACCGCCGCCAGCAGGTCCATGCCGGCGGCGCCCGCGGTGGCGTACGTCGGCAGCGGCAGGTCCGCGCCGTGCGGCAGGCGCATCACCTGGATGGCGGGCGTCACGCCAGGGTTTCCGCGATGCGCGCGGCAAGGCGCCGGGCGACCTCGGGCTTCGGCAGCAACGGCCAGGATTCGGTCTGGGTGGCCGTGATAAGGTGCACCTGGTTGGCGTCGCCGCCCATGATCCCGGTTTCGGGCCGCACGTCATTCGCCACGATCCAGTCGCAGCCTTTCCGCTGCCGCTTGGCGCTGGCGTGCTCCAGCACCTGGTCCGTTTCAGCCGCAAAGCCGACCACCAGGCGCGGGCGCATCGGCCCGGCGGATAGCGTGGCAAGAATGTCCGGGTTGGCGGCCAGCTCGAACACGGGCGGCGCGGCGCCGGGCTGCTTCTTGAGCTTGGCGCCGGCCGCGTTCGCCACGCGCCAATCCGCCACCGCGGCGGCGCACACGGCGACATCGGCGGGCAGCGCGGCTTGGCACGCGTCCAGCATCTCGGCCGCCGTCTCCACCCGGCGCACCAGCACGCCGGGCGGGTCGAGGATGGCGACCGGCCCGCTCACCAATGTCACCCGCGCGCCCAACGCCGCGAGCGCCCCGGCAATGGCGTGGCCCTGCTGCCCGCTGCTGCGGTTCGCCAGGTAGCGCACCGGATCAATCGGCTCGTGCGTGGGTCCGCTGGTGACCAGGGCGTGCCGGCCCCGTAGCGGCTGCGGCGCGTCCAGCAACGCATGGATGGCGCCAAGGATGGCCGGCGGCTCCGCCAGGCGGCCGAAGCCGTGCTCGTTGCAGGCCATGACGCCCTCATCCGGCCCGACCACATGCACGCCGCGGGCACGCAGCGACGCCATGTTCGCGGCCGTCGCCGGGTGGGTCCACATGCGCACGTTCATGGCGGGCGCGACCAGCACCGGCTTGTCGGTCGCCAATAGTATAGTGCTGGCGAGGTCGTCCGTGAGGCCGGCGGCCATCTTTGCCAGCATGTTGGCGCTGGCAGGTGCCACCACCAGCAGGTCCGCCGACCGGGATAGCTGGATGTGGCCCATCTCGCTTTCGTCCGTGAGCGACCACAGCTCCGAGTACACCTTGGTCTCGGTCAACGCCTGGAGGCTGAGCGGCGTCACGAACCGCGCGCCCCCTGCGGTCAGAACCGCCGTCACGCCGACGCCGTCGCGCCTGAGCAGCCGCACCAGCTCTAGCGCCTTGTAGGCCGCGATGCCGCCCGAGACGATCAGCAGCACACGCCTCAAAGACGCCAGCCCCGGTGGACCGCCGCGATGCCGCCCGTGAGGTTGCGGTACGACACGCGGGACAGCCCGGCCGCCCGCATCATGCTGGCCAATGTTTCTTGGTCCGGGAAGGTGCGGATGCTCTCAGCCAAATAGGTGTAGCTGTCCGCGTCCCCTGCCACCGCCCGGCCCAGCCGCGGCATGACCTGGAACGACCACGCGTCATACGCGGGCGCCAGCGCCGCCACTTGCAGCCGAGAGAATTCCAGGCAATGAAACTGCCCGCCCGGCCGCAGCACCCGGCGCGCCTCCGCCAGCACCGCGGCCTTGTCGGTGCAGTTGCGCAGGCCGAACGCGATGCTGACCCGGTCCACGCAGCGGTCCGGAAACGGCAGGCGCTCGGCGTCCGCCACCAGCACGGTCACGCCGTCCACCAGGCCGCGCGCCACCGCCCGGTCCCGGCCGACTTCCAGCATGGCGGCGTTGATGTCCGTGAGCCAGACCGGCCCGCCGCCCCGTTTCCGCCACGCGAAGGCGATGTCGCCGGTGCCGCCCGCGAGGTCCAGCAGGGTCCGGCCCGGCCGTGGGTCCAGGCCCTCGACGAAAGATCGCTTCCAAGCCCGGTGCACGCCCAGGGACATCAGGTCGTTCATCAGGTCGTACTTGGGCGCCACGCTGTCGAACACCGCGCGCACCATCGGCTTTTTGGCGGCGCGCGGCACGCTGCGGAAGCCGAAATCGGTCTCTGAATTGTCGGTCATGCCGAGACGATATAGGCTCGGCGCCCATGCCGGAACTCCCCGAAGTCGAGACCGTGATGCGTGGCCTGGCGGCGCGCCTGGAGGGCCGTGTGATCCGGCGGGCGGAGGTGCGGCGTCCCGACCTGCGCTGGCCGTTGCCGGGCGGCCTTGCGGCCCGGCTGACCGGCGCACGGGTGCTGGGGTTCCGCCGCCGGGCCAAGTACATCCTGATGCGGCTCAGTGGCGGCGACAGCGTGCTGTTGCACCTCGGCATGTCCGGCCGCATGTCGGTCCGCCGCCACGGCGCGAACGAGGCGGTGGCGCACGAGCACGTCGAGATGGAAACCGAGGACGGCTGGCTGGTCGGCTTCGTCGATCCCCGGCGGTTTGGCTCCATCGACCTGGTGCCGACGGCCAGCGAGGACGCGCACCGGTTGCTGGCCGGGCTTGGCCCAGAGCCGCTGGACGACGCGTTCAACGCGGCCACGCTCTCGGCGGCGCTGGCCGGGCGGCGCACCCCGATCAAGGCGGCGCTGCTGGACCAGCGGTTGGTGGCGGGCCTCGGCAACATCTATGTGTGCGAGGCGCTGTTCCGCGCCGGGGTGGCGCCTGGGCGCATGGCGGCGGACGTGGCCGGCGCGCAAGCGGCGCGGCTGGCGCCGGAGATCAAGGCGACCCTGTTGGAGGCTATCGCCGCCGGAGGGTCGAGCCTCCGGGACTACGTGCAGCCTGACGGCGAGCTTGGCTATTTCCAGCACGCCTGGCGCGTGTACGGCCGCGAGGGGCAGCGCTGCGAGGACTGCCCCGGCCCGCCCGCCTGCGACGGCGTGGCCCGCATGACCCAGGGCGGGCGCAGCACGTTCTATTGCCCGCTCCGCCAAGCCCAGGTTACACCCGCGGTCCCTGCTGGAGGCTGAGCGATGCCGGAGATGATCCTGACTGAGACGCATGGCCGGGTGGGCCTCATTCGCCTGAACCGGCCGGAGGCGCTGAACGCGCTGTGCGACCAGCTTATGACTGAGCTTGGCGACCAGTTGCTGCAATTCGACGCCGACCCGGCCATCGGCGCCATCGTGCTGACCGGCTCCGAAAAGGCGTTCGCGGCCGGCGCGGACATCAAGGAGATGAAGGACCGCAACTACCCCGACGTGTTCCTGCACGACTTCATCGGCGAGCGCTGGGAAACGGTGCTGCAGGTGAAAAAGCCGGTGATCGCCGCCGTGGCCGGTTTCGCGCTGGGCGGCGGGTGCGAGCTGGCGATGATGTGCGACCTGATCGTGGCCGCCGATACCGCCAAGTTCGGCCAGCCGGAAATCAACCTGGGCGTGATCCCCGGCGCAGGCGGCTCCCAGCGCATGACCCGGTCGATTGGCAAGTCGAAAGCGATGGACCTGTGTCTTACCGGCCGCATGATGGACGCGGCTGAAGCCGAGCGCTGCAACCTAGTCAGCCGGGTGTTCCCGGCAGCCGAGTTGGTGGCGGAGGCGCTGAAGATCGGCGAGAAGATTGCGTCGCAAAGCCCCGTTGCGGCGGCCATGGCCAAGCGCGCGGTGAACGCCGCCTACGAAACGACTTTGCACGAGGGGGTGCGGGCCGAGCGCGCGCTGTTCTTGTCGCTGTTCGGCACCCCGCACCAGCGCGAGGGCATGGCGGCATTTGCCGAGAAGCGGCGGCCGGACTTTGCTAAAAATTGAGACTGTCACCAGCTTGTCATGCTTGACTTGATCCGGCAGTCTCCATAAAACACCGCCTTTCCGGTGCGTTGCATGCACCCGTCCCAAGTGACCGTTCACATAAAGAGACCTCATGGCGAACACCGCATCGGCGCAGAAGCGCCTCCGTCAGACAGCTAAGCGCACGCTGCGCAACCAGGCCCGCAAAAGCCGGATGCGCACGTTTGTAAAGAAGGTCGAGG
The DNA here is from genome assembly GCA_964242575.1 of uncultured Acetobacteraceae bacterium. Taxonomy (GTDB): domain Bacteria; phylum Pseudomonadota; class Alphaproteobacteria; order Acetobacterales; family Acetobacteraceae; genus JANPPS01. The sequence continues at coordinate 75,978 of CAXTCN010000007.1, read as the reverse complement.
TCGCCTGCGCCTCGGGCGACAAGGCCGCTGCCGCTGAGGCGTTGCGCCTGGCGCAGCCGGAGATGCAGCGCGCTGCGGGCAAGGGTGTGGTTCACTTGAATACGGTATCCCGCAAGCTGTCGCGCTTGTCGGCGCGAATCAAGGCGATGGTTACCGCTTAATACTGGACTAACGGGCGGCTTTATGCCGTGCGAACACAATAATAAATTTACAAGGCGGGTACAGTACGGTGCCCGTCTTTTTATGTTTTACTGTGGCGCTATTATACGACATCAGTTTTTGTTTGCCCTAAGGGCCGTCTTGACCTACTGATAACTCCTCCGCCGCCGTTCTATTCCGGCGACGACAATGGTTATCGTAGCGGCCTCGCGCCGCCTAACGCAGGCAGGTGTCGATGGCCTCTCAGACGTCTAGTATGAGTGCCGGGACCGTTGCTCGGGACCACTCGCCACCCACAGGCCGGCGTGCCAGCCACCCCTCTCCGGCGGTGGACGAGGGGTTGGTGGCGCAATGGGCACGGGTTCGCGGACGTCTCCAGCAGGAGGTCGGCGAAGTCGAGTACCGCACCTGGTTGCGTCACATGGCGCTGGGGGGGATCGACGGCGACGAGGTGACCGTAAGCCTGCCCAGCCGCTTCCTGCGGGACTGGGTGCGTGGACATTATGCCGACAAGCTGAACGCCCTGTGGCAGGCGGAAAACCCCGAGGTGCGCCGGGTGGACCTGCGCGTGTCGGCAGTGTTGCCTGGCAGCGACGTGGCCGGGGAGGGGCCGAAGCCGGACACCCCATTGGAACCGGCGCCGGCGGAGCCCAAGGCGGCTGAGGCGAAAGCGCCAGAGGAGCGTGACCCACGGACCGATGTCGCCGGCCTGCTGGACCAGCGGTTCGAGTTCGACAGCTTCGTGGTCGGCAAGCCGAACGAGTTCGCCTATGCGTGCGCCCGCCGGGTCGCGGAGCGTCCCTCAAGCCCCGGCTTCAACCCGCTGTTCCTGTATGGCGGCGTGGGCCTGGGCAAGACGCACCTCATGCACGCGATCGGGCTTGAGCTGGCCCGGCGCGACGGCGCGGTGGTCCAAGTGGCCTACATGAGCGCCGAAAAGTTCATGTACCGCTTCATTGCCGCCATCCGCAGCCAGTCGACTATGGAGTTCAAGGAACAGCTCCGCAGCGTCGACGTGCTGATGGTGGACGACCTGCAATTCCTGATCGGCAAGGACAACACGCAAGAGGAGTTCTTCCACACCTTCAACGCCCTGGTGGACGCGGGCAAGCAGATCGTGGTGTCGGCGGACAAGTCGCCCTCCGACCTGTCGGGTTTGGAGGACCGGCTGCGCACCCGGCTCGGCTGCGGCATGGTGGCCGACCTGCACGCCACCACATATGAGCTGCGCATCTCGATCCTGGAGGCCAAGTCCGCCAAGGCGGATACGCCCGTGGCGTCCAAGGTGCTGGAGTTCCTGGCGCACAAGATCACCAGCAACGTGCGTGAGCTTGAGGGCAGCCTCAACCGCCTGATCGCACACGCCAACCTGTTCGGCCGGCCGATCACGCTCGAAAGCACGCAGGAGGTCCTGCATGACATCCTGAAGGCGCACGACCGCCGGGTCACCATCGAGGAAATCCAGAAGCGGGTCGCCGAGCACTGGAACATCCGGCTGGCGGATATGAGCAGCGAGCGCCGCGCCCGCGCGGTGGCCCGGCCGCGGCAGGTGGCGATGTACCTGTCGAAGCAGCTCACTAGTCGCTCCCTGCCGGAAATCGGCCGGCGGTTTGGCGGGCGCGACCACACGACGGTGATGCACGCGGTCACGCGCGTCACCGAGCTGATGCAGACGGATGCGGACTTGGCCGAGCGGGTCGAGTTGCTGCGGCGGCTGCTGGAGAGCTGATCTCGCTGTTTGCGGCGCGCGGCCGTTCCGCTATGCTGTACGGCCCGCCCTCCTGAAAGCGAGACCATGAAGTTCAAGGCCGACCGCGCGACGCTGCTGAAGGCGCTGGCCCACATCCAGAGCGTTGCGGAGAAGCGGAACACCATCCCGATCCTTGCCAACGCCATGATCCAGGTGAAGGACGGGCAACTGAGCTTCACCGCGACCGACATGGAAATCGCGATTGTCGAGGACGTGGCGGCCAGCGCGTCACAGGACGGCGCGACCACGGCCCCGGCGGCGACGCTGTACGAGATCGTGCGCAAGCTGCCGGAAGCGGCAGAGATCGAGCTGGAGCTGGCTGGCGAGCTGTTGAAGCTGCGCGCCGGGCGCTACGCCACGAGCCTGGTGACCCTGCCGACCGACGACTTCCCGAGCATGACCGCCGGGCAGTTGCCGCACCGGTTCAAGCTGTCGGGCCTCGCTTTGCGCGGGCTGATCGACCGCACGCGGTTCGCCATCAGCACGGAGGAGACGCGATACTACCTGAACGGCATCTACCTGCACGCCGCCGAGGGGGAGGGGGGCAAGGTGCTGCGCGCCGTCGCCACTGATGGCCACCGCCTGGCGCGTGTCGAGGAACCCATTCCGGACGGCGCCGACGGAATGCCCGGCGTCATTATCCCCCGCAAGACCGTGGCCGAGTTGCGCAAGCTGCTGGACGAGGAGGGCGGCGAGGTCGAGGTCGCGCTGTCTGACACGCGCATCCAGTTCAAGGCCGGGCCAATCACGCTGACCAGCAAGCTGATCGACGGCACCTTCCCGGAGTACGAGCGGGTGATTCCGCGGGACAACGACAAGGTGCTGAAGGTCGGCAAGAAGGACTTCGCCGACGCAGTGGCGCGCGTCGCCGCCATCAGCAGCGAGCGGTCGCGCCCGGTCAAGATGGCGCTGTCCCCGGACCTGTTGACGCTGTCGGCTGCCAGCCCGGAGCAGGGCACCGCCAGCGAGGAGCTGGACGGCGGCCGGGTCAGCTACACCTCCGGGCCGTTGGAGATCGGCTTCCAGGCGCGTTACCTGAACGACATCACCGACCAGATCTCGGGCGAGGTGGAGTTCCACTTCTCGGACGGCGCCGCGCCCACCGTGGTGCGGGACGCTGGCGACAGCAGCGCGCTGTACGTGCTGATGCCGATGCGGGTCTAGGTTCGCCGCAACGCTCTAGGTGCTTCGGCTCACCCGTCTTACCCTCACGCAGTTCCGCAGCTACGCTACCCTGACCTGGCGTCCCAGCGCACGGATCGCCGTCATCACTGGCCCCAACGGCTCCGGCAAGACCAACCTGCTAGAGGCAGTGTCCATGTTGGTGCCCGGCCGCGGGTTGCGGGGCGCGCGGCTGACGGACTTGGCGCGGCAGGGTGCGGACGCGCCCGGCGCATGGGGCGTCGCGGCGCGTTTGGCCCGGGACGGCCATGAGACCGACCTCGGCACCGGCACGCCGCCCGACGGCCCGGCGGACCGGCGGGTGTTCCGCCTGAACGGCGGCCCGCCGCGCAGCCAGGCGGAAGTCGCGGCGGTGATGGCGGCGATCTGGCTCACGCCGCAGATGGACCGGCTGTTCCAGGAGGGCGCATCCGGCCGGCGGCGCTTCCTGGACCGGCTGGTGTGGGCGTTGGAGCCGGGCCATGCGCGGGAAGTCTCGGCCTATGACACCGCGATGGCCAGCCGCAACCGCCTGCTGTTGACCGGAGCGGAACCAGCCTGGCTTGCCGCAACCGAGGACAGCATGGCTAAGCACGCGGTTGCCGCCACCGCGGCGCGGGCCGGCCTGGTCGCGCAGTTGAATGCGGTGCTGCTGGCGACGCCCGGCCGGTTCCCGCCGGCCCGGCTGGCGCTGCTGGACCCTATCGCCGACCGCCTGGCACAGCATCCGGCGCTGGCGGTGGAGGACTGGCTACGCGGGCAACTCGCCGAGCATCGCCGGGAGGACGCGAAGGCCGGGTCGGCGGCATTGGGCGCGCACCGGGCGGACATGGCGTTGTCCGACGCCGAGAGCGGGTTGCCGGCATCGCTCGCCAGCACCGGGCAGCAGAAAGCGCTGCTGATCGGGGTGGTGCTGGGCCATGCCGCCCTGATTGCCCAGGCGCGTGGCGCAGCGCCGTTGCTGTTGCTGGACGAGCCCGCGGTGCACCTTGACCCAGACCGGCGCGCGGCCTTGTGGGACGCGCTTGGCGGGCTGTCTGCGCAACTGCTGCTGACCGGAACCGACCCGGAGCCGTTCGCCGCGTTGCGTGGCATGGCGGAGGGGTTGCGGACCGGGGACGGCACGCTGCGGCCCGACTCGGCTTTCGGTAGTTAAGGCCAGTGTTTCACGGCTTAGGCCTGTCTTTCAGGGGCTAGAGAGCCTATATTGAACTATTGCAGCAGCCCTTTTTGGAGTCCTTAGCCGGCATGTCCGAGGCCGTCCCGAATCCTGAGCCTGAAGCCTATGACGCCGCATCGATTTCCGTCCTTAAAGGGCTGGAAGCCGTGCGCAAGCGTCCCGGCATGTACATCGGCGATACCGATGACGGCTCTGGCCTGCACCACATGGCGTTCGAGATTATCGACAACGCCGTGGACGAGGCGCAGGCCGGTTACGCCACCCGGTGCGAACTGACGCTGAACGGCGACGGCAGCGTCACCGTGCGCGACGACGGCCGTGGCATCCCGACCGACATGCACATCGAGGAGGGCGTGAGCGCCGCCGAGGTCGTGCTGACCCGGCTGCACGCCGGCGGCAAATTTAACCAAAACAGCTACAAGGTGTCCGGCGGCTTGCACGGCGTGGGCGCCGCCGTGGTGAATGCGCTGTCGCAGTGGATGGAAGTCCGCATCTGGCGCAACGGCCTGGAGCATTTCATCCGCTTCGAGCACGGCGACACCACCGAGCCGCTGCGCATCATTGGCCCGTCCGGCAAGCCGTCCGGCACCGAGGTGATGTTCAAGCCCAGCAGCGGCACCTTCACCAAGACCGAGTTCGACTACGCGATCCTGGAACGCCGCCTGCGCGAGCTGGCGTTCCTCAACTCGGGCCTTGCCATTGTGTTGCGGGACGAGCGGCACGCGCCGGCGCAGGAAACGCAGTTCAAGTACGACGGCGGCTTAGTGGCGTTCGTGCAGTGGCTCGACCGCAGCAAGTCGCCCGTGGTGGCGCAACCGATCTCCGTCACCACCGAGGAAAGCCAGGTGGGCATCCGGGTCGAGTTCGCGATGAGCTGGAACGACAGCTTCCACGAGACCATGCTGTGCTTCACGAACAACATTCCCCAGCGCGACGGGGGCACCCATTTGGCCGGCTTTCGCCAGGCGTTGACCCGGATCGTTACTAAATACGCCGAGGGCATGGGCAAGAAGGACAAGCTCGACCTGGTGGGCGACGACATGCGTGAGGGCATGACCGCCGTGCTGTCGGTGAAGGTGCCGGACCCCAAGTTCAGCAGCCAGACCAAGGACAAGCTGGTCAGCTCCGAGGTGCAGCCGGTGGTGCAGGCGGCGGTCGCCGACACGGTGTCGCACTGGTTCGAGACGCACCCCAAGGAGGCCAAGGCCATCATCCAGAAGGTGATGGATGCGGCGTCCGCGCGTGAGGCCGCCCGCCGCGCCCGGGAGTTGACCCGGCGCAAGGGCGTGCTGGACGTGAGCAGCCTGCCGGGCAAGCTGGCGGACTGCCAGGAGCGTGATCCGTCCAAGTGCGAAATCTTCATCGTCGAGGGCGACAGCGCAGGTGGGTCCGCGAAACAGGGCCGGGACCGCAAGTTCCAGGCCATCTTGCCGTTGAAGGGCAAAATCCTGAACGTGGAGCGCGCCCGGTTCGACCGTATGCTCGGCAGCGCCGAGATTGGCACGCTGATCACCGCGCTCGGCACCGGCATCGGCCGGGGCGAGCCGGAGCAGGGCGGCTTCGACGTGACTAAGCTGCGCTATCATCGCATCAACATCATGACCGACGCGGACGTGGACGGCAGCCACATCCGCACGCTGTTGCTGACGTTCTTCTTCCGGCAGATGCCTGAGCTGATTGAGCGTGGGCACCTGTACATCGCGCAGCCGCCGCTGTACCGGGCCAAGCGCGGCAACGACGAGCGTTACCTGAAGAATGACTTGGCGCTAGAGGACTTCCTGCTCGACAAGGCGCTGTCCGAGGCGCAACTGACCTACGCCGACGGCCGGCACTTCCAGGGCGACGAGATGGCTGGCGAGCTGGCGTGGCTGCGCGAAGCCGCCGGCAACTTGCGCCGGCTTGGTTCGTCGGTGCCGACGTGGCTACTGGAACAGGCGGCCATCGTCGGCGCGCTCACGGCCGACGCGGTGCGCGCCACGACCGTCAGCGGCAAGCTGGTGGAGCGGCTGAACGCGGTGTCCCAGCCCGCCGAGCGCACCTGGAAGGTATGGGCCGACGACCGCGGCCTGCATCTGGCGCGCACGGTGCGCGGCGTGGCCGAGCGGTTCAGCGTGGACGCCGGCTCGCTTCGCAGCAGCGAGGCCCGCTGGCTGGACGAGCGGGCCGAGGCTTTAGTGGGCCGGTTCGGGGAGCCTGCGTTGCTAGCGCTGGACCGGACCGAGCTTCGTGTGGCCGGGCCGGCAACGGCGTTCGACCGCATCTTGGTTCAGGGGCGCAAGGGGCTTAGCATCCAGCGGTTCAAGGGACTGGGTGAGATGAACCCGGAGCAGCTTTGGAAGACCACGCTTGACCCGCAGTTCCGGACGTTGTTGCAGGTCAGGGTGGGTGATGCCGAGGATGCGGCGCAGGTGTTTTCGACGCTGATGGGCGATGTGGTGGAGCCGCGGCGGGAGTTTATTGTGGGGAATGCGCTTAAGGTGGCGAATTTGGACGTTTGATGCCGTGTAGGCTGACAGAATACCTGTCCCAATTACCGAATAACTGTCCCAAGTTGGTGCGGTCGCGTTCCGATTTCGCTGATTTGGGACTGTGGCTAGAGTCACGCTCACGTTTTTGTTTGTCAACATGCTACTGAGGCTATCGATCCAGCCATAAATGTCCTTGTAATCATCAAACCTGTCCCTGGTTCACGACCTCTTTAACTAGGGCGGGCGTTACTCGTGTAGATGCTATTCCTCGCTGGATTGCTGTGCATCGCCGTCCAGCAGCAGGCCGCGATCTCGAAGCCAGCGCTCTTGGTACAGCTTCTGTGCAGCTACCCCAACTTCTCGCAAAAACCAGCCATTTGCGCTGGCACCAACCACCGCACCGATCACCGGAATAGCAGCGAGGGCTTTTCGCTTTGTCAGGTTGATCCCCAGCTGGCTCGCAAGGCTCTTTACCGCGATGACAGCACCCTCGACGCTGAACTGCTGTGCCGCCGCTTTGGCCGCCATGGCCCTCCAAGTCTGCTTGCTAAGTACGTTCATAAGCAACGCCGCCATGGCCAGCGCCTCGGCCTTTTCGGCCTGCGAGTTCGAGCCGGTAACAGCGAGAACAGAGAACACGAACTGCCTCTCGTGCTCGTTGTCGTCCGTGTAACCGTACTCCACCCCAACCTGTCGAACGACACGCAGCGCGAGAGCAATCAGCACCGGGATGTCTGCAGGCAGCGTGATGATCCCAAAGAACCCTGCGGCTCCCCCTTCGATAACCCCACCTGCGATGTGAAGATCTACTGTGATGTTGGCGGCGTGGTCACATTCGGCCAAACTCTCCGGGTCTTTGGCGGACTGACCCGAGAGGCTGTGCTTCATGCACCAATCGAGGCCGTTCAGGGTACCTTGAATGGCGCTATCAGGTACAAGAAGATGCACGATCCAGGAGAGTGGCGCTGCGGCAAGCCCCAGGATGTAGGAGACGACGCCTGGTTCCTGAGCTCGCCACGCCGCAATCGAACTTTTGGTCGAGTTTACGTATTTTGGATCGGTCCAGCGGTCGTGGATGTCTTCAGAACCGGTGAAATCCATGACTGTGATGCCTACCACCAGGAGCGGACCAGCTCTTGGCCAACAACATCGTTGCGAGTTTATAAGCTCTTATCGCATTCTACCATTGCGTGCAATGACCTCTTAAACCCGACCGATCTCGACACGGTGATGCGGCCGCTTGTTGCGTCTCTAGCGACCTATGCCTTGGCGGCTAAACGCTCGGAGCAGTCCAATTCGCACCATGACCCAACTTGCCGGACCCTTGCACTCACGCCCTGGCGAACATAGCGTGGCCATACGTCAGGCGCTCTCGACCCGCACGCCCCGGCAGGGTTTGCCGCCCAGGGCGTGCGGGACTGGGGCGCATGAAAACGATAATCCACCCAAGGGAGACAAGCGTATGCGATCCTTGTTGCTGGCTGCCGCCTGTGCGGCTGCGTTGCTGTCCGGACCGGCCCAGGCCCAGGCCCAGGCGCCAGCGTGGACGTTGGAGAACGCCGCCGCGCCGTTGAAGGGCACGCAGATCAACGTGACGTTCCTCGACCGGCCGGGCTACCGCGCCATCATCAAGCTGTTGCCGGAGTTCGAGCGCCGGACCGGCATCAAGGTCAACTACGAGATCGTCCCGTACGAGAACTCGCGCGAGAAGCAGGTGCTGAACTTCACCGCCCGCGGCGACATCAGCGTCGCCCTCGTGGACCTGGTGTGGATGGGCGAGTTCGCCGAGAACGGCTGGATCGTGCCGGCCGAGACCTTCACCAAGGACCCGGCCATCGCGGACCCGGCGCTGAAGCTTGACGGCTTCTTCCCGCTGTTGCTGGAGGCGTTCGGCAGTTGGGGCGGCAAGGTTTACGGCCTGCCGTTCGATAACTACTCCGGCCTGCTGTACTACAACGCCTGCATGCTGAAGGAAGCCGGCTTCGACAAGCCGCCCGCCACGTGGGACGAGCTGCTGAAAGTCTATGCGCCGAAGCTCACCGACAAGGCGCGCAACCGCTACGGCTACGTGCTGCAATCGCTCCGTGGCGAAACGCAATCCGCCGACAGCTTCATGCGCGTGCTGTGGCCGTTCGGCGGCTCGTTGCTCAACAAGGAGTTCCGCTCCAACCTGAAGTCCGAGGGCAGCCAGGCCGGGCTGCGCTTCCGGCAGGAGCTGGCGCCGTATATGCCGCCGGGCTTCGTGAGCCTGGACCACGCCGAGGCGGTGAACGCGTTCGCCCAAGGCCAAGTGGCGTTGTTGACCGAGTGGTCCGCGTTCTACTCGACCCTGACCGATCCCAAGACCAGCAAAATCACCGACTGCCTGGCCGTGGCGCCCGAACCCGCTGGCCCCGCCGGACGGTTGCCGGCGCTGGGCGGGTTCTCCCTCGCCGTCGCGTCCCAGGCGCCCGAGCGTGAGCAAAAGGCGAGCTGGCTGTTCATCCAGTGGGCCACCAGCGAGGCCATCGCCAAGCAGTACGTGGAGGCTGGCGGCGTGTCGGGCCGGCAAAGCGTGTACCAATTGCCGGAGATCCGCGCGGCCTACAAGTTCGTGGAGCCGATGGTCGCGAGCTGGCAGAAGGGCGTGCCGGAGTTCCGGCCGCGCTTCCCGTCCTGGCCGGCCATTAGCGAGATCGTAGCGGAGTGGGGCAGTAAGATGCAGCTCGGCCAGGTCACGGTCGAACAGGGCTCGGACGAGATCGGCCGGCGCATGGAGGCGATCCTGCAAAAGGAGGGCTACTACGACGGCAAGAAGCCGCTGCTGCAGTAGTGGACAGCCTGGACCAGCGCGCGGCCGTGGCGCCAGCGCGTCCGCGCGCCCGCGCCCGGCTGGAACACGCGCGCTGGACGCCGTTGCTGTTCCTGGCGCCGGCGGTGCTGACATTGCTCGCGGTCGGCATCTACCCGACCGTCTTCGCGCTGGTGACCAGCTTTCGCCAGTATAGCCTGGTGCGGGTGCGGGACGGGTTCCCGTTCGTGGGCTTCGACAACTACGTGAGCGTGCTGTCGGACGGCTCGTTCTGGAACGCGCTCGGGGTCACGGGCCGGTTCTTCCTCACGGTCATGCCGGTGCAACTGGCGCTGGGCCTCGGCATCGCGCTGCTGTTGCACAAGCCGGGCTGGGGCATGATGCGGGCGGTAGCGCGGGTGTCCCTTGTGGTGCCGCTCGCGACCACCTACGCCGTCGTGGGCCTGCTGGGACGGCTGGTGTTCAACCGTGAGTTCGGTGTCGCCAACCAGTTCGCGGGGTGGCTGGGCATCGGGCCGCTCGATTGGCTCGGCAGCCCCGCCGGCTCGTTCGCCGCCATCGCCATCATGGACATCTGGCAGTGGACCCCGTTCTGCGCGCTGATTTTCCTGTCCGGCCTCAGCATGGTCCCGGTCGAGGTCGAGGAGGCCGCGCGGCTCGAAACACAGCGCCCGCTCGCCATCCTGCGTTACGTGCAGTTGCCGTACTTGCTGCCGGGCCTTACGGCCATGCTGATCCTGCGCTCGGCGGACGTGCTGAAGCTGTTTGACATGGTGTTCACCATGACCCGCGGCGGCCCCGGCACCGCGACCGAGGTCATTTCCATCCTGGTGCAGCGCACCGGGTTCCGCGTGTTCGACATGGGCACGGCCAGCGCCCAGGCCATCTTGCTGCTGATTTTCACGGTCATCCTCAGCCGTCTGTATATCCGTTTCTTATACCGGGAGATCGCATGAGCACCTTCCGCTTTCCGGGGCGCCTGCCCGGCCGGGTGCTTCACCTGCTGGGCCTGCTGGCCGTATTCGTGTTCGCGGTGTTTCCGTTTTACTGGATGGTGTCCAGCAGCTTCAAGGGCGGCGCGGACCTGTTGGCGTCCCCGCCGCGCTGGCTGTTCGCGCCGACGATCGAGCACTACGCGGCGGTGTTCGCCGACCAGAAGGTCACATCCGCAATCGTTGACAGCCTTGTCGTCGCGCTCAGTACCACCGCACTTGCCGTAGTGCTGGGTATGCCAGCCGCTTATGCACTGGCGCGGTTCGAGTTCCGTGGCAAGTCCGATTTGTGGTTCTGGTTCATCTCCAACCGGATGATCAGCCCTATCGTCCTAGCATTGCCGATCTATTTGCTGGCACGCAACGCCGGGTTGCTGGACACCTACTTGGTGCTGATCCTGGTGTATTTGACGTTCACCCTGCCCATCGTGGTTTGGATCTGCACCGACCAGTTCCGCAGCATCCCACACGAGCTGGAACAGGCTGCACGGCTGGACGGAGTCAACCAGTTCGGCATCTTCTGGCGCATCTACTTGCCGCTCGGCCTGCCCGGCGTCGCGGTGTCCGCCATCTTCAGCTTCATCTTTTCCTGGAACGAGCTGCTGTTCGCCCTGGTCTTGACCCGGCGCGCCGTGCAAACCGCGCCGGTCGCCGCCACCAGCTTCATGTCCGGCTACGAGCTGCCCTGGGGCAAGATCATGGCCACGGGCACCCTGATCGTGCTGCCGGTCACGATTTTCGCGCTGCTGGTGTCCCGTCATATGATCCGCGGCTTGACGATGGGTGCGTCCAAGTGATGAACGGCTCGAACGGCGCATTCCTCCGCCTTGAGAACATGGTCAAACGCTACGGTGATCTCACTGTCGTGAACGACGTCAGCATCGAGGCGGCGCGCGGCGAGTTCTTGGTGTTCGTCGGCCCCAGCGGCTGCGGCAAAAGCACGCTGCTGCGCCTGCTGGCCGGGCTTGAGGAGGCAAGCGAGGGCGAGGTCTGGATCGATGGCCAGCGGGTCACCGACACGCACCCGGCCCGCCGCGGCGTGGCGATGGTGTTCCAGTCCTACGCGTTGTATCCGCACATGAGCGTGCGGCAGAACATGGGCTTTGGGCTGAAAATGGCCGGCGTATCCCCGGCCGATGTGACCCGGCGCGTCGATGAGGCCGCGCGCGTGCTGCAGATCGTCCCGTTGCTGGACCGCCGGCCCCGCGCGCTGTCGGGCGGGCAGCGGCAGCGTGTCGCCATCGGCCGCGCCATCGTGCGCGACCCCAAGCTGTTCCTGTTCGACGAGCCGCTGTCCAACCTCGACGCCGAGCTGCGCACCCAGATGCGGGTCGAGATTGCCCGGCTGCACCGGGAAATCGGCGCCACCATGGTCTATGTGACGCATGACCAAGTGGAGGCGATGACGCTGGCGGATCGCATCGTGGTGCTGCGCGGCGGCCGGGTCGAACAGGTGGGCACGCCGCTCGATTTGTATGAGCGCCCAGCCAACACCTTCGTCGCCGGGTTCATCGGCTCGCCGCGCATGAACATGCTGACGGCCGAGGCGGACGGCGCGGCACTGCGCCACCCCGCGCTGGCCGAGCCATTGCCGCTGTCGCCCGGCACGCCGCCCGGCCCGGTCACGTTGGGCCTGCGGCCGGAGCACCTGGTGCTGGGCGGGGACGCGCCGCACGCGCTGCTGCTGCGGGCGGAGTTCGCGGAGCACCTCGGCGGCGCCAGCCAGGTGTATGCGCAAGCGCCCGGCGGCGAGACGCTGACCATCGGCGTCCCCGGCCGTGCCATGATCCAGCGCGGCGAGGCGTTGCGCGTCGGCTTCGACCCGGCGCACGCGTACCTGTTCAACGCAGCCGGCCTCCGCGTATGAGCTGGCTCGGCATCGACGCCGGCACGTCCTCGGTGAAGGCGTTGCTGATCGACGACGCGCAGCGCGTGCTGGCGGAAGGGGAAGCGCCGCTCGACGTGCAGCGCCCACATCCGCTCTGGTCCGAACAGCATCCGGCGGCGTGGTGGCGCGCGACCGAGGACGCGGTGGCGCAGGTCCGTGCAGCGGCTCCGGATGCGTGGGTCGGCCTCGACGGCGTTGGGCTGTCCGGCCAGATGCACGGCGCGGTGCTGCTGGACGCGGCGGACCAGGTGCTGCGCCCGGCCATCCTGTGGAACGACGGCCGCGCCGGCGCCGAGTGCGTGGAGCTGGAGCGCCGCGTGCCGGGCTTCCGCGCCCGCGCCAGCAACCGCGCCATGCCGGGCTTCACCGCGCCGAAGCTGCTGTGGGTGCAGGAGCATGAGCCGGCGCTGTTCGCGCAGGTCCGCACGGTGCTGCTGCCGAAGGACTGGCTGCGGCTGTGCCTGACCGGAGAGCGGGTCAGCGAGATGTCCGACGCCTCCGGCACCTTGTGGCTCGACATCGCGGCGCGCGACTGGGACGACACCCTGCTGGCGGCGTGCGACCTCGGGCGGGACCATATGCCGCGGCTGGTCGAGGGTTCGGCGGCATCAGGCGTGCTGCGCCCGGCGCTGGCGGCGGCGTGGGGGCTGGCGGGCCGGCGAGTGGTTGTGGCCGGCGGGGCAGGGGACAACGCCGCCGCCGCGGTCGGGATCGGCGCGGTGGAGCCGGGCCGGGGCTTCCTGTCGCTCGGCACCTCGGGCGTGGTGTTCGCCGCCACCGACCGCCTGCTGGCCCGGCCGGAGCGGACATTGCACGCGTTCTGCCATGCCTTGCCGGGCCAGTGGCACGTGATGGCGGTCATGCTGTCCGCGTCGTCCGCGCTGTCCTGGGTGGCGGGCGTGCTGGGCCAGCCCGACATCGCTGTCCTGCTGGACCGGGTGGCCGCCGCGGCGGAGTCGCCCGACTGGCGCCGGAACGCGCCGGTGTTCCTGCCTTACCTGAGCGGCGAGCGCACCCCGCACGATGACCCGGACGCCGCCGGCATGTTCGCTGGCCTGCGCCCGGACCATGGGCCGGAGGCGCTGGCCTACGCGGTGCTGGAGGGCGTGGCGTTCGCATTCGCGGACGGGCTGGACGTGGTGCGGGACGCCGGCGTGGACTTGCGGGAGTGCGCCTTGGTGGGCGGCGGATCACGTAGCCGATACTGGGCGGGGATGCTGGCCGAGGTGCTTGACCTTAAGCTGCTGCGGCCACAAGGCGGCGTGCTCGGCGCGTCATTGGGGGCGGCGCGGCTGGCGATGCTGGCGGGTGGCGCTGGAACGGTCGCCGAGGTCTGCCCGCCGCCGCCGGTCGAGGAACGGGTAGAGCCGGGCCTGCCCGACCCCGCCCGGGCCGCCCGGCGCGCGCGTTACCACGCGCTTTACCGCATCGAGGCTGGCTCGCGCGTGGCTAAGGCCTGAGAGCTGCGCGAATCGAGGCTGCGTGCTGGACGGCGCGGTCCACCCAAGGACCTGCTGCGGCCACGGCGGGCGCCAAGTCGAACGCAGCAGACAGGTCGATGCCCTTAGTAGCCGGATCGGCTTCCAAGACCGCGTTCAGGGTCTGACCCGTCCGACGCACCGTGGCCGCCGCTTGCTCCACCATCGCGTGCGCCGCCTCTCGCCCTAGCTGCGTGCCGAGCCGGGCCGTGGCGGCGTCGGCGAACAGCAACCCCCGCGTCAGGTCCAGGTTGGCGCGCATGCGCTGGGAATCGACCACCAAGCCCTCGGCCAACGTTCGCGCCTCCCTTAAAGCGCCGGACACCAAACCGAACAGGGACGGCAGCGCGTGCCACTCCGCGTGCCACAGCCCGGCCGGACGCTCATGCGCCGCGGCCATCGCGTCGAACAGCGTGGCGGCGTGGCCCTTGGCCGCGGCATGGGCGGCGAGGATCACGGTGCAGGACACCGGGTTGCGCTTGTGCGGCATGGCGCTGGAACCGCCGCGGCCGGGCATGTAGGGTTCCGCGACCTCGCCGACCTCGGTCGAGGCCATATGCGCCACGTCGGTCGCCAGCTTCGCCAGCGCACCCAGCACCACCACCAGCCAGGACCCGGCCTCCGCCACCCGCCCGCGCAGCGTGTGCCAGGCAAGTGGCGTCGTGCCGAGGCCAAGCTCTCGCGCGAACGCCTCCAGCACCGCAGGCCCACGGTCGCTCAGCCCGGCCAGCGTGCCGACCGGGCCGCCCAGCGATGCCACCAGCAACCGCTCCCGCATCTGGGGCAACTGGCCGGCGGCGTCGGCGATGCCGGTCAGCCAGACCGCAGCCTTGTAGCCGAAGCTGAGCGGGGCCGCGTGCTGGCTATAGGTGCGGCCGACGCAAGGCGTGTCGCGGTGCGTCTCCGCCAGGCGCGCCAACCCGCCCAGGATCGCGTCCAGCTCGGCGGCAATCAGCGCCAGGGCCGGGCGCAGTTGCAGCACGAGGGCCGTGTCAAGAATGTCCTGCGTGGTGGCGCCTTTATGGAAACTGCGCTCCAACTCGGGAGGCAACTGCGCCTGCGCTGCCTTGAGGAACGGGATGGTCGGCACGCCGGCCACCGCGGTCTGTCGGCCAAGTGCCGCGAGGTCGAACGCCTGGGCGGGAATGGCCTCGATGGCGGCGGCTAGGCCGCTGGGAACCAGGCCAGCCTCGGCCCGCGCCAACGCGGCCTCGGCCGTCAGCATCGCCGCGATGCGCGCCCGGTCGGTGAAGCAGGCCTGCATCTCCGCGGTGGCGAACAGCGGGCCGAGCAGCTCCGAGTCGAGCGCGGCGAAGGTCAAGCCGGGCGCAGCCGCAGCGCTGCCCGTGCCTCCGCCGGCGTGGCGACCCGGTGGCCGTGCCGGGTGACTGCCTCTGCCGCCATCCGCACCAGCTCGGCGTTGCTGGACGCGAGCCGGGTTTTGTCGAACCGGATGTTGTCCTCAAGCCCGGTCCGCACGGCGTCCGCGTCGCGGGCCAGCACCCAGTCCATGACCCGCATCTGGTTGGCACCGATGCCGGCGCCGGTCCAGGTGGCGCGCGGCAGCACGCGGCGCGTTTCCTCCAGCAAGATGTCCAGCAACCGCTCCTCCGCAGGCATCGCGTTCTTTACGCCCATGACGAACTGCACGTGCGGCGTCTCGGACATCAGCCCGGCGTCCACCAGCCGCTTGGCCCCGTGGATGTGGCTGAGGTCGAAAATCTCGATCTCCGGCGCCACGTCGTTGTCCCGCATCCGGGTCGCAAGCTCGGTCACCAGCGTGGCCGAGTTCTCGTAAACGATGGTCGGGAAGTTGACCGACCCGGTGGACAAGGACGCCATGTCCGGCCGGTGCGTGAGCGCGTTGCCGCGAGCTGCCGGGTCGCGCCCGCGGCCGCCAGTGGAGAACTGGATAATCATGCCGGGGCAGTGCCGCGCCACGCCCTCCTGCACGGCGGCGAACAAGGCCGGGTCCGAGGACGGGCTTTCATCCGGGGCGCGGACGTGGATGTGCACCAGCGACGCGCCGGCCTCGAACGCCTCATGCGTCGACTCGACCTGTTCCGCCGGCGTGACCGGCAACGCCGGGTTGTCCGACTTCCGCGGCACCGAGCCGGTGATGGCGACGGCGATGACGACGGGCTTCATGGCTGCTGCTCCTAGATGTCGAAAAAGACGGTTTCGTGGTCGCCTTGCAGGTGGATGTCGAACACGTAAACGGCCATGCCGTCGCGCTCCTCACGGCGTGCGACCAGGGTGTCCTGGAGCGGCTTGGCCCCAACGATGCGCAGCACCGGGTCATTGGCGTTCAGCGCGGCCTCGTCCGGGAAGTACATGCGGGTCGAGAGGCCGATGTTGATGCCGCGCGACGCGATCCAGAAACTCACGTGCGGCGCCATGGGCCGGCCGTGACGCCCGGCAACGGCGCCGGGCTTCACCGTCTCGAACCAGTACAGCCCGGTCTCGAAGTCGGTGCCCGTCCGTCCCCAGCCGCGGAACCCCGGGTCGAGCGGGCCGTCCTGCTGGTCGGCGGGATGGTTGTAGCGTCCGGCGGCGTTGGCCTGCCAAATCTCCAGCAAGATGTCGCGGCACGGCTCGCCCAGGCCGTCGAACACCCGGCCCTCGATGCGGATGCGCTCGCCTACGGTGTCCGGGGCCACCAGCACGTTGCCGAAGTTGTTCTCGAAGATGTCGAAGCCGGCCTGGTGCGGGATCAGGCCGATATGGACGTAGGGACCGGCGGTCTGCGACGGCGTCTCATGGAATTGCGCCATGAGTCAGCCTCCCTGCAGCTTGTTCTCGAACCAGGTCTGCCGCCGGCCGCGCAGCACGATGTCGAACCGGTAGGCCAGGCTGTCGAGCGGCACGGCCGCGTCGAGGTCAAGCGTCGCCACCAGGCGCTGCACGGCGGACTTGTCCGGGATGGTGCCGATGATCTGGTCGCGGGCAATCAGCGGGTCGCCTTCGAAGTACATTTGCGTGATCAGGCGCTGCGCGAGGCCCGATCCGAACAGCGAGAAATGGATGTGCGCTGGACGCCAGGAGTTCACGTAGTTGCGGAATGGGTATGCGCCGGGCTTCACGGTGCGGAAGGCGTAACAGCCGTCGGCGTCCGTCACCATGCGGCCGCAGCCGCCGAAGTTCGGGTCAATCGGCGCCAGGTAGGTGTCGTTCCGATGCCGGTAACGTCCGCCGGCGTTGGCCTGCCAGACCTCGACCAGGGTGTCCGGCACGGGCCGGCCATGCTCGTCCAGCACGCGGCCGTGCACGATGGTGCGCTCGCCGATCGGCTCGCCGTCCCGGGCGTAGTTGAGCAGCAGGTCGTTGTCGAGCGGCCCCAGCTCATGCCGTCCGAATGCCGGGCCGGTCACCTCGGACAGCGAGTTTTGCAGCGACCACAGGGCGCGCCGGGGCGAGCGCAACGTGGTGCTTTTGTACTCCGGAGTGAACGCGGGCGGGTGCTGCGTGCGGTCCCGTTGGATGAACTCGTCAGCGTGGCCCATCGGCGGCGTCCCTCACATGGCGTTAGGCTCGATTTGCCTGGCCCTGAACCCGCATAGTGCGAAAACCAAGCCTATGCAAAACCGGCATTCCGTGGCTTAGGCGTGGTCCAAACTGAGCGGAGAAGAGCCAATGGCGCTGAACAAGGTATATCCCAATGCCACGGCGGCGCTCGCGGGCGTGCTGCGGGACGGGATGACGATCATGTCAGGCGGCTTCGGCCTATGCGGCATCCCCAACGTGCTGATCGACGCGATCCGGGACAGCGGCGTGCGCAACCTCACCGTCATCTCGAACAACGCCGGCATCGACGGCGTGGGCCTCGGCGTGCTGCTGGAGACCCGGCAGATCGCCAAGATGATTTCGTCCTACGTGGGCGAGAACAAAATGTTCATGCAGCAGTACCTGGCCAAGGAGCTTGAGATCGAGTTCAACCCGCAGGGCACGCTGGCCGAGCGCATCCGGGCTGGCGGCGCGGGCATCCCGGCGTTCTACACCCGCACCGGCGCCGGCACCGCGATTGCCGAGGGCAAGGACGAGCGCGAGTTCGACGGCAGCCAGTACATCATGGAGCGTGGCCTGTTCGCCGACCTGGCAGTCGTGCACGCCTGGCAGGGCGACACCGAGGGCAACCTCACCTATCGGATGACGGCGCGGAACTTCAACCCGATCATGGCGACGGCGGCCAAGGTAACGGTGGTGCAGGTGGAGCACCTGGTGCAGCCCGGCGAAATCGACGCCGACCATGTCGTGACGCCGGGCATCTTCGTGCATCGCATGGTGCACGTGCCGAACGTGGAAAAGCGCATCGAGCAACGGACCGTGCGCGCAGCCGAAGGAGTGCAGTAATGGCCTGGACCCGTGACGAGATGGCGGCCCGCGCCGCGCGTGAGCTGCAGGACGGCATGTACGTGAACCTCGGCATCGGCATCCCAACGCTGGTGGCGAACCATATTCCCCCCGGCATCGACATCCAGCTTCACAGCGAGAACGGCATGATGGGCATCGGCGCCTTTCCCTATGCGGGGGAGGAAGACCCGGACCTTATCAACGCTGGCAAGCAGACCGTGACCAAGCTGCCGACCACGAGCTTTTTCGACAGCGCGCAGTCGTTCGCCATGGTCCGCGGCGGCCATATCGCCATCAGCATCCTGGGCGCGCTGCAGGTAGCGGAGAACGGGGACCTGGCGAACTGGATGATCCCCGGCAAGATGGTGAAGGGCATGGGCGGCGCCATGGACCTGGTAGCCGGGGTGCCGCGCGTGGTGGTGCTGATGGAGCACACCGCCAAGGGCGAGCCGAAAATCCTGAAGCGCTGCAACCTGCCATTGACCGGCAAGGGCGTCGTGGGCCTGATCGTGACCGATTTGTGCGTGTTCGACGTGAAGCCGGACGGGACGGGGCTGGTGCTGGTGGATCTGGCGCCCGGCGTGACGGTGGACGAGCTGCGCGGCAAGACGGAGGCCGGGTTCACGGTGCACACGGACATGCAGAGCCGGGCGGCGTAGGCGCTGCTTAAGAGTTGAGCCAGCCGCGGAGGCCGTCCAGGTCCACCATTGGCTGAGGCAGTGCCGGGCCGCGCAGCACCCGGCACGGCAACCCAGCATCGCCAAGATGGTCCACCACCGCCAGCGCGTCGTCGAAACCCTGCTCGCCGCCGTATAGGCTCGTGGTGACCACCGTGGGGATGCCGGCGTCAGTGGCGGAACGGAGGCCGTTGACCGTGTCCTCGAACGCGATGCAGCGCTCCGGCGGCAGGGCCAAGCGGGCAAGCACCCACTGGTAGATGTCGGGCGCAGGCTTCTTTGCGGGCACGACGTCGCCGGCGCCAATCACGGCGAAGCGGGACAGCGCGCTTGGGCCGAGCGCCGCGCCCAGCAGCGCCTCCACGTTCGGCAAGCTGGTCGTGGTCGCGATGGCCACGGGCAACCCGGCCGACCATGCCTCGTCCAGCAGCCGCTGCACGCCCGGGCGCAGCGCCACGGCGCCATCCGCGACCAGCGCCGTGTAACGCGCCGTCTTGTCCGCGTGCAGGCGTTGGATGGCGCCGGCGTCCAGCGCGGGCTGGCCGCCATGGGCCGTAACCCAATGCGCGATCCGCTCCTTGCCGCCGGTCACGTCCAGCAGCCGGGCATACAGCGCCGTGTCCCAGTGCCACTCCAGCCCAGCGGCGGCGAAGGCCTCGTTGAAGGCGCGCCGGTGCAGCTCCTCGGTTTCCGCGAGCGTGCCATCGACATCGAACACCAGGGCTGCAAGGCTCATTCGGACCTCAATAGTTGGATGCGGGCATGCAACGGACACTGATCCTCGACCTGGACGGAACGCTGGTGGACTCCGTGAATGACCTTACCACGGCATTGAACAACACGCTGCGCCCGCGCAGGCTGCCGCTGGCGGACCGGGGGGAGGTGACGCGGCTGGTGGGCAACGGTGCGCGCGTGCTGTTGGAGAAGGCGTTTGCGGCCCGGGACGCCGCGTTCAACCAGGCGGCGCTGGACGAGTTCCTGGTGGACTACACCGCCCATGCCGCCATAGAGACCCGGCCGTTTCCTGGCGCAGTCGATGCCTTGCAGGCGATGGCGGCGGAGGGTTGGCGCTTCGCCGTCTGCACCAACAAGCCCGAGGCTGCTGCCCGCGCGCTGCTGGACGCCCTGGAGCTTACGCCGTGGCTCGCGGCAATTGGCGGCGGCGACAGCTTCCCGACCCGCAAGCCCGACCCGGCGCATCTGCTGTCCACCCTGGCCGCCGCCGGAGGGACGCGGGACGCCGCCGTGATGGTGGGCGACCACGAGAACGACGTGCACGCCGCCGCTGGCGCTGGCATCCCGTGCATTTTCGCCGCCTGGGGCTATGGCCCGCTCAGCATGGCCGCTGGCAACCCGGTCGCCCAGGGTTTCGCGGACTTGCCCGGGATGTGCGAAGCACTATTGGCTCAACCTGTGCGGGCTGGCGCGTAGCGCCGGGCCACGGCCCGCGTGCGAACGCTTGGAATAGACCTCGGCACCTCGGGCGTACGCGCTGCCGTCCTGGACGACACGCGTCCGACGGCGACCGGTGAGGCGTCCCTCGCTGCCCTGCAACGGAGTGACCCTGCCGCACTTTGGGCGGCCGTGGCGGGCGTGCTGGAACGCACGGACCTGTCCGGGGTCGAGGCGGTGGCGGTGGACGGCACCTCCGGCACGCTGTTGCCCGTTGCTTCGGACGGCAGCGCGTTGGGTCCGCTGCAGCTTTACAACGACCCGGTGCCCGCGCATGTGCGGGCCATAGGCTTGCTGGGCACCCCGGGACTGTTTCGCGTTTTGCACGAGGCGGACTGGATCGCTGGCCAGCTCTGCGGCCGTTTTGACGCAACGGACGAGAACAACGCGTTGAAAACCGGCTACGACCCGCTTCGCCGTGCCTGGATCACGCCCTCCGAGCGGTTGCCGCGCGTGCTGGAACCCGGGACCGCGCTAGGCCTGGTCACGCTGTCTGTTGCCAGCCGGTTCGGCTTGGTGCCTGGCACGGTCGTGGCAGTGGGGACGACGGATGGCTGCGCGTCGTTCCTGTCCACCGGCGCTGACCAGCCCGGCGATGCCGTCACCGCGCTGGGCTCAACGCTCACGCTGAAGCTGCTGTCCGGCCAGCCAGTGTTTGCGCCGCAGTACGGGGTGTACAGCCACCGCCTGCTGGGACGCTGGCTCGCCGGTGGGGCTAGCAACAGCGGAGGCGCAGTGCTGGCGCAGTTCTTCGCGCCGAACCGGATCGCCGAGCTGTCGCACCGGATCGACCCCATGCACGACAGCGGCCTCGAGTACTACCCACTGCCGCGCCCCGGCGAACGCTTTCCGCACAATGACCCGGCCTTGATGCCGCGGATGCTGCCTCGCCCGGCTGATGATGCGCGATTCCTGCATGGGCTGCTGGAAGGCATCGCCCGGATCGAGGCGCTGGGATACCGGCGCTTGCAGGAGTTGGGCGCACCACCGCCCACTCGGGTGCTGTCGCTCGGCGGCGGCAGCGCGAACCCGGCCTGGACCGCGATGCGCGCGCGCATCCTGGGCGTCCCGGTGCTGAGCGTTGCGTCCAGCGCCGCGCAGGGCGCCGCCATCTTGGCCCGGCGCGCGCTCAGTGCACGACTGGGTTGAGCTCGCCCTTGGCATACAGCTCGGACATGCGGTCAAGCGGCACCGGCTTTATTCTACTGGCTTGCCCCGCGCAGCCGAATGCCTCGAACCGGGCCAGGCATAGCGTGCGGACCGCTGCCACCGCGGCGGCAAAGAACTTGCGCGGATCGAACTCCTCCGGCTTCTCCGCCATCAGCTTGCGCATTGCCCCGGTCATCGCCAGCCGCACGTCGGTGTCGATGTTGACCTTGCGCACGCCGTGCCGGATGCCCTCCTGGATTTCCTCGACCGGCACGCCGTAGGTCTCCTTGATCTGCCCGCCGTGCTGGCGGATCACGTCCAGCCACTCCTGCGGCACCGAGGACGAGCCGTGCATCACCAGGTGCGTGCCCGGAATGCGCGCATGGATGGCGCGGATGCGGTCGATTGCCAGGATATCCCCGGTCGGCTTGCGCGAGAACTTGTAGGCCCCATGGCTGGTGCCGATGGCGATGGCGAGCGCGTCCACGCCGGTTTCCCGCACGAAGTCGGCCGCCTGTTCCGGGTCGGTCAGCAACTGGTCGTGCGACAGCTTGCCCTCGGCGCCGGAGCCATCTTCCTCGCCGGCCTCTCCTGTTTCCAACGAGCCGAGCACGCCCAGCTCCCCTTCGACCGACACGCCGACCGCGTGCGCCATCTCCACCACCCGGCGCGTGGTGTCGACGTTGTAGTCGTACGGCGCTGGGGTCTTCATGTCCTCGCGCAGGCTGCCGTCCATCATGACGCTAGTGAACCCGGAGCGGATGGAGCGCTGGCACACCGCTGGGCTGCCGCCATGGTCCTGGTGCATCACCACCGGGATGTGCGGCCAGGTCTCGACCGCGGCTTCCAACAGGTGGCGCAGGAACGGCTCCCCGGCATACTTCCGCGCGCCAGCGGAACCCTGCAGGATCACCGGGCTGTCGCAATCATGCGCGGCCTGCATGATTGCCTGGACCTGTTCCATGTTGTTCACGTTGAAGGCTGGGATGCCGTAGCCATGCTCCGCCGCGTGGTCCAGCAACTGCCGCATCGAGACGAGTGCCATAGGTCGGTCCTTATCAGAGAGCGCGCTTCTTGCGGTCCAGGAGTTGCAGGATCATCGGGGTGAAAATGAGCTGCATCGCCAGCGGCATCTTGCTGCCGGGGCAAACGATTGTGTTGGCGCGGGACATGAAACTGTCCGCCAGCATCGACAGCAAATAGGGCATGTCGATGCCCTTCGGGTTGCGGAAACGGATCACCAGCATGCTCTCGTCGGCGCTGGGCACGTCGCGGGCGATGAACGGGTTGCTGGTGTCCACCGTTGGCACGCGCTGGAAGTTCACGTGCGTTTCCGAGAACTGCGGGCAAATATAGTTCACGTAGTCCGGCATCCGGCGGAGGATGGTGTCAACGACCGCCTCGTGCGAGTAGCCGCGTGTCTTCTTGTCGCGGTGCAGTTTTTGTATCCACTCGACATTTATGATCGGCACGACACCGATCAGCAGGTCGGCGTGCTTGGCGATATTGATGTTGCCGTGCACCACGCCGCCGTGCAGGCCCTCGTAGAACAGCAGGTCGGTGTCGCCGGGCAGGTCGTCCCAAGGGGTGAACGTGCCGGGCGGCTGGTTGTATGGCGCGGCCTCGTCGTCGTTGTGCAGGTACTTGCGCGCCTTGCCGGACCCGATGTCGCCGTAAGTGCGGAACAACGCCTCCAGCTCCGCAAACAGGTTGGCCTCAGGGCCGAAGTGGCTGACGTGGTTTTGCCCACTCGCGTTGGCCTCCTCGATCAGCTTGCGCATTTCCTTGCGGTCATACCGGTGGAAGCTGTCACCCTCGATGATGGCGGCGCGCACGCCCTCGCGGCGGAAAATCTGCTCGAACGTGGTGGTGACGGTCGTGGTGCCCGCGCCGGACGAGCCGGTGATCGCGATGACCGGATGCTTGATCGACATCGGTGGTCCTTGGTCAGGCGGTGCGGAACAGGCTGCGCGCGTTGAACAGCGGCGTGGCGAATGTGGTCTCCTCGCCGGAGTCATGCTCGGCATGGTAGCGCACCAGCCGTTCCACCTCGTCCCGCGAACCTAGAATGACCGGGACGCGCTGGTGGATCGCGGTCGGCTGCACCTCCAGCAAGCGTTCGCGCCCGGTGGACGCGGCGCCGCCGGCCTGTTCCACGATCATCGCCATCGGGTTCGCCTCATACATCAGGCGCAGGCGGCCGGGCTTTCCAGCGTCCTTGCTGTCGCGCGGATACATGAACAGGCCGCCGCGCACTAGGATACGGTGCACCTCCGCCACCATCGACGCGATCCAGCGCATGTTGAAATCGACGCCGCGCGGCCCGGCGGCGCCCTCGATGCACTCCTCGACGTAGCGGCGTACCGGTGGGTCCCAAAACCGCTGGTTCGACGCGTTGACGGCGAACTCCCGCGTGGCTGGCGGGATGCTCATGTCGGGGTGGGTGAGGGTGAATGCGCCGATCTCGCGGTCCAGCGTAAAGCCATGCACTCCGGCGCCAAGGGTGATGACCATCATGGCGACCGGGCCATAGATGGCGTAGCCGGCCGCGACCTGGGCGGTGCCGGGCTGCAGGAAGTCCGCCGTGGTCGGCTGCTCCACGCCGGGCGGGCAGCGCAGCACGGAGAAGATCGTGCCGACCGGCACGTTCACGTCGATGTTGGAGGACCCGTCCAGCGGGTCGAACACCAACAGGTAGCGTCCACGCGGGTACAGCGCCGGGATTTGGTACGGCTCGTCCATCTCCTCGGACACCATGCCTGCGAGCTGCCCGCCCCACTCGCACGTGGCGACCATGATCCGGTCCGCGACCACATCGAGGGGTTTCTGTTGGTCGCCCGCCGAGTTGGTGCGCGTGGAGCTTGCATCGGCCGCCTCCAGCGCCCCACGTGACGCGGCCACGGCGATCAGCTTGCAAGCGGTCTGGACGTCGTTCAGCAGCGACGTGAGGTCCGGCTGCGGATTGGCGGTCCGGCGCTGGTCCTCGATGATGAACTTCGCCAACGTCGTACGGCGGTACGGCAATGTTAGCCTCCCTGGCCGGCATTCAGCCGTGTTGTTCGGTAAAGACCCGGCTGGCCCTGATGTCGTCGGCTGTGATGGTTTCAAGCTCGACGCGCGTCAGTGGCCGCTCGCGTTCGGCGAATAGCCGGTTGGCCATGCGCAGCCGGGCGCGGTCGAGGCCGTTGCGGATGGAGCGCGCGTTGGAGAACCGCGGCTGCTGCATACGGAGCGTGATGTATTCGCGCAACGCCGCCTCGCCGCTGGCGTCGAACCGGTAGTGCATGCCGTGCGCCATGATCTCGGCAATGGAGAACAGCTCGTCCGCCTGGTAGTCCGGGAAGTCGATATGATGGGCGATGCGCGACGCCATGCCGGGGTTGCTGCGGAAGAACGTGTCCATACGGTCCTTGTAGCCGGCGAGGATCACCACGAGGTCATCGCGATTGTCCTCCATCATCTGCAGCAGGATTTCAATCGCCTCCTGGCCGTAGTCGCGCTCGTTCTCCGGGCGGTAGAGATAGTAAGCCTCATCGATGAACAGCACGCCGCCCATCGCTTTCTTAAGAATTTCCTTGGTCTTGGGCGCGGTGTGGCCGATATACTGGCCCACGAGGTCGTCCCGCGACACCGTGACCACATGGTTGCGACGGATATACTTGAGCCGATACAGCACATCCGCCATGCGACGGGCCACGGTGGTCTTGCCGGTGCCAGGGTTGCCGGTGAAGCTCATGTGCAGCGACGGCGGGTCGGCCTGGATGCCCATGCCGCGCCGCGCTGCCTCCACCAGCAACAGGGCGGCCACCTCGCGGATGCGCGTCTTGACCGGCTTCAAGCCAATCAGGTCATTGTCCAACGAGCCAAGCGTCTCGGCGATGTTGGTCTCGGCATACAGCGCCGCCAGATCAACGCGGTCCTCGGTAAAGGCGACGTTCATGCCGCGCGCTCCTGTTGCCGTGGCGCAAGCTCCTGCCGGAACGCCTGCATGATGTCGCGGTAGCCGCCGTCCTCGCCCCGCGCTCCGAAAATGGCCGATCCCGCGACGAAGATGTCCGCCCCGGCGTCCGCCACCGAACGGACGTTGCTGACCTTGACGCCGCCATCCACCTCCAGGGCAATCGGCTGTCCGCCACTTTGGACATGCGCGTCGATACGGCTGCGCACCGCGGCGATCTTGTCCAGCGCACGCGGGATGAACGCCTGGCCGCCGAAGCCGGGGTTCACCGACATTACTAAGATCAAGTCGAGCCGGTCCATCACGTCGTCCAGCCAGTTGAGCGGCGTGCCCGGGTTGAGCGCCACGCCGGCTTGGCAGCCCTGGTCACGGATCAAAGCGAGTGTCCGGTCCAGGTGCAGGGTCGCCTCCGGGTGAACCGTGATGATGGCCGCCCCGGCGCGGGCGAACATTAGTGCCAACTCATCCACCGGGGACGCCATGATGTGCACATCAATCGGCACCGTCGCCACCGGGCGCAACGCCTCGCAGATCAGCGGCCCGATGGTGAGGTTAGGCACATAATGATTGTCCATCACGTCGAAGTGGATCAGGTCGACCCCGGCCGCTTCGAGATGCCGGACCTCTTCGCCCAGACGGGCGAAGTCGGCCGACAATATGCTGGGGGCGATTTTCATGGCGCTTGCTGGTAACGCTGCTCGGGCGGCACCCCAGTCGCGTAGCTGCGGAGGGTGTAGCGCATCTGGCGGCCGGGTCCCTCGGCACGGATCAGCTCGAACCCAGGCTCGACCGCCGGGCGCTGCACCATGAAGAACATCCGGATCGACTCGAAACCCTTGTTGCTGTCGAACGCCAGGACCTTGATGTAGTGGTTCGGATGGGCCTCGCGGCAGGCGTTCACCTCAAGCATGACGCCGGCCGGGTCCTTCAGGTCGAACATGGGGGTGCCCCACATCGACCAGTAATAGTTGCGCGGATGCGGGTCGTTGGTGTGCTCGACTGCGAGCGACCAGCCGTTGTTGAGCGCATACTCGATCTGCTTGCTGATCTCCTCGTCCGTAAGGTCCGGCAGGAAGGAGAACTGGCCCTGGGTGATTTTCATGGCGCGGGCTCCTTCAGGACGCGGTCGGGGTGGGGAGCACGTCGACGCTGTCAGTCGACGCGTAATTGAACGTCACGTCCTTCCAGGTGTCCAAAGCGGCGCGCAGCGGCTGGCACCAGCGGGCAGCAGCGGTGAGGATTTCCGGCCCCTCGTTCCAAATATCCTTGCCCTCGTTGCGCGCCTTGACCATGCACTCCAAGGCCACGCGGTTGGCGATGGCGCCGGCCTGGATGCCCATTGGGTGGCCGATGGTGCCGCCGCCAAACTGCAACACCACGTCGTCCTGCAAATAATGCAGCAACTGGTGCATCTGCCCGGCGTGGATGCCGCCCGACGCGACCGGCATCATCTTTTTCAGGCTGGCCCAGGGTTGGTCGAAGAATATGCCGTGCATCGGGTTGGCGGGGACGTAGGTCTCGCGGCAGGTGTCATAGATGCCGCGCACCACGTTCGGGTCGCCCTCCAGCTTGCCGACCACGGTGCCGGCATGGATGTGATCGACGCCCGCCATGCGCATCCACTTGGCGATCACGCGGAACGAAACGCCGTGGTTCTTTTGCCGCGTGTAGGTCGAGTGCCCGGCCCGGTGCAGGTGCAGGATCATGTCGTTGCGGCGCGCCCACTTGGCCATGGACTGGATGGCGGTGTAGCCGATCACGAGGTCGATCATAACGATGACGGAGCCAAGCTCCTTGGCGAACTCAGCGCGTTCGTACATGTCCTCCATGGTGCCGGCGGTGACGTTGAGGTAGGTGCCCTTGATCTCGCCGGTCTCGGCCTGCGCCTTGCTCACGCCCTCCATGCAGTACAGGTAGCGGTCCCGCCAGTGCATGAACGGCTGCGAGTTGATGTTCTCGTCGTCCTTGGTGAAGTCGAGGCCGCCCTTCAGCGCCTCGTACACCACGCGGCCATAGTTGCGGCCGGACAGCCCGAGCTTCGGCTTCATGGTGGCGCCCAGCAACGGGCGGCCATAGACGTTCATGCGCTCGCGCTCGACTACGATGCCGGTCGCCGGACCCTGGAACGTCTTGAGGTAGTGCGCGGGGATGCGCATGTCCTCAAGCCGCAACGCCTTCAGCGGCTTGAAGCCGAACACGTTGCCGATAATGGACGCGGTGAGGTTGGAAATGGACCCTTCCTCGAACAGGTCGAGGTCATAGGCAATGTAGGCGAAGAACTGCTCCGGGTTGCCCGGCACCGGCTCCACCTTGTACGCCTTGGCGCGGTAGTACTCGCTGTCGGTCAGCCGGTCGGTCCACACCACGGTCCACGTCGCGGTGGAGCTTTCGCCGGCGACGGCGGCGGCGGCTTCTTCCGGGTCAACGCCGTCCTGCGGTGTCAGGCGGAATACCGCCAGGATGTCGGTGTCCTTGGGGACGTAGTCTGGCTCCCAGTAGCCCATCTGCCGATACTTGAGGACGCCGGAGGTGTAGCGCTCCTTCATGTCCGTGATTTTGATGTCGAGCGCTTTGTTCACCGGATGATCCCCTATTTGTTTGATGCGAAGTGGCCTCGCTTGACAAATTTCTACGCGGCTCGACGGGATAAGGAAAAGCGAAATAGACTGTCGGTATTGATGAGGGAAACCTTGTGCCAAACGTGACCGTCCGCCAACTGCAAGTGTTCGTCGATGCAGCCGAAATGCTGTCCTTCGCCCGCGTGGCGGAGCGGTTGCGCCTTACGCCGTCGGCGGTGTCGTTCCAAATACGCCAGGTCGAGCAGCAGACCGGGTTCACGCTGTTCGAGCGGATTGGCCGCCGGGTGGCGTTGACCGAGGCAGGGCGGGTGCTGCTGGGCTATGCGCGCCCGGTGCTGCGCTCCATGCGGGACATGGACCAGGCCATGGCGGCGCTGAAGGGCGTGAACGGCGGCCAGGTGCGGCTGGGGCTGGTGTCCACGGCAAAGTACCTGGTGCCGCACCTGATTGCCCGGTTTCGCGCGGGATGCCCGGGCGTCATGGTGTCGTTGCGTGAGGGCAATCGGAACACTATTGTGGCCTTGCTGACCAAGGGCGATATAGACCTGGCCATCATGGGGCAGCCGCCGGCGGACGCGGACGTCGTAGCGGAGAAGTTCGCGCCGCACCCCTCGGTCATCGTGGCGCATCCAGCGCATCCGCTGTGCAACCAACCGGCATTGGCGCCCCTGGCGCTGTCGGGCGAATGGTTCGTGATACGCGAGGAGGGATCGGGCACGCGCTCGCTGTCGGACGAGTTCTTTCGTGCGTCCGGGTTCACGCCGCGGGTCGCGATGGAAACGTCCAGCAATGAAATGATCAAGCAGTCGGTGATCGCCGGCATGGGCCTGGCGTTGATCTCGCGGCACACCGTAAGCCTGGAGCTTTCGCTGGGGCTGTTGCGGGTGTTGAGTGTGCAGGGGTTCCCGGTGATGCGGTCTTGGTTCGTGGTGCAGCGGCGGACATCCCCTTTGCTGCCGGTGCAAGCCGGGCTGCGCGACTATTTGCTCCGCCAGGGCCAGCCCATCATCGACGAGATTGGCCGGGGCCACCCGGTGGCGGAGCCTTAGCTGTGCCGATCGATGCCGAGGCGCTGCGGCGCTTCCCGGTCCCGGAGGTGCGGCAGACGCTGCGGGCGCGGGACTGCGTGCTGTATGCCCTGTCGGTTGGCCTCGGGCAGGACCCGCTCGGTACCCGGCAACTGGACTACGTTGACCACCGCCGTAGCCTGCGTGCGCTGCCGTCGATGGCGGTGGTGCTGGCGCAGCCGGGCTTCTGGCTGGCCGACCCGCGGACCGGGGTGGACGCGGTCCGGCTGGTGCACGGCGAGCAGGAAATCGAGCTGCACCGGCCGTTGCCGGTAGAGGCGGAGCTGATCGGGCGCACCCGTGTCACCGGGCTGGTGGACAAAGGGGCCGGGCGCGGGGCGTTGCTCTACACGGAAAAGCTGCTGCTGGACGCGGCCTCGGGGAGTTTGCTGGCGACCTGCCGCGCCACGGTGGTGCTGCGCGGAGACGGCGGGTTCGGCGGCGCGGCAGGGCCGGTGCGCCCGGTCCACCCTGCGCCGGAGGGCAACCCGGACCTCACCATCGACCTGCCAACCCGGCCGGAACAGGCGCTGCTGTACCGGCTGAACGGCGATGACAACCCGTTGCACTCGGACCCAGGCACGGCGGCGCAAGCCGGGTTCCCGCGCCCGATCCTGCATGGGCTGTGCACCCTGGGCGTGGTGGCGCACGCGCTGTTGCGCGGCCTGGCGGACTATGACGCAGGGCGCTTCCGGTTGCTGGCTCTGCGGTTCTCGGCGCCGGTGTTCCCGGGTGAGACGATCCGCACGGAGATTTGGCGCTCCGGCGCGTTCCGGGCGCGTGTCGTGGAGCGGGATGTGGTGGTGATCAACAACGGGCTTTTAAGCTTGCAAGGCTGAGCGCCGGATTTGTGCGGGACCTGCGGACCTATGGTGCCGACGCGCGGGATTGAACCGCGGACCTACTGATTACGAATCAGTCACCGGCGCCCATCAGGTATGAATTCCTGTCTAAATCCTTTGTAAACGTATATGTTTAAGTCGCAAAATAGGACCATATGCCGCAATCGGTTGCGAGGTGTTGTCCAGCACGTTGTCCCATTGATGCTTCGCTACTATATCGCTGAGCGGGACAACACACGGGTATCGGGTATGGTCAGGGAAGAGATGACGGCGGGCGATGTCAAACGCCTGCTGGCGAATGTGGGGCAGGGTCCATTCGACGAGTTCGTGGGCGGCGTGCCTGGTCTGTCTCTGAGGGGGCGGGCAACGGGTGCATCCTGGGTGCTTCGCGGACGGGTTCGCGGGGTTCCTACTGTGAGGACGTGGACCCTCGGCGATGGACTGGCGCTTTCGCTTTCGTCTGCAAGGGCGCGTGCCGGGGTCGCGCTGGACATGGCACGCCAAGGACAAGACCCCGCTGAGTGGTTAGGACAGCAGTCGGGAAAACCCATTGCGAGGACGGCAACAGCAGCCGCCACCACTTCGCCGCAGGAATCCGCATGGGCGTGGGAGTATGCGGTTGAACGTTACCTCGCGCTCAACGAACCGACATGGCGGGCCGCAACGCACGGCAGCCACCGCAGAAACCTGTGTCATCCTGATGTGGTGTCGGCCCTCGGCGGCCGACTGCTACGCGACATCAAGGCGGAAAACTTAGCGCGGCTGCAAAACAGCTTTGCTGACCGGGGCAAGCGAAGCATGGCCCGCGCCGTCAGCGTATCCGTAGGCGGCCTGCTTCGTTGGTGCGCCGGGCGGCCGGAAGCTGGGCTTCCGAAGGAGCGCATGCGCGAACTGCTGGATGTGGACCGCATCGTGGTGGCTCCCCCACCGTCTGATGGCCGGGTGCCATCTGACAAGGCCATGGGGGAGCTTCCTTGGCTCCTGAGTGGTGCTGGATTCCAACCACGCATGCGGTTTGCAGTTATGCTCGTCGCCTTGACGGCGCAACGCGTCCGCACGGTGCGGGAAGCCGAGACATCTCATGTGGACGGGGGCACCTGGGCTATACCAGGTAGGCTTATGAAGTCCGGCAGACCTCATCGGCTGCCGCTGCCGCCTCTTACCGCTGCATGTTTTGAAGCCCTGCGCGGGCTTGCGGGGGACAGCAAATGGTTATTCCCGCAAGCGGGCGGCAAAGCGCCGACAACTTACAGGCCCTTCCGGGAAGCCGTGGGCGGTGCCGTTCCGGGGCATGGACCGCATGCGCTGCGGCGGGCATTCGCTACGCACGGCGATGGGCTGCTAAATCTGTCGCTAAGGGCCATTGGAATGATTCTGGACCATGAAGACCCCGGAATCACTCGCAGGCACTATGCGTTGCATGAGCGACGCGACATCACAACGGAAACGTTATTGGCTTGGGAGCGGTGGCTTGTCGAGCGCATGGTTGCCAGCCGTCCGTCTGGTGCGCCGGCATGGCCGGCATGGCTTCCAAGGCCGAGCGCATACGACTAACGCCGGCAGGTTCCAAGGGGAATTTTACTTACTAGCCCATACCACATCAATTGTGGCTGTGACCTGTGCCAGCAGGGCGTGGTCTCCACCAAACCATATTCTCCAGGACGGATTGTTTATGTCCTTAACAGTCAAATCAAGGAAGAACTTCTGATGTTCCATAACCCAATCGTGACCGCTGGAATACTTCAAAAGCGATGAAAATGGGTAGATGCCGCCTGACAATGACCGGCCTTCTTCAATCCCAATGTAAAACAGACCGTGTGTTGTATCGAATGCCAAGCCTTTGCTGATGAACGACTTATCAGGGGTAAAGCCAAGCTCCTTGCCCCGCTCTTCCATATCTCGGGCAATCCTGCTCGCGCGGGCATTTTGCGAAGCATGCACAGCACCCGCCCCTGCGCTTTTTGCCAAGACGCCAGGAACAATAAACATGGCCAAGAAAGCTAAGATAGCCAAGATGACCAAAAAACCTTCCATGAATACTTCCTGTGCCATTTCTCCTGCAAAATAAGAAGCATGGTTCTTAGCTGCATTCAAGTGACCGCACAGAACCAGAAACCCCGGCGCGAGGCCGGGGCTTCTGGTCAATCCTTGCTCGAAAACCAGGTCGCCAGCGCAGTGAGCGCCAGGCATCCAAAAATCAACGCGCCTGCCGCCGTCACCACGGCATAGAAAAGCTCCTGCATCTCTGTGCCGTCCGTCATTGGATTCCCCCTACCGCATTGCAAGCGGCCACCAACTCGACCCACGCTGCATCCGCCGCGCCTGCGTCGTCATGGTGCGCCATGGGCGCGAATGAACGGGGTGCCTGGGAGTTCTGGGGCTGCTCCAGGACGACTGGCGCAGCTTCTGTGGCACCTGGTGGCCGCTCACCCACCGAATAATGCCAGAGGTCCATGCAGCCCTCGGCCAGGCTCAACACCGCCGGGTCATCAAATGGAATCGCAACGAAACTCTCAGGCTTGCCCTTCGGTGAACATTGGACCGTCTTCCACTGCTTTTTGTGAAAGCGGAGCAGAGCATCGCGGTCCAAGCGAATCAGTCGCACCAGCGGTTCGCCGCCACGAACTGGGGTTTCGTGAGCGACGTAGGTCACGAAACCTTGCCGCAGGGATGCGATGGCGTGCGTCAGCTTGTCTGGACGCACCCACAGCGCGTCTGTAGGTTTGAGCGGAATTCTGCTGCCAGTGACCTCAACGTGGACCTTCGCTCCGTCCACTTGGTAGTCAGCAGTACCGGACGCGCCGCCGTGATGATGGCTGTAGCCGTAGAAGGTCTTGCCGGATTCTGCGCCGAGGCCCTGGGGCAGTAGTCTCAACCCCGTTGCGGTTTCTATGGACCGGCGGGCGCGGACCTCGCGAGAGGCATACGTCTCGCGGTCGCTATACAAGCCTTTCCAGTCCTCTCGGCTTCCTGTCGCTTCGTGATTTGCGCTGCTGTTGCTGGACACGTTCGGTCTCCCGTGTGCCGCACTGCTTCTTATGAGCAGTTTTTGACACAAAGGAATTGGTAGGTAACCGAAACGGCCTGCCGCAAGGGGTTGCCCTTGTTTTTTGCTAGACACAGGTATAATTACCTATTAGCGCCAACGCGGGAGCCTAGAGGGGGAAAGTCTCATGGAAGTCGCTGATACTACTAAGCGCCGTCGTGGGCGGCCGTCCTTGGGAGAGCAGCCTCTCAGCAGCAAGGATTTGAAGAAAAATTATCGTCACCGTCACGGAATACTCGCCGTGCATCTTCCTACAGACGTGCGTGCGCTGCTCGTCCGTGCCAGGGAAGCCACAGGACGCACAAACGCAGACTTGCTACGCGAGGTGTTAAGCATCTACGCATAAGGTTAGTCTATAAGTTTACTATTTAAAATCCCGCAGCGCCTTCACTGGCCTGCGGGATTTTTTTCATGACCACAGGTATTTAATCCTTGCGCCTGGCAATCGAGCGGACATACCTGTGGGTATGCAATGCGGCATGGGCCGCCAAGCCGACCGAAAAGGGGGCACGCGAAATGACAACAGCAGGGGTTAATCTACCATTCGATAACGGAACCAATTTCGAAATCGGCGGCACGCTTATGCGCCGCCAGGGCTGGAGCGTGTGGCCTCAGCAGAAAACCGGCAATAGAGCACCGGGTTTTGTTGATGATGAATGCGTAAAGTGGGGTCGTTTCACAAAAACGCTGCCTACGGACGCCGAAATGCAGGCATTCATTCGCTACTGTCCTGGACTCAACGTGGCCTGCGCTTTTGGTCCTGCGCAAGGTAACACTTTCGCACTCGACATTGACTGCATGAACGCCACCGTATCTGCTCGCGTCCAGGCCATTGCGGTTGAGTATTTGGGAGCAACGCCGTTCGTTCGCATCGGACGCGCACCCAAAATTGCATTCATCTACAGAACGGCGACCGCAGATGGCATGCCGGCGAGCACGTCGAAGCCATTTTGTGACCACCCCGACTGCGAACTGGAAATCCTTTCAGCGGGTAGGGTAATCACTCTGCACGGAATTCATCACAAAACCGGCGGCTTTTTCACTTGGCCTGGTCTTAGCCCAATGGTTGCCAGTCCCGACAAAGCTCCCGTGGTCACAAGAAAGCAAGTCGAGGATTTCGTTGCTGCCGTTGAAGCCGAATTCCCCTTTACCAAGGATGCGGGTGGCAATTCCCTGCTGTCTGATACCGAATGGACTATGAAAACGAATGGCCTGCGCGTGCCGCGTGCAAGCGGGCCGGATGTGGCGGTGGGAGCTAATGGCGTTCTTACGGACGGCCGCGAAAGATACCTGACGAGTCTGGCTTACCAGGTGGTGACCGGAAACGGCAATGGACTGCTGTCAGCGCATCAAGCGGGCGACGCCACAGCGTTTACGACCGGCCTCAAAGTCCTGACGCTCGAACTTTTCGAGCAGAGCGCCGAATGCTCAGGCCGTTGGGCTGGTGCTCGTCTCAAAAGAGAAGTTGACAGTAAAGTGGCGCGCGTTGCCGCAAAAATCATCGCCCGAGAAGTCAAGCCATACAACGCCCGCCCAAAGTGCGTCATTGCACCCGGTGCGGTTTCAACCTTCGGTCAACAGGGGGATGCCATGAGCGACACCATGCAGGACACGAACGAAATCATTGCAGCCACACCGCGACATGAGCCGGAAGTGGCGGCAATGCGAGCAGCAGCCGATAAACCGCAAGTTAAGCTGGTGGTGGGAGCTATGCACGAGGTCGTGGCATCGGCTGAGCAGGCACTCATCGCCATGGGCGGCACCTACCAGCGTGGTGGGGCAATCGTCGAGGTGCGCGACATGGCGTTCACGACAGCGGCAGGTGTCTCCAAAGGCCGTGGCATCGGCAACGTCGAAGAATACGCGCTGTTGAGCAAGCTTTCTCGCGCTGCAACGTTCTTTAAATTCGATGTCCGCAGGGGAGAGGAAGTTGTAGCGGACTGCCCGATGAGCGTTGCGATGACGCTTTTGCAGTCCAAAGGGCACTGGAAATTGCCGGTTTTGGCCGCCGTTGTTTCAGCACCGACGCTACGGGCAGATGGCTCTCTATTGAATGTTCCCGGCTACGACAAAGCCACTGGACTCCTGTTTGAGCCGACGAGCGAAATCTACCCGCTTGATGAAGCTCCTGACCGCGATATGGCGTTGGAGTGCTTGAGCGCCTTGAAATCGCTTATCAGCACGTTTCCTTTCGTCGCAGATACTGACCGCTCCGTGGCCTTGTCGGCACTGCTCACTGCGTGCGTGCGCCGCAGCCTGCCCACGGCCCCTCTGCATGCTTTCACAGCGCCCTTGGCTGGCTCTGGAAAGAGCAAGTTGGCCGACATCGCAAGCATTATGGCAACCGGTAGAGAAGCAAGCGTTGTTGCTCAAGGAAAGTCGGAAGAAGAAACCGAAAAGCGCCTGGCATCTATTTTGATATCAGGAGACCCGGTGGTAGCGATAGATAACGTAGAATCTGCCCTGGGTGGCGATTTTCTGTGCCAAGTCCTCACACAGCAGGTAGTGAGGGCACGTATTCTTGGGAAATCAGAAGCCCCGGAACTGCCTACATGCGTGCTGATGACGGCAACCGGAAATAACATGGTGTTGTCGGGCGACATGACGCGGCGTTCACTCCTGTGCCGCTTGGACCCCGGATGTGAGCGCCCAGAACAGCGCGTTTTCGATTTCGACCCGGTTGAGCGGACCGTGCAAAACCGCAACGTTTACGTAAGCTGCGCCATAACCTTGCTGCGGGCTTACGTGGTCGCGGGGAAGCCGAAGCAGTCTAACCGGCTTGGCTCGTTTGAGGCATGGTCTTCGCTGGTGCGGGACGCGCTGATATGGCTGGGAGAAGCCGACCCTGTGGCGTCGATGGATGAGGTGCGCGCCTTGGACCCGAAATTAGACGCTATATCCAGCGTCTTGACGCATTGGCACGAGGCCCTGGGTGGAGACAAAATTGCAGTGCGCAAAGCTATCGAGGCGGCGTGTGAGCGCAATCCTTTCGCAGGGAAGGCGCTAAACAACGAGCAGAGGGAAGGTCTGCAACATATGACCGGCATGAAGACGACCGGCACTCCGCCACAAGGCTACGGCGATTTCGTCCACCCCGACTTCCGCGAAGCTCTGATGAACGTCGCCGGTCAGGGCGGGTTTGTGAACAACCGCACCCTGGGGCGCTACCTCGGCTCATACGCGGGGCGCATCGTGAATGGCCTGCGGCTGGTCCGCGCGGGCACGCTGGACGGCTCTGCGTCATGGAAAGTGGAGAAGGTGGAGAATAAAGCATAAGCCTCTCCACGGTCTTCCAGCGCTACCATATGGGCGGGTAAGGGAAACCTTATCCGCCTTTTTCATGTTCGTCGCAGGCTCATCACGCACGGCGTGATGCTCGCACCCTATCCGCGTTGAGCGCCAGCGTTTTACCTTGCCATATCGTCTCTGCTATCTCCACCAAGGTCAGGTCTTGGTCGGAAGGGGTTTGGCTGGAATCTAATCCCTTCCAAACCCCTTCCTACATATTAAGCGATTTCAACAGGTTATATAAAAATAGCATGGCTAAGGAAGGGGATGAAGGGGTTTAAGGGGTTATTTTTCACTACCCCACGCGAAAATGTCATTGATACGATACTAAAACAAATATGACACGTGTAATTGCTGTGACATTTTGCCTAAAGCTTTGGGTTTTAACCCCTTAAACCCCTTCATCCCCTTCCCATGGAGATTAACCTATTGAAAAGGTTCAATATATGGGAAGGGGTTACCAATTCCCAAACCCCTTCCCGCCAAGACCTGCATTGATGGGGATAGGAGAGACGAGGTGGAGAGGTAAAACGCTGGCGCTTCACGCGGATAAAGCGGGGAAGGCATCCATGGTTCCTTGTTTTTTGCTAGACACAGGTATAAATGCCTATTAACGCCAATGCGCAGGGGGCAGACATGAGGCTATGGAAGCGCAAGACTAAGGATGAGCGCGCCGTAGAAGCCTTGATATCTCAGGTCCGCGCGATAACTGACGCGCCTTTGGCGCTCGTAGCGGATGGCCCCTCTGCGCTTATCGTTTCCTTTGACCGTCCAGGATGGCCATGCGGCTACGCCATAGAGGTGCTAGCAGGCCAGGGTGGGTGGTGGTGTGCCGCAGAGCACTATCCCACGCTTGGGCGCGCTATAGCGGCAGCCCAGAGGGCATTGTGGGGCGGAGTTGGATTGCAGGGGCGCTACAGTCCGCTTAACGGCGTAGTGCCTGCCATGCCTGCCATGTGCCGGGCTTGAATTTTCGTCATCGAGAGCAAGACGACCCCGCCACGTAACCTATGATGCGGCATGGCCAGACTCACACCCAATTCCGCAAATGCTCGCTTGCTCCAGAATGGTCGTGAAGCAGTTAAGCTCGCGACCGTCCGCGCGCTCAATGATGTCGCGTTCCAGGCGCAGCGAGACATTCAGCAGCATATGCGCGCCGTCTTCGACCGTCCCTCTCCTGGCCTGCTGCGCAGCGTCGTCGTAACCAAAGCCAGCGTTAATGACAGCACTCCCGTCGCCACCGTCGCACTGACTTCAAAAGACCCAGCATTCGCCAAGCGGCTTACAGCCTTGGGCAGGCTACAAGAGCAGGGCGGCACGCTGCGGCCTGCCGACATCGGACGTAAGCGGCTGGCAGTCCCCGTCGCAGCCACCCTGGATGCATATGGCGGCCTGGGGCGCGGCGGTGTCGCCAAGCTCATGCGCCTGCCAGGCACTTTCGTCGCCAAGGTAGGCACCAACCGCAATGCCGGCCTCTACCAACGCCTACCAGGTGGCAATGTGCGCCTGCTCGTGTCTTTCCAAAAGGCAACACGCTACCGCCATCGCATGGACTTCGAAGGCGTGGCGCAACGCGCCGGACTGAAGCTCGATGACCGCCTACGCGTCCGCTTGGAACAGCCAGCAACGCGCGGGCAATACGACCAAGCCGCCAACCCGCCCGCGCCTGCCGGTGGTGGCGGGACATCACCAGCACGCACCACAAGGCCGCCACGCCCACCTCGCCCGCCTCGCGCTGGTCCGCCGCGTCCCCCGGCCCGTCCTGCGTCTCGCTCATCCATGTCGGCTTCTCAGCGCGCCATGGCTCGTCGTCGGGCTGCCGCCAGGGCATCTGGTTCCCCGTAGCCACCTACGGAGTCCCGGAAACCCCCAACACCTGCGGGCCATTCTGAGCAGCGTTGCGGGTTTCTGCGTGTTCCATATCGTGTGAGGGGTCTGCTAGGGCTGTAGGAGATGTCGGGCGGCTTTGGGCGGGTTGGTTTTGGTTTGCTTGGTGGGGTTTGGGGATTACCGCACCACCCCGTGGCCTAGGTTCCTTCACGGGGGGTGTGGTACGGGGATGTTCCCCCAGCCCGGTCTCAGTCTAGGCAATGGCCTAAAAATCGGGAACCACCACCACCCCACGTTATTTTAAGCCCCGGATATTCGCCCCAGCAAACCGCAAAACCCCTATAAATCAAGGGGAACGGGGCCGCCATCACGCCTGCTTTAGCCTATGGGAAACCCTCGCACCCCCGCCGAGGGTGGGTAAACACCCATGGAAAGAGCCACCACCCCCCTGCAAAAACCCATATGCGGTCAGGCTTTCAGGCCAGAAAAGGTTTACCCATGGGGTATGGCCTGCCGCCAGGCCGAGCTACTGCGCGCATTGCACGCACACGGCACCATGGATGTGGAATCCGAGGCTGCGGGGCCTAATTCGCTGGCTGTTTGGCTGCAAGATGGCCCGCGTCATCATGCGGTGGAGCTTGCCCTGGAGTGCGGCGGCTGGTGCGTTGCTGGGTCGTGGTGTGCCGATGCCGCAACATCAGTTGACCGCCTGGAAGGCTTCATGGCGGAGCGGGCGCGGGGGCGGCTGACCATACCGGCAGCATTTCTGGACGGGGACGGCACTCTGCGTGCAGTCTTGCAGGGGGCGCACTGATGCCCGTGCAAGCCTCAACCGTTGCTTCTCCTATCCTGTCCGCAGCAAAGCTCGCGGCGGCTTTGGGGTGTGACCGTCACACCATTATTGACTCCTGGATACCCGCTGGATGCCCTGTGGCGCAGGCCGCAGACAAAGACAAAGGCGTGTCCTGGGGTTTCAGGCTTGCTGATGTTTGGCGTTGGGCTTTCGCCGGGGAAGGCGGGGTTGGGGCGACCGCTACCGACATAGACGGCGTGATGGAAATGGCACGCCGCACCAAGCTACAGGCGGACCTGCTTGAGCTTCGCCTGGCGCAGCAACGCGGCAAGCTGGTCAGAATCGAGGACGTATCGGCTGCCGTTCAGGATGAATACACGCGCGTCCGCAGCAGGCTCCTGGCCCTGCCTGCCGCCATAGGGATGCGATGCGCCGGCCTAGCTACTGCCGAGGCGGTAGAGCGGGCCGTGCGTCCGTTGCTGGCACAGGCACTGGAAGAGTTGTCACAGGATGGCCCGGCCTTGGCGGCTGAGGTGGTGGAGTCCGCGCCGGAAGAGGATTTGGACTACGGTGAATAGCATGGGGAATCCCACACGCATCGGGGTGAGGTAGCCCTATGCCATTCGATGGGGCATGGCCCGACAGCGTATCCGCCGAGCAGTCTGTCGCACTGCGGGAAGCCCTGGCGGCTGTGCGGGCACATGCTCTGCGGCCACCACCGCCCCTGACGCTGGACGCTTGGGCCGACCGCTTCCGCTTCCTGACGGGGGAGTCCTCATCGGAGCCGGGCAGATGGTCCACGGCTCGCGTAGAGGTTGCGCGCGGCCCCATGCGCGCCGTCACTGCGCCAGGGGTGCGGGAACTAACCGTTGTGGGGGGCACGCAGACGCTCAAAACGGAGTTGGTTTTGAACGTCTGCGGATATTTCATCTCCCTGGACCCCGCGCCAATGATGGTTATTCAGCCCAGCGAAGGCATGGCGCAGGAGTTCAGCAAACAGCGCCTGGCACCCATGATTCGCTCTACTCCGGCCCTGCGCGAGGTGTTTGCGAAGAAGGGTGCCGACGCTGCCGAGGAAGGAGTGGAGAAGTCCAACGCGAAGTCGCGCGACACGTCGAACACCCTGCTGTCTAAAGCGTTTCCGGGTGGCCACCTGGCCATTGCCAGCGCTTCCAGTCCGTCGCAGTTGGCCTCGCGCCCCATCCGCATCGTCCTCTCGGACGAGGTTGACCGCTACGACGCAAGCGCGGGCGCTGAAGGCGACCCAGTGGGCCTGGCCGAAAAGAGAACGGGCAACTTCCCATCGAACTCATTAAAAATCCGGGTTTCCTCACCTACCGACAAGCCTTCACCAGGCAAACCCGGCAGCCGCATCGCTGCGAGCTATGATGCTTCCGACCAGCGCCGCCCCTTCGTGCCATGCCCGCACTGCCAGCATTTCCAAGTGCTGAGGATGGGCGATAAAGACAGCGCGGCGGGCATAAAATGGCCGTCTGGTCGCCCTGACGAGGCGGCCTATTACTGCGCCGGGTGTGGTTCTGCATGGAGTGAGCGCGACAGGCTCGAAGCGCTGGCCCTGGTGGAGTGGCGTCAGTGCAAGCCCTTCTCATGCTGTGGCGCGGACCAAAACTCCGAGGATACGGGGCGATGGACCTGGGATGCGGACCAGCACGCGGGCTTGGCAACATGCCTGCATTGCGCGGCCAAGCCGGTTCCCGTGCGTCATGCTGGCTTTTGGGTATCGCGGCTCTACAGCCCATTTCAGAGCGTTGCGGGCGTGGCTTGCGAGTTCATGGAAGTCCGCAAATCCCCGCAGCGGCTCAAGACCTTCCTCAACACGGTGCTTGCAGAATTGTGGGAAGAGCCAAGCGAAAGCGTGGCCCATGCGGACCTGCTTGCGCGGCGTGAGGTCTATCCCGCCGAGGTTCCAGACGGTGTGGTGGCCCTGTTCGCGGGTGTGGACACTCAAGATAACCGCCTGGAATGCACGGTGCTGGGCGTGGGACGGGATGAAGAATTTTACCTGGTGGACCATTCGGTTTTCTTCGGAGACACGGGGGAACCCGAGGTTTGGACCGCTTTGGATGAGCATTTGCAGAAGCTGTGGACGCGCCGAGATGGCGTTGCGTTCGTCGTCCAGGCGGCGGCGGTGGACAGCGGCGGGCATAGGACGCAGCACGTTTACGAGTTCTGTCGCACGCGCGTGGGCAGGCGGGTGTGGGCTGTGCGAGGCAGGGCCGACACTGGCGGCAGACGGTCCCCCGTATGGCCCGGCAAGCCCACATTGAAAAACAAAGGACGGGTGCCTCTCTATGAGGTTGGAACCGCGTCAGCCAAATTTTTCATGCGGTCATGCCTTGCCGTTTCCGTGCCGGGGCCGCGCTACGTCCACTTCCCCGAAAGCTGCGGCCCGCAGTATTTCGACCAGCTTTCCGCAGAACGCCTGGTGACACGCTTCAAAAATGGGGCGACTTGGCTTGAATGGACCTGCCCGGATGGAAGGCGCAACGAATCCTGGGACTGCTTGATTTACGCCTACGCGGCCTATGCGGGCATGCTCCAAGCTGGCTTCAAATCAACCCCTATACCTATGCGCGCACCGACACCACAACATGTAGTGTTAATTGAAAAGGAAGCAGAAGCCCCCACCCCATCGCCTACACCCGTCGCCACGGCTACACTCCCCGTCCGCACACCCGCACCAGCATCCCCGCCACCACCTCAACGCCGTGGGGCTGCCTGGCTTGCTCCGCAACGCCGTGGCGGTTGGCTGAAGTAATGCCAGGGAACGCCCAAGACTAACGCGCGCACCTATTCTGGGGACACCCCCACCCCAGGAATCCGCCTCATGCCCGCCCCTGCACCTGCGTTCACCGTCGAGCAACGCGACGCGCTCCGCGCCGCCCTGGCCAAAGGGGTGCGCCGCATCGAGTTCGCCAGCGGCCCCGGAATGGTGCAGAAAATCGAATACGCGAGCCTGTCCGAGATGATGGCGGTCCTACAGATGATGGATGCCGTCCTGGACCCCGCCGCAGGCGTGCCCCAGGCACCGTCATACCGTCTCGCGTCATTCACGAGGGCACGCTAATGGCCGGCCCTGTAGTCCGCATGTCCCTGGTGGACCGCGTGGTGGCTGCCGTAGCGCCGCGTGCCGCACTCGAACGCGCCCGCGCCCGCACCGCATTGGGCCTGGTCCGCAACTACGAGGCCGCCAGGCCGCGCAGAGCATCGGCTGGATGGATGCCCACGAGCGGCTCTCCCGGCTCGGATGTCGTCGGTGCCGGCGACCGTATTCGCGCGCGCTCGCGCGATGCCTGCCGCAACAACCCGTATGCCAAGAGCGCGGTTGATATCCTGGTGCGCCACTCAGTCGGCCACGGTATCAGGCCACGAAGCACACTGGCGGCCAAGCCACCCAAGGGCATCAAGGCCGCCTCAGCCAAAGCTACCGATTTGGCGCGCATGGACGGCTGGCGCGCTTGGGCGGAGTCCCTGGCCTGCGACCATGGCGGCCGAATGGACTTCTACGGGCTGACGGCCCTCGTGCGGCGGACGGCTGCGGAATCCGGCGAGGCCCTGGTGCGCCTGCGCGTGGTTTCCACCGCCACGGCCCGCCGCCTTGGATTGCCGATGCCGCTTCAGCTTCAGGTTTTGGAGCCTGATTACTTGGATAGCTCGCGCGACAGCGCCGCCACGTCATCTGGCGGCAGCATCGTGGGCGGCATCGAGCATGATGCCGATGGCCGCAGGACTGCCTATTGGCTTTTCCGCCGCCATCCCGGCGATGCCGGATACCTGGGCAGCGACGGCGGGGAATCCGTGCGCGTGCAGGCCGATGAGGTTCTGCATATTTTCCGGCAGACTCGTCCCGGCCAGCCGCGTGGAGTCCCCGAGCTTCATGCCGCGCTCTTGCCGCTGGAAGACCTGCGGGACTTTCAAGAAGCGTGGATTATGCGCGCAAAAGTCGAGGCGTGCCTGGCGGCGTTCGTCCATGATGGGGTGGACGGCTCACCCCCGGTGCTTGGGCCGGATGGCAACCCCGACGTGCCCGAGGATGTAAGCCTCAGCCCTGGCGCGGTCATTCGGCTCAAGTCCGGCCAGCAAGTGACAACTCTGACCCCTTCTAGCAGCGGTGGCCAGGTTGAATTCGTGCGTGTGGCTCTGCGTTCTGCGGCGGCGAGCATTGGCATTGGCTACGACCAGTTGGCCTCGGACCCCAGCCAATCGTCGTATTCCTCTCTGCGCGCCAGCCGCATTGAATTCCGCCGCCAGGTCGAGAGCGACCAATGGACGATGATGATTCCCCAGCTTTGCCAGCCCGTCTATGCGGCCTTCTGCCGCATGGGGTTTGCCGTTGGCCTGTGGAGTGATGCACCGGCGACTTGCGAGTGGATGCCGCCGAGCTTCGACCTTCTCGACCCCACGCATGAAATCCCGGCGATGCGTGATGCCGTGCGGGGCGGTTTCATGACGCCGCAACAGGCCATCATGTCCCAGGGCTACGACCCCGACGAACAGTTGACGGCGTATGCCGAGTGGAACGCGAAGCTCGATGCCGCTGGCATCACGCTGGACAGCGACCCGCGCCGGACCTCGCAGCAAGGGCAGGGGCAGAAAGCGGACTTGGATGTTTCCACGAAGACCGGACCAGGAGAATAGCCATGAGCGACCAGACCACCCCCCCGTCCGCCGTGGAGCCTGTGGCAGTCGCAGCCGTCGCGGCTGTCGCTGTCGTGACCACATCCCCGGACGCTGCTGCGGTCCCGGCTCCTGCTCCTGTCCCCGTCGCTGTGGCTGTGGCCGCACCCACGCCCGGCTCCGCAACGCTCACGATGACGACGACGCAGCCCGGCCAGGCCCCGGCCACCGTGGTCGCCACACTCCAGGCCGCGACCGAGGCCACCAAGGCAGCTACGGGCCTGCTGGGTGTCCTGTCTGGCATGCCTTTCCTGAAAGCAGTGGGCCTTCTAATTACGATGGCCGTGGGCGGTGCGGTTTACTCTAACGGCGGGCGCATTGCTGATGCCATGGCGAAGGCGGTGGAATCTTTCGCCAATGCCCGCACGGAACGCACCCACGCCACGGCATTGCAGGACTCCTTGGTGCGGTCCAGGCAGACGGCAGCCGTGCTGGCGGGGGTGAGGGAGTCTCTTTCTTCGTCTCGCGCGTCGTCTTTCGAATTCCACAACGGCACCAATAACTTGCGCGGCATGCCGTTTCTTTTTCTGTCGCAGACGGGTGAGTCTGTAGCCCCTGGTGTTTCAAGCGAGCTTTCCGCGCACCAGCGCATGCCGCTTGCAGTCGTCTTGGAGTGGCTGCCGAAATTTTTGGCTGGCGAGTGTGTTACGGTTGATGCCGGAAGGCTGACCGAACCCACCCAGGATGACGCGGCCCCGATGCTGCATGACGCTATGGCCCGCGTGGGTGCCGATTTCGCTTATGCGTGCCCGGTTTTCGTTCCCGAGTCAGCCGGCGGCCGGACCCGTGAGCCTGCCGCATTCGTCTCTGCCAGCTACACCAAGGGCTGGGCGCACCCCAGCGAATCTCAGGCCCATGCCCGCTTGCGGGATGCTGCTTCTATGATGGGCGTCACATTGCGGGCTTACCTGGACTCCAAGCGCTGAGGCTTGATGGCCTTCAAGAGAACCAGTCAACGCCCTTAAAGATATCTCTGAGCCACTTGATGGCCTCGGCCGCAAGCTCCCTCAGGGATGCCTGGGCGGCTTGGTCCCGAATCCATTTCAGTGGTGTGGACAACAGGGCGCGGGCTGCGTCCTCTCGCACGGTGCCGGACGACAGCAAAGCCCGCCCCATGTCCACGTCTTTTAGGAGACGTTCGTTGCGGTCATCTCGAAGCACGGGTGAGTTCGCACCGCGTATTCCTTCCGACAGGGAGTCCATCGCCTTCATGGCGTTCTTGTAGCT
Organism: uncultured Acetobacteraceae bacterium; assembly: GCA_964242575.1. Classification (GTDB taxonomy): domain Bacteria; phylum Pseudomonadota; class Alphaproteobacteria; order Acetobacterales; family Acetobacteraceae; genus JANPPS01. The sequence continues at coordinate 31,155 of CAXTCN010000007.1, read as the reverse complement.
TTGGCTCTCTCGGTCGATGTCGATGACCCGCCCTGGGTATGCCGAGTCTTCGTCGTCTTTTCTGCGCTGCTCCTCTGGGGTCAGACCATTTTCTCCCACAACCAAGTCAAATTCATCAATTTCACCCGACTTTAATTGCGCGAGAGTGCAAGCTACAATAGTTATCGGCCTACCTGACGGTCGAACCTTTGGCCTCGCCTTTAGAGTTCTTTGAGTGACTATGAGAATTCCGCCTGCAACGCCGTCTTTTACAGCGTCCTCATAATGCTTGAATATTCTGTTGAATTTGCCTTGCGACATTCGGCCAGCAGGGACCGGCATGGCCAACCAGGACTTTACCCCTGCGACTCCATTATCGGACATGAAGCTTATTTCTGGGAAGCTTTGACCAAGGCGCGAACTTCTAATTACTTTATTAAAGCGTGCGGTTATTGCTTCAGCGACTTCATTAATGAACGTCTCTTCGTTGTTGAGCGCTTCCAGGTCTATCGTCTTGCCGGCTTCAATATCAGCGAGCGTGTAGTGATGGATTTTGATTGGCAGAAACCCAAGGCCGGATTGAATGTTGGTTGAAAGCCCATCCTCGGATATGACAATGATGCCGATGGCTCCGCCTTGGTCTAAAAGTTTCTCGTAAGGCAAAAGCCTGTCGCGAAATTCTTGCCGCCCCATGTAGCGAGCGCCCGCTACCACTTCGACAGCCCATGGGCGGTAGTTTGCCGAAACGATGAAGCCTGATTTTCTATCTCCAAACGGCCTCGTATGTAAATCTTCGAAGTCGCCTCTAAAGGCCCTTGGCCAAAGCAGAGACACTCTTTTTATCAGCGCCGTCTCGGCGGTTGCGCTATCGGGTGTGTCTGACATCGGCGTTCTCTGCTCTACGTGATTTCCCGCCTGCGGGATGCGGCTTCTATGATGGGGGGTCACGCTCAAAGCTTACCTGGACAGCAAGAAGTAGCCCGAAAATCCACCTTTTAGATTAGAGCCAGATATCCGGTTCATCGCTGAACAGCGACTTGATGGCGACCCAAGCCACCTCTGCTGCTTTCCGCAACGCCGCCGGCAACACCACGCGCTGCATGAGCCACATAAGCGGCGGCGGGACGACGGCCTTCAATGCCTCTATTCTGGCCGTCGTCGCAGAAAGAAGCGTTGTTCCGGCCTCGACTTCTTTTACCAACCGGTCGCGCGTGTCCGGGGAAAGCCCAGGCTGGTTAGAAGCCCGAAGCTCGTAAGATAGCTCCTGCATGGCCTTGATGGCTGCCTGGTGCTTATCGCTACCCAGGTCGATTCGCACCACCTCACCAGGTGGCTCGTCGTTGTCGATGGGCGTGAGGTCAAAATCTTTTCTTTGAAGCTGGTCGAGCGTGGCGGCACGGACCGGGAATGTGAGTGCGGCGAGCGACCGCAGCACGCGGTCAGGTATCTTCGGGCGGCTTACTATCAACACGCCACGAACGACTCCACTCCCGGCGAGCAGCGCCAGAGTTGATAACTTCTCCGAAATGTCAACAAAGCTAAGCTGTTGCATTGACTCATCAGATTCATCCAGTATGAGAACTCCCCATGGACGGGAGTTTGCTGGGTCATTCTCGTCGTAGAAACTTATCGCTGGTGTGTTTGCGCTGGCAGCACTAATATTTACTCGCTCAAAGTTTTTCTTCAGAGCTTGGACAACTTCATTTGCTAATGCTATAGACCTTCGTGTGAGGTGTCCGCTATTCATATGTTGGTTAACGTTTTGCAGTTCATGAAGATTAATTGGGTCTTCTTTTACAGAGAACCGCTCAAATGTAAAATGGTGTAAGTTTCCCATATTGACAGACAATTCTTCTTCGACTGAGCTTGGAAGTCCTTTGTCTGAGACTATGATTGTCCCAACAATGCCGCCGCCCTTATGTAGTTTTACGTAAGTTCCCATTCTGTTTATGAAATCATCAACAGTAATGTCTTGGCTTCCGCCGATAGATTCGACACCCCAACTTATATTATCAATAGTGACAATGATTCCTGATTCTGGGCGCTCTTTGAATTTCCTGACCATGAAGTTCTCATGGTCAACCCCAAACGCAAAAGTGGCTGCATCGCGGACCATTGCCCTGAAACTTTTCTGGGCGGCTGCCTTATTGGGGTTGTCTGACATGGGAACGGGCACTCACGGCAAGGGTTCAGCCTACTGAGTAGCACGGCACAATATCCCCGCCATCCCTGGTAGTGCGCGGGAACGGGCAGCCCGAACGGCACACCCGATACTCATCCCATGGCAAAAATCATTCCCACGGCGGATGCCGCACAGACCGACCACATCATGCTGGCTCCTGCTGCGCGGGCTGCCGACATTGAACACTTTGCGCGCGCTGACACGTCGGCTGAGGATTCCACCGACGCGGGTTCAGCCGAGTTCGATGTAGTCTGGACAACGGGTGCGACAGTGCGCCGGTCGTCATGGGAGTTGGGTGCTTATGACGAGGAACTCGTCATCTCCCCCGACGCCGTGGACCTCGTTCGCATGCAAGCCGGCATACCGGTCCTGACTGACCACCGCGCGAGCGTGGCGACGACTGTTGGCGTGACGGTCGCTGGCACTGTGAAGCTCGACGGCAGCACTGGCCGTGTCCGCGTCCGCATGTCTCGCAGGGAAGACGTGGCACCCGTCGTCCAAGATATCCAGGACGGCGTGCTGCGCAGCATTTCTGTTGGCTACCGTATCCTCAAAGCTGAGCTTGTTGAGCGCGACGGCCAGGTGCCGCTGCTCCGTGTTGTGCGCCATGAGCCACTGGAAATCAGCCTGGTCCCTGTCCCCGCTGATGCGGGAGCGGTCATCGAGCTACGCGCGGGTCAAACTGCCCATGCGGCGGCAGTTGTCCGCACCCGCATTCACATCCCCACCCCCGCCGATGCGGGCAACGCCCCTGAGGAGTCCCAGATGACCAAGGAAGATATGGACCGCATGATGGCCGAGGCGGCAACCGCCGAGCGGACCCGTGCAACCGAGATTCGCGCCGTTGCCCGCAAGCTCGGCCTGGACGGTGAAGCCGACGCGCTGGTGGAGTCTGGTTCCACTGTCGATGCCGCACGCGCCGTGCTCATCGATGCCGTGGCCGCCCGCCAGGCCACGACCACCGCGACCGGCGTTCGCGTGACCGCCGGTAGCCAGGACGACGCCGAAACGCGCGCCGCCGCCGTGGCGAACGCCGTTGAGAACCGCATGAACCCAACCGTTGTCTTGACGGATTCTGGCCGTGAGTTCCGTGGCCTGACGCTGGTTGAAGCGGCCCGCAAGTTCCTTGTTGACGGCGGCAATCGCTCCGCCCGCAGCATGAGCGGCTCGCAGATTGCCGATGCGGTTTTCGGACGCGCCTTCCAAGCAACGACCGATTTCCCCGCATTGGTCGGCAACGCAGTGGGCCGCACGCTGCGTCGCGCCTACGAAGTGGCTCCCCGCAACTTCGCGCCGCTGGTGCGGATTGTCGAGGTTCCCGACTTCCGCCCGGTTACCCGCGTTGCCATGAGCGGCGCACCCGAGCTGCAGTTGGTGGCCGAGAACGGCACGGTAAACCAGGGCAACCTGAGCGCCGAGGCCGAGACCTACAAAATCGACACCTACGCACGCGTTCTGCGTTTCACGCGCCAACTGCTCATCAACGACGATTTGGGCGGACTTGAGCGTGACGCGGGCGCGTTCGGTGCTGCCGCTGCCCGCAAGGAAAGCGACCTGGTGTGGGGTGTCGTGACTGGCAACCCGCTGATGAGCGATGGCGTGGCGTTGTTCGACGCACTGCATGAGAACGTCGCGACCGGCGGTGCCGTGAGCGTCGAGGAAGTGGCCGAGATGGAGCGCATCCTGATGGTCCAGACCGCCCCGAACGGCGACCGTCTGAACCTAGGCATCCGCTACATCGCGGTAGGCGCGAGCAACAACCTGGTGGCCCGCCGCATCGTTGCCCCCATTGCTGCGAACATGGCTGACGGTGTGAACCCGTATGCCGGAACCGGCCTGATTATCGAGCCGCGCCTGACGGGCACTGCTTGGTATGGCTTCGCTTCAACGGACCAAGTTGACCTCATTGAACTGGCCTTCCTGAACGGTCAGCGCGGCGTGCAGGTTTACGTGGCTCCTGAGGCGGCAGACTTCATGGGCCGCGAAATCCGCGTGAGCCTGGACGTGGGTGCCAAGGCCATTGACCACCGTGGAATGGTCAAGAACCTCGGCGCGTAAACCTCACCGGCGGCAAGTAACCGAAGGGCCGTCCCAGCGAGGGGCGGCCCTTTTGTCATTCAGGAGAAAGCGAAAATGTTCGACGATATCGCGTTGTTGCAGGTCGCCGCCTTCGGCCGCCCTGATTTTCTGTTGCGCCGCCCCGGTCAGCCAGATGCTGCGTTCGTGGGAATATTTGTGCCCCAGCATGTCGAGGTAAGCCTGGACGGCTCCGGCAACCATCTGGAAACCACCATGGAAGCCGTCTCCGTCACCACCGCTACGGCAAATTCCATGGCCGTAGCCAAAGGGGATGCCATCGTGCTCCCCCATGCACCTGGTGCTCCTCGCCGCGTCGCCGTCCGCCGGGATAACGGATACAGCATGACGTTGCTCATCCTGCGCGGAGCCTAACCACGGCCGGGAACGCCCGCCCTGGGGTACGGCCCGCATACTCGCTCTATGAGCACTAGGCACACCCGCACCGAGCTTCGTCATGCCGCCGCCGCCGTTTTGTCTGCGGCTGGCATGAACGCATTCGCGGGTCGTGTGTCTCCCGTGTCTGAAACCGACTTGCCGTGCCTGCTGGTCGTCACCCCGGAAGAGTCGGTGGCATCCCTCACCATTGGCAACCGCCCTACGCAGGAGCGGCGCACCACCATGCACGTAGTCGCATGCGTGCAGGCAGACGACGACGCATACGACGCTTTGGACGCACTCGCCCTGCGCATCGAAGCCGCGATGCTTGAGCCGAAGGCCCTGAGCCCGCACGCAAAATCCATCGTGCTCGTGTCCTCGTCCTGCGCAGCCGAGGCGATGCCGGATGGGGTAGCCGCCACCGCGACAGCCGACCTGGTTTTCGAGTGCATCGCCTTCACCCAAGCGGGCCAGCCCGCGTCCACCCGCTAGGAGATTCCCATGCCCATTCAGTCCGCCACAGAAGTCGATGTGCGTCTTGGCCTTGAGAACGTGTGGGGGGAAGTTCCTGCCGTCCCGGCGTTGCAGACGCTGGAGAAGGTGTCGTGGAGCGTGAGCCTCAAGAAGGAATCCTACGTCAGCAACCGCATGCGTGCCGACCGTCAGGTGGCTTACATGCGCCATGGCGTTCGGTCGGCTGATGGCGACTTGACGGACGAACTCAGCCTGGGCGCACATGACCGCCTTTTGGCCGCAGCTTTCGCGGGCGAGTGGACTGCTGGTGCCGTGGTGAACGCCACGATGAGCGCGAGCGGCGTGACCTTCACGCGCACGGCCGGAAGCTTTGTGAACGATGGAATTCTGCCCGGCGATGTAGTTATCGTCGCAAACTATGTGGCCCCGCAGAACAACGGACGCTTCAACGTCATCGCCGTGACGGCTACAACCGTAACGGTTGACCGTCCTCTGACTACAGAGGCCGACACGCTGGCAAGCATAAGCGTAATAGGTTTCAAGCTGAAGAGCGGGAAAACAAAGTATTCATTCTTTGCTGAGGTAAGCAAGCCGGATATCGATGGTGACAACTTCGAAATCTACACCGGCCTGCGCATTGGTTCTGCAAGCATCAGCCTACCGCCGACTGGCTTGGCCACCGTGCGTTACACGTTCATGGGCAAGGACATGAAGCTGTCTGATAGTGAGTTGGATAATACCGTGGAAGCCGCCACCGCCGGTGACCTTTTGTCCAGCGTCAATGGCACATGCCTTATTGATGGCGTCGAGGCCGCGTTGCTGACGGCACTTGACCTGAACATAGACAACGGCTTGAGCGGCGAAGCAGTCGTGGGTCGCAACACGAAGCCCACGCTGATTTACGGACGCTCGAAGGTTACTGGCTCGTTCTCCGCGATGCTCGACAGCAACCGCTTCCTGAAGGCGTTCGACGACGAGTCCGAGATTTCCTTGGACCTGCGCTTGGACGGAGAAGATGCCCTTGCCACGCCGTTCCTGCGCCTGATGATTCCGCGCGCCAAGCTTTCGTCCTGCGAGTCCAGCGTCCAAGGCGAGGGCGCGGTGATGGTGCAGTGCAACTTCCAAGCGCTGCTCGACCCGGCGCACGGAGCCGCCATCATCGCCCAGAAATCCAACGCATAAGGAACAAAACATGAACAACGGCAGCGGTTTCGACTTCGCATCCCTGGACACGGCTACAGCCTCAACGGCGGGCCGGTCTTTCCAGCCAGTCCACCCCACCACCGGCAAAGGACTGGAAACCGCCGATGGCCGCCCGGTCCTGCTCTACGTCGCCGGTCCAGACAGTGCGCAGTCCCGCAATGCTCATGCGGCAGTCGCACGGCAGACGACCAGCGAAATGGAATCCGCGATGGTGGAGACGCTGCGCGCCGTCCAGGCTGACCCCGACTGGAAGGGGAATGCCGAACAGGAGCAGAAGAACGAAGCCTATGCCCGTGCGAGTGCCCGCGTCCTGGATAACCTGAGGACAGGGCAGGGCGGCTTCGAGAAGCGGCGCAGCCTCATGGCCGCCCTGGTGGTTGGTTGGGAAGGCGTAAGCCTGGACGGCGAATCCGATTTCTCCACGGCGCTTTGCGATAAGCTTTTCGACCGCTGCCCGTGGCTCTTGGAGCAAGCGGATTCCCACCTGGGTGGGCGGGCGGATTTTTTGTCCGCGTAGTCGAGGGGGCGGCGGCGGCTTGCCGCTGGCACCTCAAGCTCGGGTCAAAGGCACCAGGCAGCCCAAACACCTGGCGCGAGGTGTTCGAAGGCTACAAGGCACGCACACGCAAGCCGCATCCGGCATGGAAGCCTCATGATTTCCCACCGGGCACGGAGCGGGCATGGCAGACGTTCTTGGAGTTGCACTCGGCTCGTGGTGACAACGGCTTCGGTTTGAACCCCCTGACGTTTTCTGAAATCCATGCGTGGCGGAGCCTCACGGGAGCCGTCATGGACGGTCTGACGCTCATACTAGTCAGAAGGTTTGACTGCGAATTCCTCGCTTTTCATCCGCAGTCCTCAGCCGAGCGCAGCAAGTCGGACAAGCCACCAGCCGCGCCCGGCAACACCCGCCGCCGTCCACCGCAAGGAGCATAACCACGATGGCCGGCCAGGGCACGCTTCAATATCAGTTCCGCATCGATATCGCCGCCGCCGAAGCGGCTCTGCGGCGCATCAACTGGACCGTTAACGGCATCGGAACAGGCTCGGCATCAGGCGGCAAGGCTTTCCAAGGCTTCGAGCAATCCGCGACGCGTGCCGCCACAAGCCTATCGAATATCGAATCCCGCCTGCGCAGCATCACCACGCTGGCCCTGGGGGCGGCCGGCGCGATGGGTGCCGGCAGCTTGCTCAAGACGGCTTCGGACCTGTCCGCATCGTACTCCTCTGCGGGCTTTGCGGTGCGCTCCGTTTCCAAGGATGTGGGCGCGCTCGCGGCGAACCAGGAACGCTTGTATCGCCTTGCGCAGCAGACGCGGCAGCCCTTGTCCGAACTCGCAAAGCTATACGCGGATATTGAAATCCAGACGGCCGGGCGTGGTAGGTCTGATGGCTTCCAGATTACTGGCAACCTGGCCCGCCTCGGTGCGGTTGACCTTGCGAACGCCAGCCCCGCCGAGCGCGGCGGCGTGCAGGGCGCTCAGGCGCAGCTCGCGCAACTGCTGCGCAGCGAGCGACCGGAAGCCGAAGAGCTTGGCTCTATCGCGGACGCTCTGCCCACCACCTTTGAAGCGATGATGCGTGGCCTGCGCGCGCAGGGCTTCAACGTCAACAACAGGAGAGATATCCAGAACGGGGCCAAGACGGGCGAGATAAAGACGCAGCAAATCCTGAATGCTCTCTCAAATCAGGGCCAGTTTGCTGAAACTCTGTTCAAGGGGCTGCCGCAAAAGGCAGAGGATTCCCTGACGGCTGTAAGCAATTCTTTCTCCAAGTTCTTCGGCAAGCTCGACCAAGAAGCCGGGATTTCTGCAAGCCTGTCCACGTTCATTCAAACCATCGTCGCGCGCATGGATTCCGCGATGGACGATGGTAGCTTCACGTCCGGAGCAAAGACGTTCGGGAAGCGGTTTCAAGATGGCCTGTTGGAAATCGATGCCGTTGGGCAGCGGGTGTTCGCGTCCCTGCGCCCGCTCTGGGATGAGCAATCCAGGCTTGCCGATACCACAGGCGAAACCCTTGGAAGCAGGCTCAACGCCATAGGCCAGGCCGCCGAAAAGGCATTCACCACAGCGACGGAAGTTGCGACGAAATTCGGTTCCGTCATGGATGGCTTGTCCGGCAAGACCACCGGCGACCTTCTTGAAGCGGGTGCCATCGGCATGTTCCTGTTCGGCCGTGGCGGTTCGTCCGGCATCTTGGGCAAGCTTGGGGGGATTCAGGGCGCTATAGGTGCCGTCATTGGCGTTGCCGCGCACCGAGAGATGGAGTCCCAGGCCGAGCAGCGCGCCAAGGACGTTGCCGCCGGTCGCGCTCCGAGCGCCACGGGCATGGCATCCCAGGGCTTCTTCAACTTTGTGGAAGCTCCCTACCAGACGACCCGAGACGCACTCGGGTTGAACGGCCCGGTTGGATACAACGCGCCGTTGGATGGTCAACTGCCGTTCACCCCAGCGGAGCAAGCGGCGACCGGAAGCCGCTCGCGGTCGATGGATATTTTCCGTAGAGACACAGGCGACCGCGCCGCGACCCCTGGCGAGATGAGGGAACAGCGCGCCCGCACCGCCTTGGCTGCTGGCGGGTCCACCCCCAACCTGGACGCAGCAGCCGCCACACAGGCGCAGGCTGCGCAGACCCAGCTACAGGCTGCACAGCAGCAGGCTACGCCGTCCGCCACGCAGGCTGGCCGTATGAGCGATGAGCAAATACTGGACACTCTGAAGAAGCTGAACGGCGCGGGCGCACGCGCCAACCCTGGTGACCTGTCGTCTCTCCTCGGCGCACCTACCGCGCCAGTGAACATGTCGCCCGCTCAGGCCCAGGCACTCGTGGAATCCCTAGGGGTTAATGGCCCGGCGACCGGCAGCCGCGCTACGACGAACCTGGCTTCCGCCTTCGCACAGCAGAACGCCACGGCCGCCACGCGCGCCGCGCAGAATGCCGGCACCGCCCCTGACCCGTCGCTGGGAATCCGTCGCACCACCATTTCGGATGACAACGACAACGTTGAATTGGCCCTGCAACAGCGCAAACAGCAATCCGATTTCGAGCAGCGCAGCCGCGTCCTCGATGACGCTTTGCGCGCATATGCCGAGCGCTACCAGGCCGACCGCGCATCTACCCCCGGATTGGATGCCATTGACCAGGCCGAGCGTGACGCAAAAGGCGATGCCGCTGCAACGGCTGCCAAGCTGGGGCAGGGGTCCACAGGCCAGCAATCCAAGGCCCGCGATTACGCCATGCGCGAAGCGGAGCAAGACCGGCTCTACCAGGGTGCGCAAGAGTTCGCTGGCCGTGAGCGTTCCGCCGTGGAGTCCAGTCGCGACCTCACACGCGAATACGCGAACCAGCGCGCCGAAATCGCCACACTGAACGATGCGTATGGCGAGGGCGATGAGGCCATCAGGCGCACCACGGAAATGCTGAACGCCGAGCGCCAAATCCGAGAAATCGTGAGGTATTTGCCTAAGCAGCAGGCTGATGCACTGCGTGAGCAGGCTCGCGCGCAGGCGGAGTTGAACCTGTCACAGGAAAAAATGAAGGAATCCTATGACCAGAACAAGCAGTATTTCTCCAACATAGGTGATGCCCTCACAGGTACAGCCGAGAAAGTGTTGACTGGCAAGGGAAAAATCATAGACACCTTGAAAGAGATGATGCTTGAGATTTCCAGAATTTCATTGCAGCAGTTTGTTTTTAGTCCGTTTAAACAACTGCTTTCGGACAACTCTGGCGGTATCGCGAACCTGTTGGGCATGGGGCAATCTGGAACCGGCGGCAGCAGCCTTGGCAAAGAACTTGGCGGTGGCGAGGGTGGTTGGCTCAGCGGAATCGGCTCCGCCATCGGCGGGTGGTTCGGCGGCGGCAAGGCTATCGGCGGCGACATCCGTGGTGACGGTGCATACCGCGTGGGTGAAACCGGACCCGAAATTTTCGTGCCAGGGCAGGCCGGTTCCATCATCCCCGCTCCGGTGGTGCGCGGCATGGAGCGCGGCGGGATGGGCATGGGCGGTAATCGCACTCAAGTAGTCAACGTCACCATTCAGACTCCCAACCCGCAGGCGTTCGCAGAGTCCAAAGGCCAAGTGAGCGCGCGTATCCGCGATGCGGTGGGAGCGGGCGGAAGGTTCCGCTAAGCGCCGGGAGCCGTCTGCCGCCCCCTGCGGACTTATCCTGCCGCTATGCCCCTTCCTTCATTCATAGAAGCCCGTTTCCCTGTGGACGTGTCGTACGGTTCGTCCGGCGGGCCGGAATACAGCACGGTCGTTGTCACCACGGACAGCGGGGCCGAACGCCGCACCGCGCGCTGGTCCCAGCCCCGGCACCGCTACAACGCCACGACCGGCCTGCAAGCGCTTGGAGACGACGGCGCTGCGGCGGGCCTGGGGCAACTTCTGTCGTTCTTCCATGCCGTGGCCGGCGAGGCCGTGGCGTTCAGGTATAAGGACTGGGGCGACTACTCCTCGTCCAGCGACCACTACTCGCCGCCGGATGCGCGCGACCAACTGCTGGGTGCAGGCGACGGGGTTAAGACGGCGTTCCAGCTTTCCAAAACCTATATAGCTTCCGCTATCGAAGGTGTTGAGGATGCTGAGGCCCTGCTGCGCAGGCGGGTCATCCGCAAGCCCGTGCCCGGCACTTTGGTCGTCGCCCTGGACGGCAACGAGGCCACGTCTGGCTGGACGTGTGACCATAAGACCGGCCTGCTGACATTCTATACAGCGCCTGATGCAGGCGCTGTGGTCACAGCCGGGTTCGAGTTCGACGTGCCCTGTCGTTTCGAAGACAAGAGCCTCAGCGTCAAGCTCGATGACTACCTGAGCGGCAGCGTGTCGGTCGGCATCATGGAAGTCCGGCTATGAGGACTCCGTCTCCCCAGCTACTCGCCGCCCTGGCAGCGGAGTGCAAGACACTGGCCTGGTGCGTTCGCATCACACGCACGGACGACATGGTGCTGGGTTTCACTACGCACGATGAACCCCTGACCGTTGATGGCACGGCGTTCGAAAGCACCACAGCTTTCTCGCCATCAAAGCTCGAAAGTGACAACAGTTTGGCTGTTGGTTCGGCGGATATTACGGGCATCCTCGCATCTGACAGTCTTACCGATGCCGATTTCTCTGCTGGTTTGTATGACCGCGCCCGCGTTGACTTTCTTCTTTGCGACTGGACTGACCTGGGAGCCGGAGTGCTTCACCTGGGGCGTTTCTTTATTGGAGAAGTAGTCCTGACTGACGGCCAGTGGCGTGCAACGCTGGTGGATTTTAAGGAGCTTTTGCAGAAGAGTGTAGGGCGAACGATTGCAGCAGAATGCACGCACACGTTGGGTAACCGCCGCTGTAAAGTTAGCCTTGAGGCGATAAAAGTCAGAGTTGTCTGCGACGGAACAGACGGCCTGAACTGGGTTCATTCGAATGGACTGGCAGCCCTACCGGATGACTGGGCAAAATACGGGCACCTGCGTTTCGTTGACGGCCCGAACGCCGGTGCCCGCCTGGACGTGCGCGGCCTTTTGGGTGGACGGGCATACCTGTGGCTGGAGCCGCCATTCCCCATAGAAGCAGGTCACGCGTTCGACCTCTATCCTGGCTGCAACCGTCAGCTTGCGACATGCCGCGACCGCTTCTCCAACCTTCTGAATTTCGGTGGTTTCCCGCACGTCCCCGGCACCGACCAAGCCGGCAGATACCCCGATGCTCCTGCGCAGGGATGACTTGGTAGCTGCCGCCCTATCCCTCGTCGGGGTCAAGTGGCGCTGGCAGGGACGCGACCCGGCGACCGGCCTGGACTGCGCCGGCCTGGTCGTGGCGACCGGACGCCGCGCTGGACTTCCATGCCATGAAGCCGCCCCACGCTACTCGTCAGCAGCCGCCGCGACACCGGAAATCCTCGCCGGATTCCTGACATCCTTCCTTGAGCCTTCCAGAACGCCAGGCGGTGAGCCAGGCGACATGCTGCTGCTGGACATCGACGGCCGCCCCCAGCATGCGGCCGTCATGGTGGCCCCTGGCGAGGTCGTGCATGCCTTGCCGTCATACCCCCGCCGGGTCATCCGCGAGCGCCTGCGGAACGGGGGCATGACGGTCGCGGCGGCATACTCTTTCAGAGGCGTCGAGGCGTAACCCACGCCACCAACTGCATCTACAAGTAATCAAATACTGGAGACTTCCTGTGGCCACAACGGTTCTTGGTATCGTCGGCGGTGTGGTAGGGTCATTCTTTGGCATGCCCCAGGTAGGTGCCATGGTCGGTGCTGCCATCGGTTCCGTCGTCGATAACACGTTGCTCGCCCCGACGATAACCAAAGAAGGACAGCGGCTCCAGAACCTTCAAGTTCAATCCAGTGACTATGGAGCGGTATTGCCAATCACGTTCGGCACGGTTCGAAATGTTGGAACCCTGATATGGGCTGAACCGATAGATGAAGTCCGCACAGAAACAAGCGGCAACGAAAAGAAAGGCCCCAAGACTAAGAATATAACATATGAATATTTTGGTAACTTTGCTGTCGCCATAGCGGATAACGAAATTGCGCGCGTAAACCGCATATGGGCTGACGGCAAGATTTTATGGGACACAGAAGCGGACCAAGCTACTATTGTGCCGCAAGACGCTATCGCCAGTCTTTCGAGCAATCCCACCGTGATGGCCGTGGATAAGAACCGCACCCTGACGGCGGCGGGCCGGGCGAAAAGCCTCACGTTCTATCTGGGAACCGAAGACCAACTACCAGACCCAACCATGGTTCGCTTTAAGGGCGCGAGCCATGTTCCGGCATATCGAGGCGTAGCATACATAGTATTTGAACAACTTAACCTAAAAGACTTTGGGTTGAGAGTTCCCACGATTACTGTTGAATACACCACCATAGCGCAGGACGTGCGGGTGAAAGCCCTGGCGCCTCTGCCCGACATCGGCGCACGCGGCAGCCTGGCATCCGCAATCCCGCACGCCATCCCCGGCGGCGGCTGGTGCGCCGTAGGGCTGACGCAAACGGGTGCCCTGCGCGCCACGGTGGCGAAGCTCAACCGGAAGGCCAGGACGGTGTCGGTCGGCGCACAGGTGGACGGCCCCACGCCACCCGCGAACGCCACCACGCTGCTGTCCTGCGTCTCGCCCAGCGGCCGGTATGTCGCGAGCATCAGCCGTGTCGAGGCCGCCGCAGACCAGGGCGGACTCATGCATGTTTCGGTTTTCGATACCATCACACAGACCTGGATGCCGCCTCTGACGCAGCCAGCCAGCATGCTGTCTCTCTATGGAACCGACGCTTTTTGGATGAGCGACGAAGCCTTTGTGACAAGCTCTGGCGATTTCAACGCGCCGGCTAAAACATGGCATGCGTTCTACATTTCCGGCTCCTCAACGGTGCTCTATTCCGGCCCCGCAAGCCGCCACCTTTTCGCGAGCAATCAGGCGCAGGTGGCCGGTCCAATCTTGCAGGAATCCGTTTTCCTGCGGTCAGAGAACAATGCGGGGTGGGTTGTCTCATCCACCGACTACCATGGCGCGTTTTACTATGGCCTGCGCTACGACAGCGAACTGCATGCGCTTTTCGTCCAGACGCAGCCCTGCATGAACATCATAGCCGCCGAAGGTTCGCGCCGGCTTGGCGCAAGCGCGCATGTATCCCAGGCTGGCAGCCTTGGAGAATGGCTCGTCGCGGTGGATTCCCGCGACAAAGATACAGAGCCGTTCGCATTCACGATGGCCACGCGCAACAGCCCTGGCTCCGAAGGCGAAGACACCGCGCCACCGGGCATCGCGCTCACACGCGGCATATGGAGTCCGCAGACCCCCACGGGCTCAGGTTTCGGCAGCATCGTCGGCATGGGCGGCAACGTTCTGGTTGCCCTGTCCTTTGGCTTGGACGGTCAGAAAATCGCATACCACTCGTTGACGGATTCCGGGTTCACCCAGGACGTGGCTGCCATCCCCCTTCCTGGCTACCAGGCATCGCAAGCCACAGGCATCTCCCCTCGCACCTACTACGGCGCGTCTGCGACATCCGATGCGCTTCTCGTGTGGCACGAGGGCAATTTGGTCACAGGAAGCCTGTTGCCCATCATCGCGCCTTCCAATGGCTTGCAGCTTGCCGAGGTGGTGGCCTCGCTACTGCTCCGCGCCGGCTACGACGAAACAGAGTTCGACGTGAGCCGCGTGCAGGACACGCTGGTCGGTTACTCGATTTTGAACGTGCAACCGACACGCAACAGCTTGGAAATGCTCCAAAGTTACAGCCCCTTCGATGTCGTATCGAGCGGCCCCACCCTGCGATGCCAAAGCCGGTCCACCATCGTGACGGCCGCCATATCCGATGAATTGGTGGGAGCAGGCGAGGGGACTGCCGAACGCTCGAACCGCCTGCAACGCGCCCGCGTGCCGGACTTGGACCTGCCGAGGTCAGTGACGGTGAACTTTATCGATGTCGGGCGTGACTTCCAGACCGGTTCAGCGTTTACGCCACGCGTCGGTGGCTACAGCGAGAATGACCAAGTGCTGTCGCTGAGCATCCCCATGACCGCAGCCCGAGCCAAGGGGTTGGCGCAGCAGACTCTCTATAGATTGCACGGGGAACGCGAAAAGCTGTCCGGCTCATTCCCTCTGGACTATGCGTGGCTGGAACCGGCGGATGTCATAATCTATGACGGTTTTGTGGTTCGCATCAGCAAGCTCAAGCTGGGTAGCGGCGTCATCGAGTTCGAAGGCTCACGCGTTTTTGCGCTGACCCTTGGAGCCGAAGACGAGGCCGACGAGGGCCAACAGCCCACATCCGAATATCGACTGTCTCCGCTGTCGCGCTTGGTTCTCCTCGACGTTCCCAGCCCACGCGACGACGACGAAGGCCTAACGCAGTTCGGCTTGCACTTCGCGGTGACGGTGGACAAGGACGAAGATGCCTGGCCAGGCGCGGGCGTTGTAGCCTCTCGCGATGGTGGCGACGCTTACAAGCAGGTAGGCTCCGCAAGGCTCCTGGCGGACGTGGGCACGCTCGTGGAATCCCTTTCCCCTCATAGCCCGGCATATTGGGACCGCGCGAACAGCGTCCGCCTACGCCTGCCCGCTGGGTCATCAGCCGATTTCTCCAGCGGCTCAGACGACGAGACCCACGAGGGCGAGCGGCTGCTGCTCGTCGGCGGAGAGTACGTCGCATACGCGACGGCGACCCCGGAACCGGATGGAACCTGGACGTTCACCGACCTTCTTCGCGGCAGGCGCGGGACGGAATCTGAGGTCATAGAGCATGCGGCCGGCACCCGCGTTGTTGCCGTCAACCAGGGCGTCCGGTGGTTGCAGCTTCCGTTGAGTGACCGCAACAAGCCTCTGAAGGTGCGGGCACTGACCTTTGGCACAACGCTTGGCGACAACGATGACCGCGACGTAGCTGTGGTGCCCAAGGGGGCGACGTTGCGCCCGTATGCGCCGGTCCATGTCGCTGGTGAGCGCGACGGTAGCAGCAACTTGGTGGTGTCCTGGACGCGCTCCACGCGGGCCGGCAGGGAGTGGCAAGACGAAGTGGACGCGCCGCTGTCAGAAGCCGCCGAGTCTTACCAGGTCGATATCCTAGCAGGCCCAGGGGGCGCGGTGCTGCGCACTTTGACGACCTCGGCACCCATGGTCCCCTACAGCGCGGCCGACCAGTCAATGGACTTCGGGAGTCCTGCGCCTGTCCTAAGCATCGCGGCCTACCAGTTGGGAGCGGTTGGGCGCGGCTACCCCGCATACGCTGTGGTGTAGCGGCCCTCAGGCCGCACTCCGCAGGAGCGCGCATGCCTGGTTACGTCACCCCCAACCTTGGGTTAGGCTTCCTAAGCGAGACGCAGGCCGGAAAGGCAACTAGCGTCAATGAATTCCTGTTGCGCCTGGACGCGGTGGCGCAGGCCAGCGTCATTGACTGGACGCTGACGGCCCCGCCGGTATCGCCGGTTGAGGGTGACCGCTACGTAGTGCCCGTTGGCGCGACCGGGGCATGGGCCGGGCACGACAAGACCCTGGCGGCGTTCTACGGCGTATGGCGGTTCTTCCCGCCGCGTAAGGGATTCACCGCATACTGCGAGGCCATTGGTGACCTCATTCAGTATGACGGCACCACATGGTCAGAAGGCACGGGCATAAACGCGCTGTCCGAACTCGTGGACGTGGACGTGTATGGCGCGACGGTCGGGCAAGTATTGACGCTCGACGGCACCGGTTCCTGGGTTCCCGCCACCCCTTCCATGTCAGCGGCGGCGTTGGACGACCTCACGGACGTGAACGCACCCTCGCCCGCAGGCGGTCAGGTTTTGGCATGGGACGCGGCTTCCGCATCGTGGAAATCCACAACCCCCACCGGCGGCGGTGCGACGACGCTGGACGAGCTTGCGGACGTATCTGCACCAACACCGACAGCGGGGCAGGTTCTTACCTTTGACGGCACCAACTGGACCCCGGCAACCCCTGCTGCGGGTGGCGGTGGTAGCTCCGAAATCCTAGCCTGGTGCAATTACTGTGGGACGCCCGGTTCCCAAGGCATCCGCGCATCAAAGAACATCGCATCTGTAACTGTCACAGGTTTCGGCAGCTACCGTTTTGATTTCATAACACCTATGCCGGACCTGAATTACGCTATTGTTTTTGGTGGGCGTTTTGATAGCGCGGCGACCGACTCAACAGTTACAATTGCATCTGAAGCCAGAATAATTGCAGCCCAGGGTAACTCTCGGACTTTGACATACTTCCGCTCCATAGTCGGATACCAAGCCGCAGGCGGATTTGATGTCGATACATTGTCCATTGTTGTGGTGAGGTGACCATGAGCGACAGCGATACCCCGCAACGTATGGCTCTATGCTGGCCGTCAGAAGATGGCATGGCCGTCACCTTCCCATCCGCCGATTGCACCATAGAAGACGTAGCGACCGCGCTCCTTCCAGAGTCCACCCTTCGCGCCGTCGTCGCGGTAAGCGCCTTGCCCCCGCATCACTGGCGCGACGCGTGGACGTTCGACCCTGTGGCCGGTGCAGTGGTGGACCTGGTGCGTGCCCGCACGGCTCATATCACTCGCATCCGCGCCGCCCGTGCCCCGCTGCTCGAAGCTCTGGACGTTCGATTCCAGCGCGCGCTCGAAGATGAGGACGATGAAGTCCGCGCCGCTGTCGTCGCACAGAAGCGCGCCCTACGCGGGCTTCCCGACGACCCCGCCATCGCGGCAGCCCGCACCCCCGACGACCTCGCTTCGGCCTGGCCGAACGTCCTGGGGCCATCCCCCTATGCAAGGAGCGCGACATGAGTTGGCTTTCCGACATCCTGCGCACTGCGACATTTTCACCGCAGCAGATGACGATGCGGGACGCGGTTCCCGCTCCCGCACCCCGCATCGTGCTGAATCCCCCGCCTGTTGCAGTCAAAATTCCTACCCCGCTCCTGACTGCGGCAACCCTCTCCAAGCTTGGCGTCCAGAACGCAGCCGCGTGGGCCGCCATCCTGGCCCCTCTGTGTGCCGCCCACGGAATTACGTCCCGCCTGCGCCTCGCGGCGTTCCTTGCGAATGTTCTGCACGAAACCCTGGGGTTCTCCAAGATAGTCGAGAGCCTGAACTACAACCCGCAGGGCCTGCGGAACACCTGGCCGACGAGGTTCACAGTTGCCCTGGCAAACGAGCTTGGCCGCCTTGGGCCGCGCCCGGCTGACCAGCGCGCCATCGCGGAAATTGCATATGGTGGACGTATGGGCAACCGCCCCGGCACCGGCGACGGGTTCCTGTTCCGTGGGTGCGGGCTTATGCAAACGACTGGCCGCGAGAACCACGAGCGCATGGCGACACTGCTGGGATGCCGCGCCGAGGAAGTGCCGGCGCGCTTGGCGACGCGTGAAGGTGCTGCATTGTCGGCGTGTGTTTTCTGGCGCGACAACGGATGCAATGCCCCGGCAGACCGGGGCGACATCCGTGGAGTCCGCGTCGTCATCAACGGCGGCTTGAATGGCATCGATGACGTGGAGAAGAGGTATGCGGCGGCGTGCGCGGTGCTTGGGGTGTAGTCGGAATTCTTGCTTCTGAGGCGTCCCTAGACTATATTTGTAGGGCTGTTGTTACCTTGTGCGCCCCCGGTTCTCGCGAGCCGGGGGCGTTCTTTTGTGCGATGTGTGGACCTGCACCCAAGACAAAACTAATGTAAATGTATTCGTTTACATGTGATGTCTTGGTGTTGCTTCCCACAAGATTTCTTGTGATTTGTGCCGACTTACTATTGCGGACGGTATATCTCTAAGCACATATCAAGAACATGGGGCGCGGGTGAGAGACGAAGACCCCAGAACAGCAGCAAGGAAAAAGAACATGAACAATAACGTTAATATTCAATCCTACTCGGTGGACCATGCCCGGATTGCCGAAGAAGAAGCATCTATCGCCGCGTTAGAAGTGGACGATGTCCGCAATTTGGCATCGCTGGAGTTCATTGCGCGCACGCACGCCAGCACGCTGATGTTGGGCGCAGAACTGACTCGCCCCGACCTCGTGACCCCCGCTCGCGCACTGCTCGCCACTTGGCGCGATGCCATGGCCGAAGCATTCGGCCGCGTGCGTGCCGCATTCTCCAAGCCACAGGCACCTATGGTGCTGCTCGCCGCACCGGAACCCGAGCCTGCACTGGACCACGGGCCACACTTGGATGCTGAGTGGGAAGCCGGAGAAGCCGAGGTGGCTGCCGCCAAGGCCGCTACGCGTAAGCGCAACTCGCCATCGCCCATGGCCGCCTGGGCTGCTGATGTCCGCCGTCGCAGCAGTCTTCGCCGGGACGACCAGATGGCATTAGCGGCCGCGTACAGCGATGAGCGGCACGACCACCGCTCCCTGGCGCTGACGTTGCTGCCGAACGGCAAAATTGCACTGGACGGACGCTGGAATACACGGAAACAACTTCGTGTGCATTCCTGGCTCGCCCTGGTTCGCCAGTGCGGCCGGGCGCACGAGACGACTTACCTGGCGGGCGCTGATGGCTTGAAGAGCTCCGCGTTCGTTGCGGACGGCCTGGCGGTCGGTGATGTCCTCGAAGCCGGCATGCTGTCCCGCAACGCCCGAGGCCGCGTAAAAAGCAGTGACAAGCGCGCATACCTCGTCCTTGCCGTTGATGTCCGTGAGAAATGCCTGCGACTGGAATCGTTCGAGTGCGCCCGCGACGCTTTTTCGTCGCGCAAAGTGTGGCTTGAGAAGCGCGAGCAGCAGCGTAATGACAAGCCCCTGGCGAGGCATATCGCCGCCAGGAACGCTCGTGGCAGGGCTGCGATGGAGCAGCGACTAGCCGCATGACGTGACCAGCATGAGGCGGGGGACTGTCCATCGCCCCATGCCACGCCTCACAATCAAGAAGGGAACCCCCAAATGTCTCGTCCTCGTAGCAACACCGCCACCGCTCGCGACCTCAAAGCTGCCGCTGCTGGCCGCCCCATCCTCATCCCCGGACCAAAACTTGCAGAGCGCCGCAAGGCAGCCGGCATGACGCAGCTTGAGCTTTCCAGGCTCCTCGGTGTCACCAACTCGCACCTCTGCGGCCTGGAATCACCACGCAGTGGTGTCCGCGACCTCGTGCTGCTGCATGCCCTGGATTCCGTGCTGCCTGCTTCCCCGGCCACCCAAGCGGCAGGGGGAGCGTGATGGCCAGCGGCAGCTTCTTAGCCATGGAGCGCGGCACACTGCCGCCGCCCATGGGCCTCGACCTCGATAGCATCGGCTACCGTGTGACTCCATTCCTTGGTGAGAGCCGCAGGAGCAAGCTCGTCCTGCATTGCAAAGTCGAATACCTCACCAGCGAAGGCTGGCAGATGCTGGGTGGCATCGAAGCCCCCAGCCTGTCGTCTCGGACCCTGCGCGGCCTCATCCGGCGCGCTTTGGCACCCGACGAGTGAACGTCAAACGACAATGCTTGACGCCCGCCATCCGCATGGGACTCCTTGGTGTGACACCAAGGAGTTTTCTCATGCCAATGCCATACCTGCACGTTCAATCCGACCGCGACTTCGACCCGGCGCGCTCATACCCACCCGCCGCCGTTCGCGCCGATTTCGCCCGCCGTCTGCAAGCGCGCTTCATCAGTCGAGGCTGGTCGCAAAGCGAGCTTGCCCGGCAATCCGGAGTGAGCCGTGCAAATATATCGTCCTATGTCCGGGCCAAGTCATCGCCCGGCCCGGCGCACTTGAAAGCCTTGGCGCGCGCCTTGGAATGCCAACCATGCGACCTGATTCCAGCAGCCCGTGCAGCTACGGATTCCCGCATGGGGGACAGGAAAAAACGCGACGCATGCGCCCCGCAGATGTCCCTCGCGGCCATGCCTGGTGGCAACACAGCATGGCTTCAAATCGAGTGCGAGCTACCCACGGCAGCAGCGCTGCGTCTCCTGGCGGACGCGCAGGCCGCCCTGGGCGCGGAATCCACTAACGGCTGAACGTCGCAGTAGTATCCGCTGTCCTCGCCGGAGAGTAGTCTCGCCCTAAGACAGCCCGTGGTGCCTCGACGCTCTCCAACTCGCCACCGCTCAACGCAAGCGCGCGGCCTTTCTTGCCACGTCCGTAGTAGCCACCGGTTTCACGTCGTGTGTGTCCCAACATGCGCGCCCGGTCATCTGCATCCATGGAAACCGATGCATCCGCAGCACGAGCATGCCGGATGTCGTATGCGGATACCGAACCTGTCCAGCGGCTCCCAGCGATGTCGCGCACACTGTCTGAGAACGCGGAAGCCCCATACGTCACGGTCACTGCACCACCCGCCGCCAGGCATGCCAAGTGGCGCGCAGGAGCGGTGTCAACGCCGACAGTAACCATGCGCCATGGTTGCCCATGCGCGTCAGTAACCTTTGCACCACGGATGCGCAGGACCACCAATCCATCCGCCAGGTCAACAGATACCCCATGCTCAAGCTCGGCAGGGCGGC
The DNA here is from genome assembly GCA_964242575.1 of uncultured Acetobacteraceae bacterium. Classification (GTDB taxonomy): domain Bacteria; phylum Pseudomonadota; class Alphaproteobacteria; order Acetobacterales; family Acetobacteraceae; genus JANPPS01. The sequence goes on along the minus strand of CAXTCN010000007.1, from coordinate 9,954 downwards.
ACCCAGACACGATGCACACGGCCAGCGCGTCCAGGCATTTCGCGGGCTTCCCATCACGTCTGCTGCTTGCCAGGCTCCATAGCTCATCGAGCCAGCCACCTGGCAGCCCAGCCGCTGCCTTTTTCTTTGACCCCAGCGACCGTCGCGAACCCTGACGAGGCTTCCTGGCATCGTCCACGGGCGCGTAAGAGAACTCAATGGCAACGGGCAGCCAGGTCCGCAACGCCACCTCGATGTCCTGTGCATCGCCGCCGAGCGCCACGGATGCCAAAGCATCATGCAGCCTTACACGAGATACCCGTGCCAGCGCCGCCCGCGTAAGGCTCCAAGAATTTTTTGATGTGCTGGGAAGCCCAGGCACAGTGCCGATGGGCTGGCCCGCCATGGCCCGTCTGGCTGCCCCTTCGTACTGCTCCATGGTGCCCGCAGACACAGGCGGCAGTCGCCGGGCTTCCATGGCAAATGGTGCTGCCTGCTGCAACAACGCGCGTAGTTGAGGATTAGTTGACGTTTGAGACATTGGATTGCACCTCTCTTTCTTAATCTTAGATTTCTCTCACATTTTTCGTGGAGATATTGCAGGTTATTATATGTCGCGCGATTGCATAAAACACGACTTTTCGCATGCAAAACACAGTTCAAGCACAGTGCCCGCGCATTTACTTGACGGGGGTATGTCGTCTCGCCATATGATACGGTATCGAAGTGGAGTGAGGCACATGGGGTTCCGGTCACACGCGGCAGGTCTTGAGGGCATGGTTGGGACGCTGGCCGTCGCTGGCCAGGCCGCGTCGGCTGCTGTGCGTCATGCCCGTGAGACAGCCCTAGGCGACCGCGACGTAGAGCGCTTGCAGGGTTGGGTTGCCCACTATGCCCGCCGCGCCGAAATCGCTGAGTTCGAGTTGCAGCAAGCGCGCGCAACGCTTGCTGCAACCCGGCGCGAGCGCGATGATGCGTTGGCATGCATCGAGGCATTGGACGCGTAAGCGCACGCCTCGCAGGAATCGAAACGGCCGGGGTGGGGATACCACCGCCGGCCGTTTTTCATGTCCGTGCAACTTCGTCTATTTAGGTGCGGGCGCTCCGGGTGTCGGCCGCAGGTGCGGCAGATGGTCGCGCATCCACTTCTTGCCGGGTGGCGGGGTTTCATTGAGCGTTGGTGTCACGACGCGGCCCGCCGCCAGGTCCAAGCGCAGGCGGTCAAGCATAGCAGCCCGCTGCTCTTTCGTCGGCAGCGCGACGGGCACGGGCACTTCGTCCAGTATGCCGGCTTGCCCGTCGAGACGGCCGCGAATGTCTGCTACCGCCGCTTGCGCCAAGGCTCTCACCGCGTCGGCGGGCAGACGCTCGAACCACTCTCCAAGCTTTTCGGGCACTAGGCCAACGTAAGGCTCCCCGGCGGCTTTGGCTCGTGCAGCGCGACGGACCAGAATAGCAGTGGGTATGGGTGTCGGCTCCTGGACAGGATTCGCATCTTCCACCTGGTCAGACTCCTTGGTCACTGTAGGGGCCTCGCTGACGTTCCCGCGTTTCGGCGCGGGCTTGAGCGCGGCCAAGGCACGCAGCGGCGCTGTGACAACGTTTCCTACGGCGCTGACAGCGGCAGGCACGACCTCAGCAACGCGTTCGAGTGCCCAGACCCCACCCCGAAGGACACTCTTGAGTGTCCAGCGGATGGACGCGATGGCATTGCGGATTGCTTCAACTATGCTGCGCATGGGTTCCCCCTTTTTGTTTTTTACATGCTGCAACACCCCCCGGCGGGATGGCATAATCCCCAACTATACGCCTCAAAGGAAAGTCAATGTTGTTGCAAATCAGCAACATTCCAGTGCTCTAGTGAGGCTTCATCGTATGAGTCTGCACGCAAGCTCGCTGCGGCTCGGTTCACGTCGCTTTCCCGCAATGACCTGCGCCCGTCGCGTGCCAATCTGCGGGCCTCTCGTGCGATTTGTTCAAGGTCCGCGCCTGATGCTCCGTCCAATCCACGCGCTACGTGCTTCAGGTCAAGTCCCGGAAAATGGATGCCGAGGATGGCCGCTCGCGCTTCGGCATCAGGAAGACGCAACCTGATGTGCCTGTCCAGCCGCCCTGCTCGGCGCAAAGCCGCGTCAATTTGGTCGGGGTGGTTGGTGGCACCGACTACCACAACGCCTTGCCGCGCTGTCAGCCCCGATAGGTGTTCAAGCATCGCGTTGACCACTTGCACCAGGTAGCTCCCGTTGTGCCCTGCGGCTGTCGCGCGGTCGCCTACGGAGTCCAGTTCATCAATGAAAAACACGCATGGGGAACACCTACGCGCAGCGTCGAATGCCGCCGCCATTGCTCTCAGCATATCCCCCAAGTGGCCCGTCCCTGACGCTTGCCAGGCCGCCAGCGACCCGATGACGAGCGGCACTCCGCATTCCCCAGCCAGCGCTTTCGCAAAGCTCGTCTTGCCTGTCCCCGGCGGCCCGGACAGCAGCAGCCCGCAGTCAACGTCTGCCCAGGCCAGTCTGCCGGCTTTGTAGTCTGCAAGGTCAGCCGCAAGCCTGCGACCCCAAGCCTCGGCGGCCCCAAGGCCGGGAAGGCTGTCCAGGCGCTCCGCTGGAATCTCGGGCGCAGGGGTGGGCGGCAACTTCTTCACACCAAAAGTCGGTGCAGCGCGGACGCCTTCCACAGTGTCTTGTTCCTTGTCGTCGGCCTTGGTTTCGGCTTCTGACGCGGCGAAGAAATGGCATTTCTCTAGCCCTTCGGCCCCGGACTCTCCGCGCCACAATAGCATAAAGGCTTCCGGTTTCAGCGCCTCGATGCCGCATTCTGGCTCGTGCGACGGCGGGCTGCTGCCGTCCTGGAGCCGCGCCAGAACGCGCAGCATCCGCCATGCTGGCGGCAGCACGTCCAGAACAACATCAGCCGCCAGAAAGACCAGGCGAGGGGGCAAGACATCGCTCGCTGTGATTACGACCACGGACCTGGCCGGCAAATCGCAGCAGCAATGCGCTGCGTCTGTCGCCAGCGACTCAGCGCTGGCGGACGGTTTGTAAGTCAGGACATGGCATCCAGGCCATGCCACCTTGGATGCAATGGCAACGGCGTGCAGCCACGCCACATCCGCCCGCAGCAGAACTAGTCCCTGCGGTGGATTCCTATGTCCGTAAGCCCGCCAAGCTGCCCGCAGCATTAGGCAAGCTAAACGGAATACAGGGCTATTTGTTGGCAATGAATTGAACTTCTGGCGGCTCGTCAACACGATACAGTTCTCTACTAGCTACGCGTTGCAGGAAGCAAAAGCGGCGACCTGTGAGGGCCGCCGCTTCGTATTCCTTGTGCGCTGTAGTGGTGCATGACGGGCTACTGCAGAGCCCGCCATGAGACGTCAAGTCATCCTATTCGGCTGCACGAAACCACTGCGCTTGCGCGCACTCAATCGCCAGGCCACCTGAGTAAACGTATTCGAGCAGTTCTACTGTGGTCATGTCCTCTACTCGGGCTGCCAAGAGACCTGGCGAAGGCAGGCCCAGGTCACGCAATGATGCGTATTTTTCGTAGAGACGGGCGCGGCGTTCATACCCTGATTCGTGGTAGAAGTTGTTGTCATACGCGATGCCGTCTGCCGTGGTCTCCTTCATCAGGTTGAGTGCGGCGCGGCTAAGGTTCTCTTCCAGCGCATGCCATATTTCGTGGTGAAATGTTTCACGGAAAGCGTCGGGGGTAAGCGTTGAATCCACGATGATTACCTGCTTTGCGTCGTCCCCGTCGCCTTGGGTTTCATACCTGCCCCACAGACGCCCACCCACCGGCCAGTAAGGCTGAGGGCCTAGGATTGCGACGACATGCGGCGCAACGCGAGCAAGCGCATCTCGTGCCCAGGCAACGCGGCTGTATTCGGCATCACGATTTATCCGTGTTTGAATGAACTTTACGCCAGACTCCTTGGCTTCTACGAAATCAGGCACCGATGACTTGCTGACATTGCTGCCAACCGCCGTTACACGCCACACCATGTCCGCTATATCATGCGGGTTGTTCGTGTCTGGGCGCTTTGGTGGCGGCGGTGGTGGGGTTGATGGGAAGGGGGAACCCCCCGCAGGCGACATGCCTGCGAGGGTCGGTGAAGCGCGTCCGAGGACGCGATTTAGAAGCTGGCGCATGGTGTTCCACCCCGTGCAACGATAGCCGCGATGACTTTTGCAATGGAAATGCCACCCAAGCCGAAAGCGTGAAAGCCGTTGCCATGAAAAGCAGACCAGGTGCCATGCAAGTCATCTGTATCAGGACGAAGGGTGAAGACGCCAAAGTAAAGAGCTATGTTATTGTTTTTCATTTGCTGTTGCTCCCTTGGTATGTTAGCCGCTCCCTCTTACCACTCTGTGCCTCATCTCCTTTCGTTGCTGTTCCATACATTTGAATTGTGCTTTGTGATATACGATATTCAAGGGCTGGAGCGCCCAAACACGTAAAAATCGTTATGCGACCAAAGATTCTTTCTTCTTCTGCCTGCGACCCGGCGTGGCATGCACCAGGTCCGCCCGCGCCGCGTCAATGAGGCGGCAATGCACCAGCCCCAAGGCGCGCAAGTGAAACTCCACCGATGTCAGCACTAAACCCAAGTTCAGGTCCAGCACATCGCACCAGCCTGCCAGCGTGGGCTGCCAACCCCATGCCTCAGGTGCCGGTGGTGCAAAGAAGAAACCCACGCCACTCAAGCGGTTCAATTCCCTGCGGCGGCGCACCTTGTCGCGCTTCTCTGTCGCCCACTTAGCCGTGGACGCGTCTTCAATCTCAGAGTATTGCCACGCAGCATCCGCCCAAGCCTGCTGCAATACCCTGACGCCGACCAACCGGTGCCAGTTATTAGCGTCCGATACGGCGTCTTCCTCGCGATATTTCAATCCCAGTTCGGCGTCAGCACGAGACATCCACGGGTAGCGGATAGGAATCCGAAGTGGCAGTGGCTTCGCCGTACCGCCTTCGGACCCCACAGTCTTCAACCAGCCTGCCACATCAAAAAGGGCATTGCGCGCCACGCGTGGCTTTAGAACGGGCTGGGACGCCAGCCAGGCCAGCAGGTCGCACTGCCGCTCGTCGCGTATTAGACGGTTCCGAGTGCGACGGCCGCTCATTTCTGAGAACCACGACGGGTGCGGCGCGTCTCAGCGCGAGGGCGCGTTGCCTCAAGCAATGCTGCTCCGCTGGTGAGCCGGACGGACCCGCAGAAACCAGCGGTCTGCTCAAGAAAGTCCAGCGCCGTCATTGCTGCCGGGCTGACAAGCCAAGGCCGCCATCCTCGTCCGTTCACGCGCTCTGGTGCGAGGGCGAGCCACAGCGGCGTGCGAAGCTCGGAGAAAAACAGGCTGATGTCCTCGGAGTCGAGGATGACGCAGGCAGCATCGAGGTCTGACGCTAAGTCCGATGCGAACGCCGGGCATGCGGAAACTGCCAGTTCGCCGTCGCTGCTGCCGGCAACTACGTACGCGCCGCCGGTGAGGTCGTCGGGGCCGAAATCGACGCCGAGTGTGCTATGTCCGCCAGCGCGCACCAGGTGTTCGCAGAGTGCGTAAGCGGCTCCGTACGGTGCTGCGCACCCTGTGGTGTCCGCATGTCCCGTATCAAGCTCCTGCCCATGCGCCAGAGCACCGATGCGGCCCAATGGAGAGGCCGGACGATGCAACGAAATACACCCACTGGACAGCAAAACAACGCGACGACGATGCCGGGTCAATGCCGGGAATTCCGGTTCTTGTTTTTCTTCTATGCTGCTGTTGCTCTTCTCCATAGCCTGACAGGCCCCAGGAATCACTCACGAGATTGTGAGCGATTCCTACAAAGGAGATGCGTAACCGCGACGGCATGCCGCAAGGGCCATTGGCAGTTTTTGACATAAGGGTTGGTTTTTGTTGCCCGCTGTGTCGCAACTAAGCCTGAACTTATAGGTTTATGTTGTCCTGATTGTTGTCCAGAACAAAATAGACCCGCGAGGGGCGGTGTTGTCCCGTTCGCAACATGCTGATGTCTCTAAGGAAAATGGTGCCGACGCGCGGGATTGAACCGCGGACCTACTGATTACGAATCAGTTGCTCTACCGCTGAGCTACGTCGGCTACGGCGTCGATATAGACGGCGTGGGAAAAGGCCGCAACCGGCGTATCGTGGCTGCAACGTCTGTGTCGTGCTACAAGGTTGCGTCGGTGCCGGAACGGAACCGGCGTTCTCAACGTTTAGGTCCCACATGCCTGACGCCTTAACTTTCAACTCGCTCGGTTCCGATGCAGCGACCCGGGAATGCCCCGAGTGCGGCCTGTTCCAGTCCGTACCGCATTTGCGGCCCGGGCTTATTGCGGACTGCGTGCGGTGCGGCGCCCTGTTGCGCCGCCGGCGGCGGGACTCGCTGTCCACCACGCTCGCGTTCAGCCTGACAGGGCTGGTGCTGTTCGCCATCGCCGCCGTCTCCCCGTTCCTGGAGTTGCGGTTGGCCGGGCAGGAGCGGGAGACCAGGCTCGCGTTGCTGCCTGCTGCGTTCGTCGAACAAGGTTTCAGCACGCTCGCCTGGGTCGTGCTGCTCACGACGCTGCTGGTGCCCTTGCTGAAGCTCGGGTTGACGGTGGGTGTGATTGTCGGGCTGCGCTGGGAGCTGGCGCCGTCCACGCTCGCGTCCATGGCGCGGTGGCGGACGCGGCTCACGCCGTGGGCAATGATCGAGGTGTTCCTGCTCGGCGCGTTCGTGGCTTACACCCGGCTTGTCGAGATCGCGACAGTCGAGATCGGCGTGGCGCTTTATGCGCTTGGCGCGCTTATGCTGGTGATGGTGGCAGCCGATGCGTGGCTGGACGAGCACGCGTTGTGGGAGGCCATTGGACGGCTGCGCCGGACACGCGCGCCGGACGGGGACGGCGCGCCAATTGGCTGCGACACCTGCGGCTATGTCAGCCACGCCGAGCCCGGCGCGCACTGCCCCCGCTGCAACGACCGCCTGCAGGTGCGCAAGCCGAACAGCATCGCGCGCAGTTGGGCGTTCCTGCTGGCGGCGGCGGCGCTGTATATCCCCGCCAACCTCTACCCTGTCCTGACCTTGATCCGCTTCGGGCAGGGGCATCCCAGCACAATTCTCGGCGGGGTGCAGGAGCTGATCGAGTATCGCATGTGGCCGCTGGCGGCGCTGGTGTTCGGGGCCAGCGTCATGGTGCCAGTGCTGAAGCTGGCGGGCCTGGCCTACTTGCTGATCGCCACGCAACGCCGCGCCGCGGGACGGCTGCGGGACCGCACCCGGCTGTATCGCATCGTGGACGCGGTCGGACGCTGGTCCATGATCGACGTGTTCATGCTCGCCGTGCTGGTCGGTCTGGTGCGGATGGGGTTGCTGGCGTCGGTGACGCCAGGGCTGGGGGCCGTGTGTTTCTCGGGCGTCGTCGTGCTGACCATGCTGTCGGCCTTCAGCTTTGACCCTCGGCTCATGTGGGACGCAGCCGGCCAGGCCGCGTGCAACGAGGCGGAGGCCGACAGCCGGGCCGAGCCGGACAGCCGGGCCGTACCGGCGGAACAGGCCGCGTGAAACCAGCGGAGCAATCCACATGAACGATGCCCCGCTCAATAGCGACGCACCGCCCAACGCTCCGGCCGCTAAGGTCCGCCGGAGCCGCATCTCGCTGGTGTGGCTGATCCCGCTGGTAGCGCTGCTTGTTGCGGCGTTCCTGGGGTACCGCACCGTCCGGGACGAGGGCGCCCTCATTACCCTGACGTTCCGCGGCGCCGACGGGTTGGTGGCCGGGCAGACGCAGGTGCGGCACAAGGCGGTGCAGCTTGGCCAGGTCGAGACGATCCGGCTGTCGGACGACATGTCCCATGTCGTGGTGCGGGTGCGGATGCGGCGGGAGGCCGGGCCGTACCTGACCGACCGCGCCCGGTTCTGGGTAGTCCGGCCGCGGCTGTCGTCCGGCAGCCTGGCGGGGATCGAGACGCTGGTGTCCGGCGGCTACATCGAGATGGACCCGGGCGGCCGGGACGGGGCGCAGAGATACGATTTCACCGGGCTGGAGCAGCCGCCCGGCGTACGTTCGAACGAGCCTGGCCGGACGTTTGTCCTAAAGGCCGAGCGCATCGGCTCGTTAGGGGCTGGGGCGCCGGTGTTCTACCGCGACATCACGGTCGGCGAGGTGCTGGGTTATGACATCGGCAACGGCGTGGGTCCGGTCACGGTGCAAATCTTCGTCCGTGCCCCGTTCGACACGTTCGTGCGGGACGGGTCGCACTTCTGGAACGCCTCTGGCCTCACGGTGCAGATCGGGTCCGAGGGCGTGCGGGTGGAGGTCGCAAGCCTGCAGGCGGTGCTGTCCGGCGGCGTGGCGTTCGATGCGCCGCGCAACGCGAACGCACGGCAGCTTCCAGCCGGGACCGAGTTTCCGTTGTATAAGTCCGCAACTGACGCCGAGGCTTCTGGCTTCACGACCAAGCAGGAGTTCGTAACCTACTTCGAAAGCTCGGTACGCGGCCTGACTCGCGGGTCGCCGGTCGAGTTCTTCGGCATCCAGGTCGGCAACGTGACCGATGTCGCCCTCGACTTGAACCAGGCGTCGGGCGAAGCGCGGGTGCGCGTGCGGTTTGAAATACAGCCGGAGCGCATCATGGAGGCCGACCAGGTGGATGCGCCGAACGCGACGCAGGTAGCGGGGCGCTTGGTGGCGCGCGGCATGAGGGCGCAGTTGCGGACCGCGAGCTTCCTGACCGGCCAAATGCTGTTGGCGCTCGACTTCGTGTCGAACGCGCCGCCGGCGGAGATGCGGCAGGAAGGCTCCGATACGGTGCTGCCGAGCACGGGCGGGGGCATCGACAACATCCTGGTGGCGGTCAGCGACATCGCCCGCAAGCTGGACCAACTGCCGTTGGAGCAAATCGGCGCCAACCTGAACGCGACCCTCGGCGCGGCGTCGGGCGCGATGACGAGCGTGCAGGACTTGGTGCGCAAGACCGAGGCCGGGCTGACCCCGTCGCTACGCCGGCTACCGGAAATCACGGCGGCGTTGCAGGATGCGGCGGTGCGGGCCGGACGGACGTTCGGGTCGTTGGAGAACAGCTATGGCAAGGGCTCGCAGTTCAACCGCGAGCTTGAGCGCGCCATGACCCAGGTCGGCGACACCGCGCGGTCCATCCGGCTGCTGGCGGACTTCCTCGACCGCCATCCGGAGGCGCTCGTGCGCGGCCGGGCCGGCGTGGGCTCCACGCGATGAAGCGGCGTGCGTTGCTGTCCGCGTTGCCGGCGGCGTGGGTCGTGGCCTGCGCCTCGCCCGAGCCGTCCTACTACACCCTAGCGCCGGTGCCCGGGGTTGCCCGGTCCGGCGGCCCCAAGCTGGTTGAGCTGCGGCGGCCTGGCCTAGCCGGCTACTTGGACCGGCCGGAGATCGTGCGGACCGGCGGCACGTACCAGCTCAATGTGGCCGGACGGGAACGGTGGGGGGAGCCGTTCGGGGACTTGGTGGTGCGTATCCTGGCGGAGAACCTGAACTCCCGCCTGTCCAGCAGCAGCGTGTTCACTTCGGCCGGGTCCATCACGGCCGACGCCGACGCGACGGTTGAACTGGACATCCAGCGGTTCGATGCGGACGCCTCCGGAAATGTGGTGCTGCTGGCCCAGGTGGCGGCGTCGCGTGGGCGTGACCGGAGCAAGGCGGCTACACGGACGGTGCGGCGGACCGTGACGCCGGCCGGGCCGTCCACGGCGGAGCTGGTTGCGGCGATGAGCTTGGCGCTCGGCCAGTTAGCGGACGACGTGGCAGCGTTGCTGCGCCGCGGCTAGGGCCTGTTGGAAATTAGGGATTTCCATGGTTGCGGCGATCGTGATCCAAGCTCCATGTCGCAGATGCCGCAGCGCAAGGCACTCCTGGACATCGACCTTGAGGCCTGCAAATGGCGGCATCTTAGACTCACCCCTTTCAGGGTCTTGCTTTTGCTTGTGCAAGGACGCGTGCGGTTGCGATCTGGG
>CAXTCN010000006.1:0-105942 GCA_964242575.1 uncultured Acetobacteraceae bacterium | reverse complement strand
GGCCAGAGCGGCGGACCTTCATTGTAGGGTGCTGATTTCAAACTGAGACACTACCATGGGCTGCAATCACGTTGACAGCAGCGGTCTCCCGCGTATAACCCGCGGTTCCGGCGACGCTCGTTGCCCCATGCCTACAAAAAGGGCCGCCCAACCTGTTGGGACGGCCGATCAGGAACCTATCCGATGTTCGCAGTCATCCGCACCGGCGGAAAGCAGTATCGCGTCATGCCGAATGACGTGCTTAAGATCGAGAAGCTTCCTGGCGAGGCCGGGGAAACCATCACCTTCACCGACGTACTCGCCGTCGGCAGCAGCGCCGGCACCACGATTGGCGCGCCGCTCGTGCCCGGTGCCACGGTGACGGCCAAGGTCATTGCCCAGGACCGGCTCGACAAGATCATCATCTTTAAGAAGCGCCGCCGGCAGAACAGCCGCCGTAAAAACGGGCATCGCCAGCACGTGACTGTGCTGCGCGTGGCCGGCATTACGGCCGATGGGCGCCTGGAACCGCTCGCGGCCGACCCGGACAGTGCGGAAGTAGCCGTGCCAGCAGAGCCAGTAGTGACCGAAACCACGTCCGAACCTGTCCTTGCGTAAGGAGATTTGAACCATGGCACATAAGAAGGCGGGTGGCTCGTCCCGCAACGGACGCGACACCGCGGGCCGGCGTCTCGGCGTCAAGAAGTATGGCGGCGAGGCCGTCGTAGCCGGGAACATCATAATTCGTCAGCGCGGCACCAAGGTAAAGCCAGGGCTGAACGTCGGCGTGGGCAAGGACCATACCCTTTGGGCGTTGGTGGACGGGCACGTGAAGTTCCAGCGCAAGACCGAGGGCCGGGTGCATGTCTCGGTCGAGCCGGTGCTGTTACGGCCAGTGGCCGCCAACGACGATCTTCCGGTTGCGGCCGAGTAACGGTTGTCCTTGACCGTACCGTAAAAGGGTCGGCGCAAGCCGGCCCTTTTCTGCTTTAGGCGTCTATCCATGAAGTTCCTCGACCAAGCCAAGATCTACCTCCGCTCCGGCGACGGCGGGAACGGCGTGGTCGCGTTTCGGCGGGAGAAGTTCCTGGAGTTCGGCGGCCCCGACGGCGGCGACGGCGGGCGCGGCGGGGATGTCGTGTTCGTGGCGGAGCACAACCTCAACACTCTGATCGACTTCCGCTACACCCAGCACTTCCGCGCGCCCAAGGGCGGCAACGGCGCCGGCAGCGACCGCACCGGCGCGGGCGCCCGCGACGTGGTGATCCCCGTGCCCGTCGGCACCCAGATCATCGCGGACGACAAGGAAACCCTGCTGGCCGACCTCGACCAGCCCGGCAAGCGCGTCGTCCTGTGCCGCGGCGGCGACGGCGGCCACGGCAACACCCATTTCAAGTCCAGCACCAACCGCGCGCCCCGCAAGGCGACGCCGGGCTACCCCGGCGAGGAACGCTGGGTGTGGCTGCGGCTCAAGCTGATCGCCGATGTGGGCCTGGTCGGGCTGCCGAACGCGGGCAAGAGCACCTTCCTGTCCGTCGTGTCCGCTGCCCGGCCGAAGATCGCGGACTACCCCTTCACCACCTTGCACCCGCAGCTCGGCGTGGTGCGCTTGTCGCATTCGGAGGAGTTCGTGATCGCCGACATCCCCGGCCTGATCCGCGGCGCGCATGAGGGCGCCGGGCTGGGCGACCGCTTCCTCGGCCATGTGGAACGCTGCGCCGTGCTGCTGCACCTGATCGACGGGGCCGAGGGCCAAGTGGTGCGCGCTTGGCGCACGGTGCGGGAGGAACTGCGCGCTTATGGCGGCGGCCTCGCGGAGAAGCCGGAACTGCTGGTGCTGAACAAGTCGGACGCCATGACCCCGCGGGAAGCCGTGTCGCGCCGTGCCGCGCTGGAAAAAGCGTCGGGTCAAGAAGTCATGCTGCTGTCCGGCGCGACGCGGGACAACCTGCCCGCCGTGCTGCGCGCCTTGATGGACCGGGTGCACGCGGCCCGCGCCGCCGCCCCCGCCGCCCTCGAACTGGCGTGACGCCCCGGCTGGAGCACGCCCGCCTGCTGGTCGTGAAGATCGGCAGCGCGCTGGTAGCGGACGGGGCGGAGCCGCGCACGGAATGGCTCCACAGCGTCGCCGCCGACATCGCGGCGGCCCGGGCGCGCGGAGCGGCCGTGATCGCCGTGTCGTCCGGCGCCATCGCGCTCGCCCGCTCCGCGCTCGGCTTCTCGCAGCCCCGGCTGCGGCTGGAGGAAAAGCAGGCGGCGGCGGCGGTGGGCCAGATCCGCCTGGCGCAGGCGTGGACCGCGGCGCTGGCCGCGCACGGCCTGGTCGCGGCGCAACTCCTGCTGACGTTGGAGGACACGGAAGACCGCCGCCGTTACCTCAACGCGCGCGCCACGCTGACCACGCTGCTGGGCCTCGGCTGCGTCCCCGTCATCAACGAGAACGACAGCATCGCCACCGCCGAAATCCGCTTCGGCGACAACGACCGCCTAGCGGCGCGGGTGGCGGAGATGGTGCAGGCGGACCAGCTTTTACTGCTGTCCGACATCGACGGCCTGTACACCACCGACCCCAAGCGCGAGCCGTTGGCGCAGCACATCCCCGTGGTGCCGGCATTGACCCCGGAGATCGAAGCGATGGGGGGCGACCCGCCGCCGGGTTATTCAAGCGGGGGAATGCGCACCAAGCTGGCGGCGGCGCGGATCGCGACCCAGGCAGGCTGCGCCATGGCGATTGCGGTCGGGCACCAGGACCGTCCGTTGCGGGCGTTGCGGGACGGCGGGCGCTGCACCTGGTTCCTGCCCGCGCCGGACGGCCGGTCCGCCCGCAAGCGCTGGATCGCCGGCAGCCTGCAGCCAGCCGGGCGGTTCGTGGTGGACCCCGGCGCGGCGCGGGCGCTGGTTGCCGGACGGTCCCTGTTGCCGGCCGGAGTGCGCCGTGTCGAAGGCGAGTTCGAGCGCGGCGACGCGGTGCTGGTGCAGGACGCGGCGGGCGGCACGGTGGCGCGCGGCCTTTCGGCCTATGCCAGCGCGGACGCGCGCCGGATCGCCGGGCACCGCTCCGACAGCATCGAGGCGATACTTGGCTGGCGCGGGCGGGATGAGATGGTGCATCGGGACGACCTGGTGCTCATGGCAGGGCTGGCGCCGGCCCACGCACGCCCACCATGACCGCGACGCACACCAGCGACAGGCCGGCCATCGCAAGCGGGCCGATGTGCTCACCCAGCAACGGCCCTGCCGCGAGTCCGGCCAGGCCCGGCGTCAGCGCCGTGATGGTCGTGAGCCGGCCCGTGCCGATGGTCGTCAGCGCGCGGGTGTAGAGCACCAGCGAGACCACGACCGAGATAAGTCCCTGGAACACCGCCTGGAACGCTATCTCGGGCCATGCGACCTCGGCCATCCGGCTGGGCAGCGCCGCCCACCACAGCGGCAAGAACAGCGCCGCGCACCACAAGCCGATGGCGGTGACGGCCTTCCCGGCGCTCACCGCCCACTTGCGCGCCAGGACGGTGTAGGCGGCCCAACAGGTGGATGCGGTCAGGAACAGCAGGTCGCCCCGCCAAGCGCCAGGCGGAGCGGACTGTAGGCCATAGCTCTCGGCGCCAAGCAGGCCCACGCCGCCGAGCGCCAGCGCCAGGCTCAGTACCCGGGCCCGGCTCCAGCGCTCGCCGAACGCCAGCCAGGTGCCGACCGCGACCAGGAACGGCAAGGCGCCCGGCATCAGCACGGCGGCGTGCGTGGCCGGCGAGAGGGAAAATCCGACGTAGGCCGCCAGCGCGAAACACAGGCCTCCGACCACGGCCACCGCCAGCCCGCGCGCCAACGGCAGCCCGCGTCCAAGGCCGGCAGCCCAGCACCCAGCCGCAACCACGCCCGCCACCGCGAACCGCAGCGCCGCCAGGTCCCAGGGCGTGAGCCGCACCGCGCCGGCCACGGCGTGGGTGGCCCAGCGCGACGCCAGGCTGAACCCGGCCCAGATCAGCACCACCAGCCCCGCGCAGGCGTAGCCGGTCGTGCGGTCCCGCCGCGCCCGCGATTGTTCCGTTGCCAGTGCCATGGCGCGACGGTATGGCCGGTCCGAAGCTGCATGTGAACCAGGGGCGCTGCCGTCGCACTGGTGAAGCGCCTCGTACTTGGGCAGGATCGCCGGCACCATGAACCAAGACACCGACCTTTGCGCAGCCTGGCTGCGGGATGCAGGGCAGCGCGCCCAGGCCGCTTCGCGCCACCTTGCCGGCACTTCTGACGCCGAGCGCAATGCGGCGTTGCACGCGGCGGCGGCGGCGTTGCGCACGCAATCGCCAGCGATCCTGGCGGCGAACGCGCTTGACGTATCGGCGCACCAGGGCACCGCCGCCATGCGAGACCGCCTGGCGCTCACGCCGGAGCGGGTCGCGGCGATGGCGCGCGGGCTTGAAGAGATCGCGGCGTTGCCGGACCCGTTGGCGCGCATCCTGGCGGACTGGACCCGGCCAAACGGGCTGCGCATCCAGCGGATCGCGGCGCCGCTCGGGGTGATCGGCATGATCTATGAGAGCCGGCCGAATGTCGGCGCCGACGCGGCCGGGCTGTGCCTCAAGTCCGGCAACGCCGTCATCCTGCGCGCGGGGTCCGACAGCTTCCACTCCTCCGCCGCGATTGGCGCCGCCATCGTGGCGGGAGTGGTCGCGGCCGGGCTGCCGCCGGACGCGGTACAGTCAACGCCCGGCCGGGACCGAGGCTACGTGGCTGCCATGCTGGACGGCGCCGGGCTGATCGACCTGCTAATCCCGCGCGGCGGACGCGGCTTGGTGGAGCGGGTGCAGCGGGAGGCGCGGGTGCCGGTGCTGGCCCACGCCGAAGGGCTTTGCCACACCTACGTCCACGCCGCCGCTGATCCGGCCATGGCGCGCGCGGTGCTGGTGAACGCCAAGATGCGCCGCACCGGCGTCTGCGGCGCGACCGAGACGCTGCTGATCGACGCCGGCTGCGCTGATGCCTTGTTGCCGTTGCTGGTGGCGGACCTGGCGGCGCTGGGCTGCGGCTTCCGGGCCGACGCGCGGGCGCAAGCGGTCGTGCCCGGCCTGCCGCCCGCGACGGACGCGGATTTCAGCACCGAGTGGCTTGACGCCATGCTGTCCATCGCGGTGGTGGACGGGGTGGACGGGGCGCTCGCGCACATTGCCCACTACGGCAGCGAGCATACGGAGGCCATCATCACCACCGACGCCGATGCGGCCCAGCAATTCCTGCGCGGCGTCAGCAGCGCGGTCGCGCTGTGGAACGCCTCCACCCAGTTCTGCGACGGTGGCGAGTTCGGGTTCGGCGCGGAGATCGGCATCGCCACCGGCCGCATCCACGCCCGCGGCCCGGTCGGCGTGGAGCAGCTCACCACGTTCCGCTACGTCGTCACCGGCGCCGGGCAGACACGCCCCTGACCGATCCGCTGCCTCGGTGGGGGGACCGGCGCCGGGTGCGCGTCGGCCTGCTAGGCGGGTCGTTCAACCCGGCCCATGCCGGACACCTGCATGTGGCGAACGTGGCGCTCCGGCGGCTGCGGCTGCACCAGGTCTGGCTGCTGGCGTCCCCCGGCAACCCATTGAAGCCGAACCGAGGCATGGCGCCGTTGGCGGCCCGGCTCGCGAGCGCACGCGGCATCGCCGACGGGCGCCGCATCGTGGCTACCGGGATCGAGGCGGCGCTGCGCACGCGCTACACCTTCGACACCCTGCGCAAGCTGCGACGCCGGTTCCCTCGCGTGCGCTTCGTCTGGATCATGGGGGCGGACAACCTGGTGCAATTGCCGCGCTGGCAGCGCTGGCTCGGGATCACCCGGACCATGCCGCTCGCGGTCATGCCGCGCCCCACCTACAACCAGCGGGCGCTGGCCGGACAGGTTGCGCACCGCCTGCGCCGCAATCTGTTGCCGGCGCGCGCTGGCCCGGCGCTGGCTGGCCATGGAGCGCCAGCCTGGACCTTCCTGCCGTCACGGCAAACCCCCATATCCGCTACGGCATTGCGTGCAGGGGCCGTAGCGAGCGTGCATTGGCCACCACGCCTCGCTATAACCCGCGAGCCAGTGCTTGAGGGAACACGGACATAGCCAGAAAACCAGCTGACCCCACCGCCAAGCCCGCGCCGAAGCGCCGTGCGCCGACGCCGGCGCCTGTGCTCGCCGAGGCAGCCAAGGTGCCTGGCACCCCGCGCAAAAAGGCGGCCGCCGCCGGGCCGCGGTCCCGCAAGGCAGCGCCCACTCCGGTTGCCGAACAGACCGCGCGGTTGGACCGGATGCAGGCCGTGATCATCGAGAGCCTGGAGGCGGACAAGGCAGAACAGGTCGTGGCGCTGGACCTGGCCGGACGGGCCGCGTTCACCGACCGCATGGTGATCGCCACCGGCCTCGCGGACCGGCAGATCAGCGCCATGGCGCTGCATCTGGAGGAAAAGCTGGCCGAAATCGGCATTAAGCGCGTGCAGGTCGAGGGCAGCGGCGGTTCGGACTGGGTGCTGATCGACGCCGGCGACATCGTGGTGCACCTGTTCAAGCCCGAAGCGCGGACGCTGTATGCGCTGGAGCGCATGTGGGGCAAGGAGCTGGACGAACCCGCGGAAGTGCTGCCGGGCGACTGATGCGATGCACGGCTCACTGCACCGGCGCACGGGTGGGCCCACGCGGGCGGAGGTCCACGTTCGGCGCTGGCCGGGCGTCGCGGTAAGCTGCGCCGTCCCACACGTAACGCTCGTTATTCGTCAGCAGGTCCGCCATGCCGCCATGCCGGGTCGGAGCGACGGTGATCGGCCCGGCGACGCCGTCCAGCACTCGCACATAAGCTCCGCGCACCCAGGCATACACCTGCGTGCTGCACCCAGCCGACCCGCACTCCCGCGGCGACTGCAACTGCACGAACAACGCTGGACGGTCAGCGGCGCGGCCGAGCCGTGCGGAGCCCACCAGCAACAGCGGCGCTTCCCCATTGCGGCCCGCTTCGGCCAAATCTCGCGCCACGAGTCGCCTCACCGTGGCCTCAAGCGGCGTTCCCCGCTGTGGCATCAGCACGACGGGCGTGCCGGCCGGCTTCGATGCCGGCGCCGCCGCATGGGCAAGGCCGGACAGCATCAGGGCCGCCACCGCCAGGAGCCTTATCGCGGAACGTTGCATTATGCTCATGCCGGTCTAAGCGACGCAGCACCCCTCCGGGTTGCACGGCCGTGCGGCTGATCGCAGTGGGCCGCCTTCGCTCCGGTCCGGAAGCCGAGCTTTTCGCCCGCTACAACGCCCGCTTGCGCCCGGGCCTGGCCGTTGTGGAAGTGCCGGAGGGCGGGGGCGCCATGGCGGAGGCCAAGCGCCGCGAGGGCGAGGCGTTGCTGCATGCCGTGCCCGCCGGAGCAATGGCGGTGGCGCTGGACCTGGGCGGCACAGCGCCGGACAGCGTGGGGCTGGCCCGGTTGCTGGAGCGTTGGATGGCCCGCCAACCGTGTTTCCTAGTGGGCGGCGCCGACGGCCTGGACGCGCCGGTGCTGGCGCGGGCGGACCATGTGCTGTCGCTCGGACCCATGACCTGGCCGCACCTGCTGGTGCGCGCCATGCTGGCGGAACAGTTGTACCGCGCGCAGTGCATCCTGTCCGGCCACCCCTATCACCGCACGGCCCGCCCGTAACGTGCTGGCGTGGCTTGCCGCGCGCTTGGCTTGCCGCCATACGTCTTTGGTCCAAATCAGGAATTCGCTATGCTCGCGCCCCGCCCCGTAATGCTGGTGATCCTGGACGGCTGGGGCTGGCGGGACGCCGCAGCCGACAACGCGGTGGAGCTGGCGGACACGCCGACTTTCGACCGCTTGATGGACGGCCCGCACGCGTTCCTGCGCACGTCTGGCCTGGATGTGGGCCTGCCGCCCGGCCAGATGGGCAACTCCGAGGTCGGGCACCTGAACATCGGCGCCGGGCGCGTCGTGATGCAGGAGTTGCCGCGCATCGACCAGGCGGTGCAGGACGGCAGCCTGGCGCGGAACCCGGCCATCACGCAATTGATTGGGGCGCTGCGGCAGAGCGGTGGGACCTGTCACCTCATGGGCCTCGTGTCGGCGGGCGGGGTGCACTCGCACCAGGATCACGCGGCGGCCTTGGCGCGCATCCTGGCGGACGCCCGCGTGCCGGTGCGGGTGCACGCCTTCACCGACGGCCGGGACACCGCGCCACGCTCCGGCGGTGACTGCATCCAGCGGTTGCAGAACGCGCTGCCGGAGGGCGTGCGGATCGCGACCGTGTGCGGCCGCTACTACGCGATGGACCGCGACAACCGTTGGGACCGGGTGGAGAAGGCCTACCTCGCCATCGCCTATGGCCGCGGCGCCAGCTTCGCCGACGCTGCCAGCGCGCTCGATGCCGCGTACGGCAGCGGCATCACGGACGAGTTCGTGATCCCAGCCACGATTGGCGGCTACAACGGCGTCCGGGATGGCGACGCGCTGCTGTGCTTCAACTTCCGCGGCGACCGCGTGCGGGAGCTCTTGGCGGCGCTGCTCGACCCGGCGTTCACCGGGTTCCAACGGCCGCGCCCCATCCACTTCGCCGCCGCAGTCGGCCTGACGCGCTATGGCGACGCGCTGGAGCCGTTCATGCGGACCGCGTTCGCGCCGCAGCACATGGGCAATATCCTGGGCGAGACCGTGGCCGCCGCCGGCCGTCGTCAGCTCCGCCTGGCGGAGACGGAGAAGTATCCGCACGTCACCTACTTCATGAACGGCGGGCAGGAGACGCCGTATCCCGGGGAGGACCGCGTCATGGTCCCCTCCCCCAAGGTCGCGACCTATGACCTACAGCCGGAGATGTCAGCGCCCGAGTTGGCGGACCGGGCCGTCGCCGCAATCGGCTCGGGCGCCTATGACTTGATCGTGCTGAACTTCGCCAACGCGGACATGGTGGGCCACACCGGCAGCCTGCCGGCCGCGACCCGCGCCGTCGCGGCGGTGGACGAGGCGTTGGGCCGCATCGTGGACGCGGTCAGCCAAGCCGGCGGCGCGCTCCTGGTCACCGCCGACCACGGCAACGCCGAGCTGATGCGTGACCCGGTGACCGGCGGGCCACACACCGCGCACACTACCAACCCGGTGCCCGTGGCGCTGTTCGGCCATGAAGCGCCGTTGCAGGACGGCCGCCTGGCCGACCTTGCGCCGACGCTGCTGGAGCTTATGGGATTGCCGCAGCCCGCCGAGATGACCGGGCGCTCCCTCCTGCATGTGGCGTCCGCTTCTTCTTAGCCTCACGCTGCTATCGGGCGCTGCGGCTGCGCAGACCGCTCAGCAGTTACGGGAGGCCGAGCGTACCCGGGCAGCGCTGCTAGCCGCACAACGCGATGCAGCCGAACGTGCCCACGCCGCCCAGTTGCAGGAGGTTCGCCTGGCGGAAAAGCGGGTGGCCACGGCGGCATCGCTGCGCGAGGTGGAGTCGCAGGCGGCCGGAATGGCAGCCGAGATCGAGCGGTTGGCTGCACGCAAGCGGGATGCGGAACACCGGCTCAATGAGCGTGCGGCCGCACTGGCGCCGTTGCTGCCATTAGTGGAGCGGCTGGCATTATATCCGGCGGAGACGCTGCTGGCCGTTCCGGTCCCGCCGGCAACGGCGCTCCGTGGCCTTGCCGTGCTGCGTGGCCTGGCCCGGCAGCTTGAGTTGGACGCAGCGGCGCTCCGGGCGGAACAGGCGGAGGTGGCGCAGTCGGAGCAGGCGCTGAAGGCGGCGGTGCCAAAGCTTAGGGCGGCGCAGGCCATGCAGGCGGCGCAATCAGCCGTGCTCGACCTGCAGATTGAGGCGGCCCGGTCGGGCCGCGCGGAGGCCGAGGATGCCGCCACCGACGCCGCTCGTCGTGCCGCCGCCGAGGCCGGGCGCGCCGAAACCTTGCGCGCCGCCATCGCCGGCATGGCAGCCGAGCGTGCCCGCGCCGAAGCCCGCGCCCAGGCGGATGCTGCTCGGGCGGAACGCCAGCGGGAGGCCGCGGCGGCCGCCGACGCGCGCAGGCGCCAGGAGGCGTTGGCCCGCCCGGCTGGCCCCGGGTTGCCAGAGCCCCGGACCCAGGACACTGATATTCAAGGACGGCGCGGCCAAGGGGTGGCGCCGGTGGCGGGGACTGTTGTGCGCGCCTGGGGCGACCGGACCGAGGCTGGGCCGGCCAGCGGCGTCTCGTATCGCGCTGCGCCGTCGGCCCGCGTGGTTGCGCCGTGCGCGGGGCGGGTTGCGTTTGCCGGGCCATTCCGCAGCTTCGGCGTGTTATTGATTGTTGATTGCGGTGGCGGCTACCATTTTGTGTTAGCAGGGTTTGAGCGGCTGGATGTGGCGGTGGGCGCACAGTTGCAAATGGCTGAACCTGTGGGAGTGATGCCGGGCTGGGACCCGCAGACACCCGGAGCGAGACCTGCATTGTATGTGGAATTACGCCGTGACGGGCGTGCCGTGAATCCAGCCCCCTTTCTCCGCGCGCGCGGATAGCCATGTCCATACGGATCGCGTTAAGGTTTCAGCAACTCAGGCCGCATTGTGTCGGGCACAGCGGGTCAGGGCGTCCGGACAAGGCGCAAAGGAATGTGGAGTATGAAGACTCGTAATGGCCTGCTGCTCGGTGCAGCGTTCGCGGCGGGCGTCCTCGCCGGCCCGGTGACCGGTTTGCTCGACCGGGATTTTGGCTGGCCGATCTCGCATGCGCGCGCCCAGGACAGCAACCGGGCCGAAACCTATCGCCTGCTGACTCTGTTCGGCGATGTGTTCGAGCGCGTACGGGCCGAGTACGTTGAGGCAGTCAACGACCGTGAGCTGATTGAGAACGCGATCAACGGGATGCTGACCGGGCTTGACCCGCACAGCTCATACATGAACGCGAAGTCGTTCCGGGACATGCAGGTGCAGACCCGGGGCGAGTTCGGCGGCTTGGGGCTTGAGGTCACCAGCGAGAACGGCATTATCAAGGTCGTAAGCCCAATCGACGAGACGCCTGCCGCCCGTGCCGGCGTAAAGGCCGGGGACTTGATTACCATGCTCGATGGCCAGACCGTCCAGGGCCTCACGCTGAACGAGGCGGTGGACAAGATGCGTGGCCCAGCCGGGAGCGGCATCCGGCTCACGATAAAGCGGGAAGGCATCAGCACGCCCATCGAGTTGTCGATGAACCGCGAGGTGATCCGCATCCAGGTCGTGCGCTCCCGGCTTGAGGGGGACATCGGCTACATCCGGCTGACCAGCTTCAACGAGCAAACCGACCCGGGGCTGCGCAAGGCGGTGCAGGACTTGAAGCAAAAGGCTGGCGGCACGCTGCGCGGCCTGGTGCTCGACCTGCGCAACAACCCCGGCGGCTTGCTGGATCAGGCCGTGTCGGTTTCGGATGACCTTCTGGAACAGGGCGAGATCGTGTCCACGCGTTCTCGCCACCCGGAGGAAAGCCAGCGCTGGAACGCGAAGTCCGGCGATGTCACCAATGGCTTGCCAGTGGTGGTGCTGATCAACGGCGGCTCCGCCTCCGCGTCGGAGATCGTGGCCGGCGCGTTGCAGGACCATCGCCGGGCCGTGGTGCTTGGCACGCGCAGCTTCGGCAAGGGCAGCGTGCAGACGGTCATGCCGTTGCCCGGCAGCGGCGCCATGCGCCTGACCACAGCGCGCTATTATACGCCGTCCGGGCGAAGCATCCAAGGTTTGGGCATCAACCCGGATATTGAGGTTGCGGCGTCACGCACCGAAGTCCCGCATTTCGGTCCGGAGCGCGAAGCTGACCTGAACCGGGCGTTGCGCAACCAGGGCGGCACCCCACAGGCGGGCACGCCGCCGGCACGCAACGACCTGCCAGCGGTGGCGCGGGAAATCCCCAAGCTGCCGCCCGAGGGTTTTCCAGCACTCGAGGCCAACAAGCCGGATACGGATTTCCAGTTGCAACAGGGCCTCGTCGTGTTGCGCGCCATGGCTCAGCAGCGCCGCGCCGCACGCTGATCCCGCAAGTGCCGGGGCCGGCGCGGACCCGCGTCCCCGGCGCGGCGCGGACGCTTGGGCTGTTCTGGTGCGTGGTTCTGGCGCTAGGTGCGGCGGCGGGCACGACGCTTCAGGTGCTTGGTCCACCTGTACGCCCGCCCTCGCTTGCTGCGACCCCAATGGCGGCCGCAGTGGACAGCGTTGCGCCTGTGCCGGTCTGGGATGGCCGGATCGCCGCGCCTGTGCCGGCATTGCTTGAACCCTCCACGTTATTTAAACCGGCGTTGTTGCCGCGCATCGCCGTCGATGGCCGAATGCCGCGCCAGGTTTATGCAAGGCCGACCGCACCGCCTGACATCCGTCCCCGGATCGCCATCGTGGTCGATGGCCTCGGGCTGTCCGAGGCCATCAGCCGCACCGCGATAGAGCGGTTCCCGGGCGCGGTGACGCTGGCGTTCTCGGCCTACTCCGCCAACCCTGAACCGCTGTTAGCTGCCGCACGCGCGGCTGGCCATGAGATTTTGGCGTCGCTGCCGATGGAGCCGAAAGCCTATCCGCTCGACACGGCTGGGCCATACGCTTTGATGACGACCAAGGCGCCTGCCGAGAATGCCAGTAACCTAGAATGGGTCATAAGCCGGTTCCAAGGCTATGTCGGCATGACTGGCGCGTCGGATGGGATGCGGGGGGAGCGGTTCGCCGTGCAAACCAGCAGCTTCTACAGGGTGCTGCATGAGCTTGCCGGCCGTGGCTTGCTGTACGTGGACCCGCGCGCGCCGGCTGATGGGCGTCGGGCGAGTCCATTGCCCGAGGTCGTGTCAAGCCGCGTGGACCTCGTGCTTGATGAGCCGCCGAGCCGTGCGGAAATAGAGGCGAAACTTGCCGCGCTTGAACGCCTGGCCCGGGAGCGTGGATCGGCTGTAGGCCTTGCCGGGCCACTCCGTCCGGTGATGATCGAACGGATCGCGACCTGGGCGCGGGAGCTTGAGGAGCGCGGCTTCATTCTGGTGCCCATCAGCGCACTCGCGACGCCGCCGGAGGCTGTCCAGTGACCACGCTTCCGTATCGCCCCAACGTCGGCGCGGTGCTGTTCAACCGAAGCGGCCAGGTGTTTGTCGCCCGCCGGGCTGACTTGCCGAACGCGGAGGGGGCACCGGGTGGGTGGCAACTGCCACAGGGCGGCATCGATGCAAGCGAGGACCCGCGTGTGGCGGTATTGCGGGAACTCGCAGAGGAAATCGGCACCGACCGTGCGGCCATTATCGGCGAACACCCGGAGTGGCTGATCTATGACCTGCCGCCGCACCTGGTTGGGCGGGCGCTCGGCGGCCAGTTCTGCGGGCAACGCCAGCGCTGGTTCGCGCTCCGTTTTACCGGCCAGGACCAGGACATTAGGCTCGATCTAGACCCGCATCCGGAGTTTGACGCCTGGCGCTGGGTGCCTCTCGCAGTACTTCCTGAACTCGCGGTCGATTTTAAACGGCCGATCTATGAGGTCCTTACGGCCTCATTCGCCCGCTTCGCCATGCCGGCCTGAGCGGTCCAGCAACGCCCCGTTCAACAAACGGGCACGCTCCGTCGTCAGCCGTTCCGCCTCTGTCCGCTCAACGCGGGTCCGTCCATGACGCACCCGGGATTCGGCTGCCGCTTCGGCTTCCGCCTGGCGGACAAGCCGTTTCTTAACCCGGCGCAAGTTAACGATTTCGGCCATAAGCGCAGTTCGCCAGCTATGCTAGAACCCGGGCCGCCACTGCATCAAGCTTAGCCATCAGCGCCGGGTTACGCTTGTCGGGCGCGGTGACGATGGCTTGGCTCAACGCGCGGTCGCACCCGGCTGGGCAAGGGCCGCGTGGTTGGCCGAGCTGCGGCACCACGGCGCGAACCAACTCCCGCGCGCGGTCCGCATTCTCCATCATCACCTTCACGACCTGATCGACTGTGACAGCGTCGTGGCCGGCGCGCCAACAGTCGTAATCTGTCACCATTGCCACAGTCGCGTAGCAAAGCTCGGCCTCCCGGGCGAGCTTTGCCTCGGGCATGTTGGTCATGCCGATGACGCTGCAGCCCCAAGCCCGGTATAGCTCGCTTTCGGCCCTGGTGGAGAACTGTGGCCCCTCCATCACGAGGTATGTTCCCCCACGCGACATGTGCAGTCCCAATGCCGCGCCAGCCCCCGCCACAACGTCGCCGATGCACGGACATACTGGGTCCGCCACGGAAACATGCGCGACGCAGCCCTCTCCAAAGAAGCTTTTCTCCCGGGCGAAGCTGCGGTCAATGAACTGGTCCACGATGACGAAATGCCCGGGCGGCAGCTCTTCCTTGAGGCTACCCACTGCCGACAACGACAGCACGTCGGTCACGCCAGACCGTTTCAGCGCATCGATGTTGGCGCGGTAATTGAGGTGGGAAGGCGACAAACGGTGTCCCCGCCCATGCCGAGGCAGGAAGACGCAGCGCACGCCGTCCAATGTGCCAAACAGCAACTCGTCGGACGCTTCGCCCCAGGGCGTCTGGACGCGCCGCCACGCTTTATCGTCCAGCCCAGCGATGTCGTATAATCCGGACCCGCCGATAATGCCGATCACCGGCGTGACATGCTCAGACATCGGTTCTCCTTAAACAGAAGCGCCGCGCGGGGCTGCCGCGCGGCGTTCAGCGTGCGTTATGGATTTTAGTGGGTCAGTGAACGTCTTTCCACACCCGCTTCTTCACCGCATAGGTCAAACCGGTCATAAGCGTCAGGAACAGCACGACCTTGATGCCCATGCGCTTACGGTCTTCGAGTTCCGGATTGGAGGTCCACGTCAAGAACTGCACGACGTCACGAGACATTTGGTCCACCGTCGCCTTGGTCCCATCGGCGTAATCAACCTGTCCCTCGGCAAGTGGCGGCGCCATGGCGAGCTGCCCGCCGGGGAAGTATGGATTGTAGTATTGCCCGTCGTTTAGCTTGATGTCCGGCGGTGGGTCCTGATAACCGGTCAGCAAGGCATGGACGTAGTTGGGGCCGTTTTCCCGGGCTTTGACAATGAGCGACTGATCCGGCGGCAAGGCACCGCCGTTGGCAGCCCGCGCAGCTTTGTCGTTGGGAAACGGTGAGCGGAAATGGTCCGACGGCAGTGCCGGACGCTCGACAACCGCGCCTGACTCGTCGGTGCCGCCCGCGACGGTCACCGTTGCCGCAATCGCCTTGACCTGCTCCTCACTCAGGCCAATCGCGGTGAGGTTCCGATAGTACATCTCCTTCATGGAGTGGCAGTTCGAACAGACTTGTTGATAAACGTGGAAGCCACGCTGCAACGACGCACGGTCATAGGTGCCGAACAGCCCGGCGAAGCTCCAGGGCTGGTTAGGCACTGGCGGTGTTGCCTCATGCCCACCCTGAGCCAACGCCGGGCCAGCCGCGAGTAGGCCAAGAAGCGCGAGTGCTAGGCGCATCACGGCTTCTCCATCGGCTTCGCAGTGGCACCCTGCGGCAACGGCCCGCCGCCACCCGGGGGCGGCACACGCTGGATCACCGGCCGGGCAATGCTCTCGGGCAGCGGCAACGGCCGCTCAAGCTTGCCGAGGATCGGCAGGATCACCAGGAAGTGCAGGAAGTAGTAGGCGGTGCACACCCGGCCGATCACGACCCAGATACCCTCGGGCGGCTTGGCGCCAGCGACGCCTAGCAACAGGAAGCTTACCACCAGCACCCAAATAAGCTGCTTGTAGATCGGGCGGAACCGCGCGCTGCGCACCGGCGACGTGTCGAGCCACGGCAGCACGAACAGCACGGCGATTGCGCTGAACATCAGGATAACGCCACCCAGCTTGTCCGGCACCGAGCGCAAGATAGCGTAGTAAGGCAGGAAGTACCACTCAGGCACGATATGCGCCGGGGTCACGAGCGGATTGGCTGGAATGTAGTTGTCCGGGTGGTTCAGGAAGTTAGGCGCGAAGAACACCAGTCCCGCAAACACCAGTAGGTAAACGCAGACGCCGACGCTATCCTTGGCAGTGTAGTAAGGATGGAATGGCAGGGTGTCCTGCGGCGACTTCACGTCAATTCCCAGCGGGTTGTTGGACCCGGTGATATGCAGTGCCACGATATGCAGGAATACGACGCCAGTAATCATGAACGGCATCAGGTAATGCAGGCTGTAGAACCGGTTCAGCGTCGGGTTGTCCACGCTGAAACCACCCCACAACCAAGTTACGATGCCCTCGCCCACCAGCGGGATGGCGGAGAACAGGTTGGTAATGACGGTGGCGCCCCAATAGGACATCTGGCCCCATGGAAGCACGTAGCCCATGAACGCCGTCGCCATCATAAGCAGCAGGATGACAACCCCGAGCATGAACAGCAGCTCGCGCGGTGCCTTGTAGGACCCGTAATATAGCGCACGGAAAATATGGATGTACACGACGATGAAGAACATCGATGCGCCATTGGCATGAACATAGCGCAACAGCCAGCCGTAGTTCACGTCGCGCATGATGCGCTCGACGCTATCGAAAGCGAGGCTGGTGTGCGCAGTATAGTTCATCGCCAGGAATATTCCCGTGGCGATCATGATTGCCAAGCTAATCATAGCCAGCGCGCCGAAGTTCCAAAAATAGTTGAAATTCTTCGGCGTAGGAAAGGAGCCATACTCCTTCGACATCATGGTGAATACTGGAAGACGCGTGTCGATCCAGTTTACGACGGGGTTCTCAAACTCGGACTTATGCAGGCCGGCCATGTCTTGGGCTCCTCAGCCAATCTTGATTTTGGTGTCACCTGCGAAGGTGTAGGGCGGGATGGGTAAATTGGTTGGCGCCGGGCCCTTACGGACCCGGCCGGACGTATCGTATTGGCTGCCATGGCAAGGGCAGAACCACCCGCCATAATCGCCGCGCGGGTCGGTGGTCTTGTTGCCAAGCGGCACGCAGCCGAGGTGGGTGCAAATGCCTACCACGATCAGCCATTGGTCATGGCCTGGCTTGACGCGGTCCGCGTCTTTGGCGGGCTCAATCAGTTGATTGGGCTGGGCAGACTGGGCGGCCTTGATCTCTTCGGCCGAGCGGTGCCGCACGAACACCGGCTTGCCGCGCCACACGACCGTCACTGCCTGGCCTTCCTGCACGGGCGCCAGGTCCACCTCGATGCTGGATAGCGCAAGCACGTCACGGGCCGGGCTCATGCTGTCGACGAACGGCCAGACCAGAGCGCCAACGCCAATCGCAGCGGTGCTGGCCGTCAGCAAGGTCAGGAAGTCACGCTTGGTGCTGTCCGCCGGTCCGTCGAGCGTTGTGGTGGTATCGGCCATAGCATCCCTCTGAGCTGGTCGGCATCGGAAATGTCCCTCAATAGAGAGCGGCCCCGCCCCCTGCAACACACGACCGATCACGCTTATCCTGTGAACTGCAAATTGGAAGGTTCAGACATGTCGCAAGGCCAGCTCACGGACATTGGGCCGCCGCCGCACGAGGCGTTGCAAGGCACGGCGCGCGCTTGGTTCGAGAGCCTGCGCGACCAGCTCTGCGCCGCGTTCGAGGCCATCGAGGACGAGCCGGCCATAGTGCCCGGCGCGCCGGGCCGCTTCGTGCGGCAGCCCTGGTCCCGCCCCACCGAAGGCGCCGAACCCGGCGGCGGCGGCGTGATCAGCGTCATGCGCGGCCGGGTGTTCGAAAAGGTCGGCGTGAACGTCTCGACCGTCTGGGGAGAGTTCAGCCCTGAGTTCCGCGGCCAAATCCCTGGCGCTGAGCAGGACCCGCGGTTTTGGGCGTCCGGCATCAGCGTGGTTGCGCATCCACAAAGCCCGCGGGTGCCGGCGGCGCACTTCAACACGCGGATGCTGGTCACCACCCGGGGCTGGTTCGGCGGCGGCGGCGACCTCACGCCCATGCGGCTTGACGCGCCCGAGGCGGTCGAGGACGCGGCCACGTTCCATGCCGGGTTCCAGGCCGCCTGCGACCAGCATGACCCCGAGTACTACCCGCGCTTCAAGGAGTGGTGCGACCGCTACTTTTTCCTGCCGCACCGGAACGAGCCGCGCGGCGCGGGCGGCATCTTTTTCGACCACCTGTTCAGCGGCGACGCCGGGGCGGACTTCGCGTTCACCCAGGACGTCGGCCGCGCCTTCCTCGGCGCCTACCCGGCCATTGTCCGCCGCCGGATGCAGGAGCCTTGGACCGCGGCGGAACGGGAGCACCAACTGCTGCGGCGTGGCCGGTACGTGGAGTTCAACCTGCTGCATGACCGCGGCACGCTGTTCGGGCTTAAGACTGGCGGAAATGTCGAAGCGATCCTGATGAGCCTGCCTCCGGAAGTACGTTGGGCGTAACGTTGCGGTACGCTACCGTAATCCCGGCTGCATCTGTTAAACAAGGATTGACCCATGCTGAAGCTACTCCGCCTCGTTGCCATCATGGCCGCCTTCGCCCTGCCTGCGTCGGCGCAGGCCCCGGCTCCATCCACCCCGCGCGCCACCCCGGTGCCGGCAGCAACGCCAGCCACGACACCGGCCCGGGGCAAGGCCGCCGGGGTGGAACATGCCGACATCAACAGTGCGACGGAAAAGCAGCTTGAGGCCCTGCACGGGGTCGGCCCGGCCCGCGCCAAGGCCATCATCGCCGGGCATCCCTACGCCGACCTGCAGGACTTGGTGACCAAGAAGGTCTTGACCCAGGACGTGTTCGACAGCGCCAAGGACCGCATGGCCCTGGCCAACGTCAACACCGCGAGCGCCGCCGACATGCAGCGCACGCTGCCGGGCGTGGGCGAGGTCCGCTCCAAGGCAATCGTGACCGGACGGCCCTACGCGAAGCCGGAGGACATGGTGACCAAAGGCGTGCTGACGCAGGAGATGTTCGACAAAATCAAGGGATTGGTCGTGAGCTAAGCCGCGAGCGCCTGCGTCCGCACCAGCCGCGCATACAGCCCGTCTTGCGCCAGCAGCTCGGCATGGGTGCCCTGTTCAACCGTCGCGCCGTCCGCCATCGCCACCACCAGGTCCGCATCCCGCACGGTGGACAGGCGGTGCGCCACGATGATGGTGGTGCGGCCGGCGCGGAGGCGGGACAGGCCAGCCTGCACCGCGGCCTCGCTTTCGGCGTCGAGCGCGCTGGTGGCCTCGTCCAGCAACAGGATGCGCGGGTCCCGCAGCAGCGCCCGCGCCAGTGCCACCCGTTGCCGCTGTCCACCAGACAGGCGCTGCCCACCCGGGCCGACGTGGGTTTCGAAGCCGTCCGGCAAATCGGCGACGAACCCGGCCGCGGCAGCATGGGCGGCATCCTGCACCTCCCGGTCGGAGGCGCTCTGCCGGCCCATGCGGATGTTGGCCGCCACCGTGTCGTCGAACAGCAGCGTGTCCTGTCCGACATAGGCAATCGCATCCCGCAGGCTCGCGAGCGAGACCGCGCGCACGTCCGCCCCGTCCACCGTGATGCACCCTGCGCTCACGTCCTGCAGGCGCGGGATCAACGCCAGCGCCGTGCTTTTGCCTGCGCCGGACGGACCCACCAGCGCGACCGTCAGCCCAGGCGCTGCCTCGAAGCTCAGGCCGTGCAGCCCAGCGCGGCCGTCCGGATAGGTGAAACCCACCGCGTCGAACCGCACCCGGCCCCGGCCCGCCGGCAGGGCGGGCGCGCCGGGCCGGTCCAAGATGCCGGGCGGCTCGTCGATCACCCGGAACACGCGGGACAGCCCGGCCAGGCCCTCCTGCAACGCCGCGTTCATGGAGCCGAGCGCCCGCAACGGCTGCGCCGCCAGCAACAGCGCCGCCACGAAGCCGGTGAAGTTGCCGACGCCGCCATCGCCCAGCGCCGCGCGCCAGCCGGCGAAGCCGATCACCGCCGCGACTGCCGTGCCGCCCAGGACTTCCAGCAACGGATCAAGCCGCGCCCGGCTGCGGCTCATGCGCAATAAAGCGCGGTTCAGGTTGGCGAACGCTTGCTTGGCCCGCGCCGCCTCTATCGCCTCCAGCCGATACGCGCGCACCGTGCGGGCCTGGGCGAAGCTCTCGTGCAGCATGGCCGCGGCCTCGCCCATGCTCTCCTGCATGCCGCCGGACGCGCGCCGGATGCGCTTGCCCAGACGCTGGATCGGCAGCGCCGCCAAGGGATAAAGCGCGGCGGCGATGGCGCTCAGCACCCAGTCGAGCCACAACATCGACAGCACCAGGCCGACAACGGTGACCGCGTCCTTGACCCCGTTCACCGCCCGGGTCAGCGCCTCGCGGATGATGGCCGCGTCCGTAGTGAAGCGGGCAGCGAGCTGGGCCGGCGCTTCCCGCTCCAACTGGGCCAGGTCGGCGCGGGACAGGTGCTCGAACATACGCTCCTGCAGCTCGCGGATCACCAGCAGGACCAACTGCTGCACCAGCACGGTCTGGCCGTACTGCGCCGACGCCTTGGCCGCGGTGACGGCGACCACTAGCAGCGGGATTTGATACAGGATGCGCTCGTCTTTGGCGGTGAACATCGAGAACGCGCGGTCGATCACCACCGGGTACAACGCCGTCAGACCGGCCATGATCGCGGTCAGCAGGAATATCAGCAGCAGGCGCCCGCGGTGGTGCCGTACGTGATCGCGCCACAGCCGGCGCAACAACGCGGCGGTGCCGTCGTCCTTAATAAGCGGAACCAGCGCGTCCATGGCCGCCAGGGTATCAGCCGGCCAGCAACCGCGCCAACTCCGCCCGGCACGCGGCCCGGTCCGCGACGCAGCCGCCAGCCATCCACCACTCCCGCGCCGCGCGCAGCAGGGCGCCCACCGCCGGCCCAGGCGCCACGCCCAATGCCAGCGCGTCACGTCCCTCCAGCGGAAACACCGGCCGGGGCAACCGGGACAGGCGCTCCTGCAAGTGAACCCAATCCAGGCTGCCGTCGCCCGCCAGCCAGGCCCGGCCCGGCAGTGCGCCCGGCGGCGCGTCGGCCAGCAGGCGGCGCAACTCCGCGTCGCTCATCGACGGGTGCGGCGCTGGGCCGGACAGCGCCATCAGGCGGTCACGCTCCGACGCGGACATCCGCAGCCGCTCCGCCATGGCTGCGCCGGCACCGGGACGCAACGCCTCTAGCCGCAACAGGGGATCGGCCGGGGCATTGGCCACGACCAACCGGGCCAGGCCGTCCGGGACCGCACCGGGCACCAGAGCCGTGAGGACGCCAAGCTGGTGCATCAACCGCACGCTGCCGCAAGGGTCCGGAGCGGCGAGGATGCGCTTCAGCTCGCTCCACACCCGCTCGGGCGACAGGCGGGACAATCCCGGCACGCCGGCCCGGATAGCGTCCAGCGCGGCCGGGTCTGGCGCGCCATGGCCATAGCGGGCGTGGAAGCGAAAGAACCGCGGGATGCGCAAGTAATCTTCGGCGATGCGCGCCGGGGCGTCGCCCACGAAACGGACCTGTCCGGCCTCAAGGTCCCGGAGGCCGCCGAAGTAGTCCCAAATCCGGCCGTTCCGGTCCATCGACATGGCATTGATGGTGAAATCGCGCCGGGCGGCGTCCTCTTGCCAGTCCGTGGTCCAGGCGACCTGCGCGTGGCGGCCGTCCGTGCTTTCGTCCCGCCGCAGGGTCGTGACCTCAAAGCCGCGCCCGCCGCTCACCGCGGTCACAGTTCCATGAGCGAGGCCGGTCGGCACGCTGCGCAACCCGGCGGCGGCCAGGGCACGCACCACGGAGTCGGGCGGGTCAGGGGTGGCGAGGTCCAGGTCCGCGACATCCCGGCCGGCCACTGCGTCCCGCACGCTGCCGCCCACGAGGCGTGCGCCGGGCAAAGCGTCCAGCACGGCCGTGAGCGCCGGATCGGACAAGAACGTGGGCGGCGGGATTTGCAGCGTGGGCGGGTCGGTCACCGGGGCGGGGCGGCGTGGCCCGGCACGACCTGTCCGTCCCGCAGCTCGGCCGGCACATAGCGCGCGCCAGGCGGCAGGCGGTCGTGCACGCCGAACCAGGACAGCAGGGCGCCGAACACCAGCAGGCCGGCGGCGATCATGAGCAGCATCTGGCGCGATGGCGCGACTTGGCCGCGCGCAACGGTGCGACGCCACAGCAGGTAAGCCCCGAGCGGCGCCAGGAACACCGCCAACTCGGCGAGGCGGATCAAGCCGCCAAGTCCTCGGTGCGCAGACGATGGGCCAGATGCACCAGGATGGCGGCGGTGGCGCCCCAGATGTGATGGTCCGGATGCGGCCAGACCCAGAACTCGCGCGTTCGCCCGCGGAACTCCGCGCGTTGCCGTTGTGGCGCGGCCGGGTCCAGCAGGACGTGCAGCGGCAGGGTGAAGATGGCCGCGACTTCGTGGGCGCAAGGCGACAGCGCAAGACCGTCCGGCAGCAGCGCCAGCACCGGAGTGATACGGTAGCCCGTGCCGGTCACATAGTCCGGCAACCGTCCCACAAGCTCGGCGTGTTCAGGCTGCAGGCCGACCTCCTCATGCGCCTCACGCAACGCCGCCGCCTCCGGCGACGCGTCGTTAGACTCGATCCGACCTCCCGGAAACGCGACCTGGCCGGCGTGGGCGCTGAGATGCGCGGCGCGTTTGGTCAGCAGGATGCCCGGGCTAACGCCATGAAGGATGGATACCAGCACGGCCGCCGGCACTAATGGGCGCGTGACCAGGTCCATCGCGTCGTCAGAGGTGGCGAGCATACCCATGGCTTCGGCGGGCACGACGCCGAGGCGCACCCGCAACGCATTCAGGTCCAACGGTTCAGGCCTCGATGGGATCGTAATCAGCGCCGTGCGGCAGGTCGCCCAAAGAGAAGAACTTGTGCTGGCTCCAGACACCCAGCACCCGGCGCCCACGCACCATCCCTGGCACCGCCAGCGCGACCAGCTCGTAATAGACGGCACGGCCAATTCGCGCCTCAAGCGGCGGCGCTCCCTCCGCGCCACGAACGAGGATATAAGGTGTTGGCTCGCAAGTCAGCCGGTCGTGCTTGACACGGATTGGATGATCCGGCCCGGCGGTCACCACCTGGTCCACGTTGGTGCGGAACGACAGAACCTGCGCGCAGCCGACGCCGCACCAATCAAGTTCGACCGCAAGCCACGGCACGTCCTCAACCTCGATCCGGCCGCGTTCGGCAGGAGTTTCCAGCCAGTATGCGCCGTCAGCGGTGCGTTTGAGCACGCTGCTGAATAAACATACCAGTTCCTTACGGCCTATGGGACTGCCGCGATAGAGCCATGTGCCGTCCCGTTTGATAAGAAACGGCAAATCGCCGCACTCGGTGCGCACGCGGCGCGTTGGCCCGTTCATGGGCAACAACGAGCTGGGCAAAGCGGCAGGGTCAGGTATTGCATCGGCTCTGGCGTTGTGCCGGTCAGGCATGGCATCGTTCACGTTAACGTCTCCGGGGAAAGCCGTGCTTCGCGCCCAGTGCCGATATAGGTAGCCTACCCCCGTTGATGAAAGCCCCGCGAGGGGCAGATCAGTAAGCTCAGTGCCGAAGCTTTTCCGAGGGGTGTCCCACCGTTGCCAGAAAGCAGCATGTCCAACGCCAGCAATGCAGACGGGGGCGCCGGAGCGCTCGCTGGGGAGATCGAGGCGCTGGGCGCCCGGGCCGCTGCCGCGCGGGCCGAGATCGGCCGGGTGATCTTCGGGCAGGAGGAGGTGATCGAGCAGGTGCTGGTCACCCTGCTGTCCGGCGGCCACGCGTTGCTGGTGGGGGTGCCGGGCCTGGGCAAGACGCTGCTGGTGGAGACGCTCGGCACCGTGTTGGGGCTGGCGCCCAAACGCGTGCAGTTCACCCCGGACCTGATGCCGGCCGACATCACCGGAAGCGAGGTGCTGGACGATGACGGCGCGGGGCGGCGGTCGTTCCGCTTCGTGCCCGGCCCGGTGTTCTGCCAGTTGCTGATGGCCGACGAGATCAACCGCGCCAGCCCCCGCACCCAGTCCGCTTTGTTGCAGGCGATGCAGGAGGGCCGGGTCGCGGTCGGCGGCGTGGACCATCCGTTGCCGCGGCCCTTCCATGTGCTCGCAACGCAGAACCCCATTGAGCAGGAGGGCACCTACCCGCTCCCGGAAGCGCAGCTCGACCGGTTCCTGTTGCAGGTTGACGTGGGCTACCCGGACTTGGCGGCCGAGCGGGCGATGTTGCTGGCCACCACCGGGGATGCCCTGGCCCGTGCGCGCCCGGTGCTGGGCGCTGACGAGCTGATGGCGGCGCAGCGGCTGATCCGCCGGGTTCCGGTCGGCGAGGGCGTGGTGGACGCAATCCTGGCATTGGTGCGTGGCGGGCGGCCGGAGATCACCGACGCTGATGCCGTGCGGCGGCATGTGGCTTGGGGGCCAGGTCCGCGGGCGGCGCAGTCCTTAATGCTGGCTTGCCGGGCGCGGGCGGTGCTGGACGGCCGGTTATCGCCTAGCCTGGACGATGTCGTGGCGTTGGCGCATCCAGTGCTGCGGCACCGTATGGCGCTGAACTTCTCGGCGCGGGCGGAAGGGATCGGATTGCCGGACGTGATCACCGGCTTGGTTGAGCAGGTCGTGTGAGGGCAGCAATCAGTGGGCTGACGGCACGGCGAGCGGAGGCGCTCGGCTCGCGCCTGCCGCCGTTGCTGGTGGCGGCGCAGCGGGTGGCGGCGACGGTGACGCAAGGCGTGCACGGCCGCCGCCGGGTCGGCCAAGGCGACAGCTTTTGGCAGTACCGGCCTTTCGTGCCGGGAGATGCGCGCTCCCGTATCGACGGGCGCGCCAGCGGCAAGGGCGACCGCGCCTATGTGCGGGAGACCGAGTGGGAGGCGGCGCAGAGCGTGTTCCTGTGGCGCGACGCCTCCGCCAGCATGGCCTGGCGCTCCGGGACCGCGGTTCCAGAAAAGCGCGAGCGCGCGGAGTTGCTGCTGTTGGCCTTGGCCGCGCTGTTGCTGCGGAGCGGCGAGCGGGTGCGGCTGATTGGCGGCCCAACCCGGCTGCGCGGCGGGCGCGCGGCCTTGGATGGCGTGGCGGAGGCGCTGGCGGAGCTGCCGGACAGCGGCGGCATGCCGCCCAAGGCCCCCCTGCCCCGCCATGCGCGCATCGTGCTGATGGGTGATTTCCTGTCGCCCATCTCCGAGATTGGCGAGGTTGTGGGGGCGTTGGCGGGCATCCCGGTGTCCGGCCACCTGTTGCAAGTGCTCGACCCGGCCGAGGCGTTGCTGCCCTATGCCGGGCGGGTTCGGTTCCGGGGGCTGGAACAGGAGGCGGACACGGTCGTGCCGCGGGTCGAAGGCATCCGAACCGGCTACGCGGTGGCGTTGGCGGAACAACAGCGGGCGCTGGGCGCGCTGTGCACCGCCGCCGGCTGGACCTTCGGGCTGCACCGGACCGACCACTCGCCCGAGGCCGCGCTGCTGGGCCTCTACACCGTATTGAGCGCCAAATGATCTTTGCCGCACCCTGGCTGCTGTTGGCGTTGGCGGCGCTGCCGCTGCTGTGGTGGCTGCTGCGGGTGACGCCCCCGGCGCCGCGCACCCAGAGTTTCCCGGCGATCCGTCTATTAGAGGGGCTGCGCGCGGACGAGCGGACGGCGGCGCGCACGCCGTGGTGGCTGTTGGCGTTGCGGCTAGTCGCAGCGGCGCTGGTGATCCTGGGCCTGGCCGGGCCGGTGCTGGACGCGGCGGCCGGGTTGCCGGGGAACGGTCCGGTGCTGCTGGTGGTGGACGACGGCTGGGCGGCGGCGCCGGACTGGACCGCGCGGATGCAGGCAGCCGGCGGCGTGCTGGACCGCGCCGAGCGCGCCGGCCGTCCCGCCGCGCTGCTGACGACCGCGCGGACCGAGGCCGACCAGCCGCCGCGGCTGCTGCCCGCCATGCCAGTGCCGGAGCTTCGCACCCGGCTGGCGGCGTTGCGCCCCAAGCCGTGGCCAACCGACCACGCGTCGGCAGCCGAGGCGCTGGTGGGCGCGGCGGTAGGGGCTAGCTTCTATATCACAGACGGGATCGCGACGCCGGGGGATGCCCTGTTTGGACAGGCGCTGGCCGGGCTCGGCGCTGTGACGGAAATCAGGCCGGACACCTCACCAGTCCGCCTCGCCCGGCCGCCGCGGCCCGAGGCTGGTCAGTTGGTGGCGCAGCTCTCGGTGTTGCCGCAGCCCGCGCCGCTGCCGGTCGCGGTGCTGGCGCAAACCGGGGACGGCCGCACCTTGGCGCGGGTGGAGGGCACCGTGCCAGCAGGTGCAACGGGCGCCGAGCTGCCGATCCCGCTGCCGCCGGAGCTGCGCAACCAGCTTGCCCGGCTGGTGCTGGAGGGCGCGGCCTCGGCGGGTTCGGTCATGCTGTTGGATGAGCGGTGGCGGCGGCGGCCAGTCGGGTTGCTGGCGGCGGACGAGGGCGCGGACACGCCGCTGATTGGGCCGCTGTTCTATGCGCGCCGGGCGTTGGCCCCCACGTCCGAGCTGCGCGAGGGCAACCTGGCGTCCTTGCTGTCCCGCGAGGTTTCCGTGCTGCTGCTGGCGGACCTGCCGACCGAGGGCGAGGATGCGGCGGCGCTTGAGCGCTGGGTGGACAAAGGCGGGCTGCTGATCCGCTTCGCCGGGCCACGCATCGCCGAGGCCAGCAACGACCCGGCGTTTCGCGACAACCTGCTGCCGGTGAAGCTGCTGGCCGGTGACCGTCAGTTGGGCGGCGCGCTGTCCTGGAGCCAGCCGGCTGCGTTGGCGCCGTTCCCGCCCAGCTCGCCGTTCGTCGGCTTGCCGGTGCCGGCGGAGGTGCTGGTGAGCCGGCAGGTGTTGGCGGAGCCGTCGGCGCAGCTTGCCGCGCTGACTTGGGCGTCGCTCGCGGACGGCACCCCGTTGGTGACCGCGGCGTCGCGCGGAGCCGGACGGGTGGTGCTGTTCCACGTCACGGCCAACGCCGACTGGTCCAACCTGCCGCTCTCCGGCCTGTTCGTGGACATGCTGCGCCGGGTGGTGGACCTGTCGGCCGGGGTGGCAGGCGTGGCGGACGACACGGTGCTGGCGCCCGCCGAGACGCTGGACGGCTTCGGGGCGCTGTCGCCGCCGCCGCAGGCCGCTACCGGCCTAGCCGCGGCGGAGTTTGCAGCGCCGGTGATATCGCCGCGGCACCCGCCGGGCATCTATGGGCCGGAGAGCGGACGGCGCGCGTTGAACCTGGGAGCGGCGCTGCCGGAGCTTGCCGCGTCGGCAACCGTGTCCGGAGCCTCCGTTGCGCCGCTGGCCGGGGCGTCGCGGGAGCGCGCCATCGGGCCGGACTTGCTGGCGCTGGCGGTGGTGCTGTTGGCCATCGACATGCTGCTGTCGCTTTGGCTGCGCGGGATGCTGCGCTTACGTCCGGCGGTTGCGGCGCTGTTGCTGCTGGCAGTGCCAGCGCGGGCCGAGGACCTGCCGGCTACGGCCACCCGGCTTGCTTACGTCGTGACCGGGGACGCGACGGTGGACGGCGTCTCGCGCGCCGGGCTGAGCGGCCTGTCGGCCTATGTGAACCGCCGTACCGCCGCAAGCCTCGCCGACCCGGCCGCCATCGTGCCGGGACAGGACGACCTCAGCTTCTTCCCGCTGCTCTACTGGCCCATCACCGCCAGCGCAGCGCCGGATGCCGGGGCGATTGCGGCGTTGAACGATTACACGAGCCGCGGCGGCATCATCCTGATCGACACGCGCGGCGGCGGCAGCGGCGAGGGTTTCGCGCCTGGCGCCGATGCTGCGTTGCGCCGGGTCAGCCAGGGACTGGCGGTGCCACCGCTCGCGCCATTGAACGGGGACCATGTGCTGGCGCGGTCGTTTTACCTGTTGCAGGATTTCCCCGGCCGGTTCACCGGCGACACGGTGTGGGTGCAGCGGGACCAGGACCGCAGCAACGACAGCGTCAGCCCAGTGATCATTGGCGGGCATGACTGGGCCGGCGCCTGGGCGGTGGATGGGGCCGGGCGCAACCCATATGCCACGGTGCCGGGTGGGGCGCGGCAGCGTACGCTGGCCTACCGGTTTGGGGTCAACCTCGTGATGTACGCGCTGACGGGCAACTACAAAGGCGACCAGGTGCATGTGCCGTCCATTCTGGAGCGGCTCGGGCAATGAAGCTGGAACAGGCCTACGCCGCCCTCCGGTTCGACCCGGCGCTGCCGTGGTGGGCACTGGGCGCTCTCGCGGCACTGTGCCTGGTGGCGCTGTTGCCAGCCGTCTTGCGCCGTGCGCGCGGCGCGGCCTGGCGCGCGCTCGCATTCGGCGTTCTGCTGCTGTGGCTCGCTGGGCCGCGGCTGGTGCGGGAGACGCGGGACACGTTGCCGGACATCGGCCTGCTGGTGGTGGACGAAAGCCGGTCCATGCAGGTCGGCGACCGTGCGGCCATCCGCGACGCCGCCCGCACCGCCTTGCAAGCGCAAGCCGCCCGGATGCCGGACTTGGAGCTGCGGACCATCGTGGTGCCAGAGGCCGGGCATGACGGCACCGCGCTGTTTGCCGCCACCAACCGGGCATTGGCGGACATCCCGCGCTCTCGCCTGGCCGGCATCGTGGCGTTGACCGATGGGCAAGTGCATGACGCGCCAAGCGAGATGCCGGTGCCGCTGCACGTGCTGGTCCCGGCCCGTGGCGAGGAGGTGGACCGGCGCCTGCGCATCATCGAGGCGCCGTCGTTCGGCGTCGTGGGCCGCAGCGTGGCGTTGAAGGTCGCAGTTGATGACTTGGGCGCGCGTCCGTCTGGACTGGCCCGTCTCACCATCCGCCGCGACGGCGAGGCGGCGCAGGTGCAATCGGCGCTGATTGGCCAGGAGCAGGTGATTGAGGTGCCAATCACCCGCGCCGGACCGATCATCGTCGAGCTGCAAGCCGAGCCGCTGGCGGGGGAGATATCCGAGGTCAACAACCGCGCCATCGTCGAGATCAACGGCGTGCGGGACCGGTTGCGCGTCCTGCTGGTGTCGGGGGAGCCGCATGCGGGGGAACGCACCTGGCGTCGGCTGTTGAAAGCGGACCCGGCGGCGGACCTCGTGCATTTCACCATCCTGCGCCCGCCAGAGCGCGACGACCTCACGCCTCTGAACGAATTGGCGCTGATCGCCTTCCCGGTGCGCGAGCTGTTCCAGGTCAAGATCCGTGACTTCGACCTGATTATCCTCGACCGGTTCCAGAATCGCGGCATCCTGCCGCCGCTGTACCTGCGCAACATCGCCGAGTACGTGCGAGCGGGCGGTGGATTGTTGCTGAGCGCCGGGCCAGAGTTCTCGGGCGCATCCAGCCTGTCGGGCACTGCGCTGGGCGGGATATTGCCAGCTCGGCCGACGCTGGCGGCAGGCGGCGTGATCGAGGGCGGCTTTCGCCCACAGGTCACGGCGCTTGGCGCCCGGCACCCAGTGACGGAGGGGTTGCCGGGCTGGCGGGCCTCAGGCGATCCGGCCTGGGGGTCCTGGTATCGGCGCATCGGCGTGACGGCGTCGCCCGACACCATTGCGCAACCCTTGATGGAAGCGCCGGACGGCGGGCCGTTGCTGCTGCTAGACCGGGTGGAGCAAGGGCGGGTGGCACTGCTGCTGTCAGACCAGATTTGGCTGTGGTCGCGCGGGCACCAGGGCGGCGGCCCGCAAGCGGAGCTGCTGCGCCGCATCGCGCACTGGCTCATGAAGGAGCCGGCGCTGGAGGAAGAAAGCCTGCGGGCCCGCATCCTGGATGGCAAGCTGCTGATCGAGCGCCGCACCATCCAGGAGGAATCGCCTAGCGAGCTGACCGTCACGGCCCCGTTCGGCGCGGTCTCACGCCTGCCGCTCAACTCAGCCGGGGCTGGCCGGGCCACGGCCGAGATGCCCGCGGAGGCAGTAGGCGTGTGGCAGGTGTCAGACGGCACGCGCACGGCCTTCGCCGCCGCTCAAACCGCCAATCCGCGGGAGGTTTCCGATCTCCGCGCGACCGCGACCGTGGTGGCACCGCTGACCCGCTCAACGGGCGGCAGCGTGCGGTTCATCGGAAACGGCATCCCGGACCTGCGCCGGGTCGAGCTAGGCCGCGAGGGGTCCGGCGCTGGTTGGATTGGATTGCCGCGGCGGCACGATCATGTGGTGACGGGCCTGGACGCTATTCCGCTGCTGCCGCCCTGGGCGGCGCTGCCGGTGCTGCTCGGGCTGGTGCTAGCCGCCTGGCGGCGCGAAGGCAACAGATCGTGACACACCAAGGAGGGTTGTGCTTTCCAGACTTTTGAACCACCCCATCGCCGGGCCGCGCGAGGCAACCTGTTGGCGCTCATTGGGTTCGTGGGCCTGTGCTTGTTGGTATGGGGCGCGTCCGGCGCAGCCACGGCCAGCAGTGTCCGGAGCTGGTACCTGTCGCTGGCCCGCCCGCCCGGAACGCCGCCGAACTGGGTGTTCGGGCCGGTATGGACGGTGCTATACCTGTTGATCGGGGTCTCGGCGTGGCTGGTGTGGCGGCGGTTGGACATTGGGATCGAGCCAAAGCGCGCGGCGTTGCGCACCTGGGGCTGGCAACTGCTGTTGAATGCATTCTGGGCGCCTGCATTTTTTGGGCTGCAAAGCACGACTTGGGGCCTGGTGGTGATCGTGCCGTTGCTGGCGACGATCCTGCTGACCATCGCGCGGTTCTTGCCGTTGCAGCGATGGGCGGCGGGGATGTTGGTCCCCTACGCGGCGTGGGTCAGTTATGCGGCTTACCTCAATGCAGGGTTCTGGTGGTTGAACGCGGGATAGGTTATAGTCTCTCGATGGATCGCAAACCGTATGCACTGCTGCTGGCCGGGGCCATGGCGTTTTCAGCTTCGGCCGCGCTGGCCCAGGTAAACCCCACGAACACCTTCAAACCCATCCAGGGCGCGAAGCGTGACCCAGTGGTGCGGCAGCCACCTCCACCTGCGCTGCCGGGCTCCCGCGCCGAGCCAACTGCCGTTGCCCCGGCTGACCGGGTGGCCAGCGACCTACCGCCAACCGAAGCTTTGTTCGACGCCATCAATCGCGGCGACCTCTCGACCGCGCGAGACAGCTTAAGCCGTGGCGCGGACCTGAACGGCACCAACGTCCTGGGCCTTACACCCCTCGACCTCGCAATTGACCTGGGACGGAATGAGATTTCGTTCTTGCTGCTTTCGTTGCGCGGCAGCAGCGGCTACAACACCACCGCCGCGCCGTCGGCGGCTCCTGCTCCGATACCGCGTGAGCCAAGCCGGGCCGAACGGGCCGCCGCCGCCCGGGCGGAACGCGCCACCCGGCAGGTGACGGCCCGGCCAGCCACCCCTTCTGCGCCACAAACTGCGCGACTGTTCGCGGGCGATGGTGGCGCATCAGTTCCCCAGGCAGGGTTCCTGGGTTTTGATGCCAGACGGTAGCACGGTCGCCAGCACTCTTTCCGACGATCCACTACCAGGATTACCCACCGACAAACGGCCACGCAAAGCAGGTACCGTCCGTCAATACTGGCGGTTGGCAGGCGGTTTCTGGCGTGGTCCCACTGCCCGCATCGCTTGGACGCTGACGTTCGGCACGATAGCCCTGGTCATTGCCAACATCGCGGTCCAGTACGGCATCAACCGCTGGAACAAGTTCTTCTTCAACGCGATGGAGCAGAAGCAGGAGAACATCGTGCTGAGCGCGATTGGCCTGTTCGCGGTGTTGGCCGTCGCGTCCTCCGCCGTTGCCGTGTTCCAGTTGATTGCCCGTATGCGGCTGCAGGTCTATTGGCGGCAGTGGCTCACCGAGCGGTTGGCGGAGCGCTGGCTCGGCGACCAGCGGTTCTACCGCCTCAGCATCGCCGCCCCGGACCTGGACGCGCCGGAGTTCCGCATCGCCGATGACGCACGGATCGCTACGGAGCCAGTGGTCGATTTCAGCTCCGGCATCCTGAACGCCGTGCTCACCGCCATCGTATTCTTCGGCGTGCTGTGGTCCGTGGGCGGCAACGCGGAGGTATTTGGCGTCGAGGTGCCGGGCTTCATGGTTTTCGCCGCCATCGCATACTCGCTGGTGATGTCCGGCTCCATGGTGCTGTTCGGCCGGCCGTTGATCGGGCGCATCGAGGCCAAGAACAGCGCCGAGGCCCGGCTGCGCACCGAAATGGGCCGGGTCCGCGAGAACGCCGAGAGCATCGCGTTGATCGGTGGCGAGGCGGACGAGACCAGCGGCTTGCGCGTCACCCTGCAGCATTTGGTGGATGCCTGGATGCGGCAAATTGCCCAGCTTGCGCGGATGACGTGGCTGATGGGCAGCAACTGGGCGGTGGCGCCAGTGTTCCCGTTGCTGCTGGAAGCGCCGAACTATTTGGCGGGCAACTTGACGCTAGGCTCATTGATGCAAACCGCGGCGGCGTTCGTGCAGGTGCAAGTCGCGCTCAACTGGCTGTTTGACAATTACCCGCGCATCGCCGAGTGGCTCGCTTCGGCTGGCCGGGTCACAGGGCTATGGACCGCGTTCACCCAGCTTGACGCCTCGGTCGGCACCGACGCGAAAGACCGCATCGTCATTTCCGAAAGTCCGGACGGCGCGCTGCGGCTCGAAGGCCTGTCGGTTGCGCAGTATAATGGCCGCGTCATGATCGACGACGCGGACACCGCCATCCAGCGTGGCGACCGCGTGCTGCTGACCGGTGAGAGCGGCACGGGCAAAAGCACGCTGATCCGCGCCATTGCCGGGCTGTGGCCCTGGGGGTCAGGGCGGGTGCTGCTGCCCATCGGCGCGCACGTCGCGTTCCTGCCGCAGCGCGCCTACATCCCGCACGGCACGCTGCGCCAGGTGTTGCAGTATCCGGCTGGCAAGGAGGACGTGGCGGACAGCGTGTTGGCGGCGGCGCTCGACCGCTGCGGCCTCAGCCACCTCACGCCCCGGCTGCATGACGAGGACCGCTGGGACAAGCAGCTCTCCGGCGGGGAGCAGCAGCGCATCGGGTTCGCGCGGCTGATTATCCAGCGACCCGATATCGTCATCATGGACGAGGCAACCGCTGCGCTCGACACAGCGAGCCAGGCCTCGATGATGGAACTGTTCCGGCATGAGCTCGCGGACACCACCGTCGTCAGCGTGGGGCACCGTCCGGAGCTTGAGGAGTATCACACCCGCAAGCTGTCGCTGCGCCGGCACATGGGCGCTGAGGACTATCCAGACGAGGACAGCGCCCGCCGCCGCAAGCTGGGCCGACTGTTGCGCCGCACGTTACGGCCCCGCGCCTCCCCGGACCCGTCACACCCGATCTCGAACTGACGTTCAGTCCTGCGTCGGTGGCGCGCGCATCCGCTTGGTCGCGCCCCGCTGCACCTTCGCCTCGACCCGGCGTCGCTGCGAGGCCCGGGTCGGCTTGGTGTCCCGCCTGAGAACCGGCCGAATGGCCGCCGCGCGCAACAATTCCACAATCCGTTCCAGCGCGTCCTGACGGTTGCGGTCCTGCGACCGGTGCCGCTGCGCCGTGATCACCAGCACGCCGTCCGCCGTCACGCGGCGTCCACCCAGAGCCTCCGCCCGCTGCCGCAGCCCCTCCGGCAGGCTCCCGTCACGCCGCAGGTCGAGCCGGACCTGGACGGCTGTCGAGACCTTGTTGACGTTCTGCCCGCCCGGACCGGAGGCACGGACGAATGTCTCCTCAACCTCGCGCGGGTCAAAGGCAATGCCGGATGCGATTGGGATGAACATGTGCAAGGTTCCGTGCCGGCGAGCGTCGGCCGCATCCAGGGCTGGCCGTCCTGAGCCGTGGTTGGGGCGGAAGGATTCGAACCTTCGAATGGCGGATTCAAAGTCCGCTGCCTTACCGCTTGGCGACGCCCCAGCACCGGTCCACGCATTCCCTGATTAGGCGCTGCGGGACCGGTCCGTAAACCCCTCCGTCGCACATACGCCGCCCCAGGCCCACCAAGGCTCCGGCGCCGTTGCCGCAATGGCCGCGGCATCCCTCCGGAATAGGCCGAAGCACGTCGCGCCGGAGCCGCTCATCCGTGCCAGCAGGCAACCCGGCTGTGCACAAAGCCACTCCAACACTGCACCAATCGACGGGCACAGCGACACCGCCGGACGTTCCAAGTCGTTACTGAGCCGCTGCAAGCCTGCGGCCATCGCGTCCACGTCCGCCCACGCGTCCGGCAACTCCGCTCCCGGGGAGAAACCGCCGCTACGCGCCTGGAACACCGCCGGGGTGGACACGGCCACGCCGGGGTTAACCAACGCCAACTCGAACGCGGGCAGGCGCGGCGCCGGCCGCAGCACCTCGCCCACGCCGCCCATCCGGATGGGACGGCTTTCGATGCAGGCCGGCACGTCCGCACCCAACCTGGCTGCGAAAGCGTGCAGCTCGGCCCATGAGCAGCGCACGTTCCACAACCGCGCCAGCAGCCGCAAGGCGGCGGCGGCGTCGGCTGACCCCCCTCCGATGCCGCTTGCGACCGGAAGCCGTTTGTCCAACACGAGCCGTGCCCGTGCCGGCACCCCAGCCCGCTCCGCCAACATCCGGGCTGCCCGCAGCACGAGGTTGTCCGGTTCCAGCGCCAGTGCGCCACCGTGCGGCCCCTGCACCACCAACTCAAGCCGGTCCGCGGGTTCCGCCGTCAAACGATCGGCAGCGCCAGCAAACACCACGAGGCTGTCCAACAAATGATACTCGTCCGGACGCCGGCCCAGGACGTGCAGGAACAGGTTAACCTTGGCCGGCGCCGCCTCAGCCAGCATCGCTCTACGGCAAGCTGCGCAGCTTGGCCTCGATGCGCTTCTGTTCCTCGTCTTCGGGTTTCAGGTTCAGCGCGCGACGCCATTGGAACTCGGCCTCCCGCATCCGCCCCACTGCCGCGAGCGCATCCCCGTAGTGCCCGTTCACCACCGGGTCGTCCGGCTGCAACTCCGCGGCGCGCTCGAGTTGCTGCAATGCCCCGGCGGCGTCGCCCTGCCGCAGCATGACCCAGCCCAGGCTGTCGAGGATGGCGCCGTCGTTCGGCCGCTGCGCCACGGCACGTTCGATCATGGCGCGGGCACGGTCCAGGTTGCGGTTCTGCTCGGTCCA
Source organism: uncultured Acetobacteraceae bacterium (assembly GCA_964242575.1). Lineage (GTDB taxonomy): Bacteria > Pseudomonadota > Alphaproteobacteria > Acetobacterales > Acetobacteraceae > JANPPS01. The sequence continues at coordinate 71,160 of CAXTCN010000006.1, read as the reverse complement.
GGCATAGCCCAAATAGTTCAGCACGCTCGGCTGCTCCGGCGCGAGTTGCAGCGCATACTCGAAGTCCGCCTCCGCCTTCGGCCAGTTCCCTGCCCGCTCGAATGCGACGCCACGCTCATAGAACAGCGGCCAGTTGGTGCGGTTGGGCACCGCCACCCGGGCAATGGCGCGGTCATACACCGCCGCCGCCTCCGCAAACTGGCTCTTGCGCCGCAGCGCGTCCGCGAGTTGCGCTAGCGGCTCCGGCCGGTCTGGATAGGTCTCGGCCAGGGCCTCCAACATGCGCCGGGCCGGATCGGACTGACCCATGCCCTCCATCAAGCTGGCCCGGCGCAACTGCACGACCGCGAACAGCGGGTCAGTCTCGGGCACGGCCGAGAGCGTATCGAGCGCAGCCGCGCCGTGCTTGGCGGCCTCCTGCACGTCGGCGAGCAGCAGCCGCGCCGCCGTGAAGTCCGGACGCATGTCGAGCGCCAACCGAAGCAGCACCTGCGCCGAGTCGGCGGCGTTCTGCTGGCGCAACGTCGCTGCCATCGCCAGGTATGCCTCGGCAATCCCGTCGGCGGCGCTGCGCACGGCTGGCGTCGCCACGTCAGCCTCCAGCGCAGTGCGGGCCAGCACCAAGTCGCCGTTGTTGCCCACCATATCGCGGATGGATTGCACCGCCTCGGCCACGTAACCCTGCCGCGCCTGCCAGCTTGCCGAGATCAGGCCCAGCCGCAGGTTGGTCGCGCCATACTCGGCCTGCGCCGTTTGATACAACTCAGTGGCGACCGGCCGCAGCCCACCCAAGTCCGCCATCAACGCAGCGTGCAACGCGGTCACGCCGCGGAACCGCTGCCCATCCAGCACTGGCTGCAAGGTCTGCAATGCGGCGCTCGTCCGCCCGTCCCCTTGCTGCGCCCAAGCCACCAGCAGCGGTCGCAGCACCTGCGTCAGACCTTGCTGCGGCAATGCTGCGAAGCGCGCTTCCGCCTCGTCCCAGTTGCTTACCAGAACGTCCTGGTTCGCCAGCACAAGCTGCGCCACCGGGTTCTCCGGCAGCCGCGCCGCGAGCCGGGCGGCGGTGGGCCGGCCGGCCATGGTGGCCGCGATGAACGCCTGCGTTGCTACCTCCCGCACCGCACCATCTTGAAGCGAGACAATCTCCAACCGGTCAGCCGCAGTCTCCAAGTCGGTGCGCTGCACCGCAAACCGCCCGGTCAGGTACGCGCCGAACGAGCCAGTCGGCTGGAACCGCGAGGTGCCATATGCGTCGTCCACGCCGACATCGCTCGCGGCGCATCCAAACATTACCGAGACGGCCAGGAGCGTGGAGCGAAGTTCGTTCATGCGCGCCAGCTTACCCCAGTGTCGCGGGGCCACGCTACATCCCGCTGGGGTAATTGGGGCCGCCGCTGCCCTCGGGCGTCACCCAATCGATGTTCTGGGTCGGGTCTTTAATGTCGCAGGTCTTGCAGTGCACGCAGTTCTGCGCATTGATTTGCAATCGCGGCTGGCCCTCCTCCACGCCCACGGCCTCATACACGCCCGCCGGGCAGTAGCGGCTTTCGGGACTGGCGAACTGCTGCCAGTTCACGCCTTGCCAGCGGCTGGGCTCCTTTAGCTTGAGGTGCACGGGCTGGTCCTCGGCATGGTTCGTGTTGCTGATGAACACGGAGCTTAACCGGTCGAACGTGAGCTGCCCGTCCGGCTTGGGATAGGCGATCCGCTCGCTCGACGCCGCCGCGTGCAGGCCTTCATGGTCCGCGTGCGCGTGATGGAATGTCCAGGGAGCACGGCCACGCAACAAGAAGGTGTCCATGGCCGAGTAGGCAATGCCGCCATACAGCCCCAGTCTCGCGAACGCCGGGCGGATGTTGCGCGCGCCGTGCAGTTCGGCGTGCAGCCAGCTCGACTGGAACCGTTCGGCATAGCTGACCGGTTCCGCCGGACGGCCATTTGCGAGCGCGTCCGCCACCGCCTCGGCCGCGAGCATGCCGGATTTCATCGCGGCATGGGTGCCCTTGATCTTTGGCACGTTCAGGAACCCGGCCGTGTCGCCGATCAGCGCGCCCCCAGGGAACGTGAGCTTGGGGATGCTCTGCAACCCGCCCTCGCTCAACGCCCGTGCGCCGTAGCTAATGCGCCGCCCGCCCTCGAAGTGGCCGCGCATGGCCGGGTGGGTCTTGAACCGCTGCATCTCATCAAACGGCGACAGCCAAGGATTCTTGTAGTCGAGCCCGACCACGAACCCGTACGAGACCAAGTTCTCGCCGAAGTAGTACAGCCACGACCCGCCATAGGTGTTGCGGTCAAGCGGCCAACCCACCGCGTGCTCCACCAGGCCCGGCCGGTGCTGCGCGGCGGGCACCTCCCACAGCTCCTTGATGCCGATAGCGTAGGTTTGCGGGTCCCGGCCCTCACGCAGGTTGAACCGCGTCGCGACCTGCTTGGTTAGATTGCCGCGGCAACCCTCTGCGAATAAAGTATAAGCTGCACGCAGCTCCATGCCGGGGGCAAAGGCCGGGCCATGCTCGCCCTGCTTGGTGATGCCCATGTCGCCGGTCACCACGCCGCGGACCTGGTTTTCCTCAACCAGCACCGACGCAGCGGCGAACCCCGGGTAGATCTCCACCCCCGACGCTTCCGCCTGCGTGCCGAGCCAGCGGCACACGTCGCCCAGGCTTACGATGTAGTTGCCCTCGTTGTGCATCTGCGGCGGCGTTGGCAGGCGAATGGCGCGGGTCCGGGTCAGGAACAGGAAGCGGTCGTCCTTGGCTTCGGTGTGCAGCGGCGCGCCAGCTTCCCGCCAGTCGGGCAACAGCTCTGCCAGCGCGCGAGGCTCGATCACGGCGCCGGACAGGACGTGCGCGCCGACCTCGCTCGCCTTTTCCACGACGCAGACGGTCGCGTCGGGCGAAAGCTGCTTCAGGCGAATCGCCGCAGCGAGGCCAGCAGGCCCGGCGCCCACGATAACCACGTCGAACTCCATCGCCTCCCGCTCGATTGCCGGGGACGCGCCGTCTTCCGTCTCGGACATTCCGTTCTCCACCATCGCCCTTAGGTGGGGATGATGGGCGATTGCGCAAAACCCGCACGCACCACATTTTGCGGCCTATGCCGCTTTCCGCCACAGCTACGGACCTCGACCGCCTTGCGGCGCTGCGACTGCAACTGGAGTGGGGCGCGGACGAGGCTCTGGCAGAGCAGCCAATCGACCGACGGTTGGCCGGCGCGCCACTCGATGCGATGCCAGACCCCGCGTTCAACAACGCGCCACGCCGCTTGCTGACCCGGCCGGAGCCGGCGCTCATCGCACCGCCGCTTGCGGCCCCGCCCAGCGTGACCGCCGGAACCCTCGATGAACTGCACCAGGCGCTCGCGGCGTTCACCGGTTGCCCGCTTCGCGCCACCGCGACCACGACCGTGCGCCCGGCCGGCAACCCGGCCGCGGGCCTTGTGCTGATCGCGGAAGCGCCCAGCGCCGATGATGACCGGATTGGCCAGGCGTTCTCCGGACTGCCGGGTCAGGTGCTGGACCGCGTGCTCGCCAGCATCGGCCTTGACCGGACCACCCTCCTGCTCACGACGCTGGTGCCGTGGCGCCCGCCGGGCAGCCGTGCGCCGACGGAGGCGGAGGTGCAGGCCTGCTTGCCGTTCGTGCTGAAGATGCTGGAGCTGACCCGGCCGGCGCGCCTGCTGCTGCTGGGCGCTGCGCCGGTAAAGACATTGCTAGCCGGCGCCGAGCCATTGCGGCGCCTGCGTGGCCGTTGGCACCCCGTTGCCCGTAGCCCCGCCTCCACTCTCGCGTTGCCCATGCTGCCGTTGGACCAGTGGTTGCGTAGCCCGGCCAGCAAACGCGACACCTGGACCGACCTGTTGAGTCTGCGGACGGAGCTGGACCGTCAGGTTTAGTCAGTGATCGCGTAATGTTTAGTTGCCGGTCCGACCCGGTGTTTCCACCTCCGCTTCATGCAAAATCTAGGGTGCTCAGCCTCCCGGTCCAATGCCGCCCGGGCCTTTCTCGCTGGCGCGGCTCTCCTGGCGGGTGCAGCCGCGCCAGCGGCGTCCAGCCCTATTGGGTATGACGAGGTGGCGCTCGCGCTGTCCCACGTGCAATCGCACGGCAGTCTCGGGCTGGCGCAACCGCTGCCTCCGAGCGAGGCGTATCGTATCCGCCGCATCTTTGCGCACCATGCACGAGGCGACATCCAGTCCGCTATGGACGAAACGGACGAGATGGAAAGCCCGCTTCTGCTCGGGTATGTCCTAGCGGACCGTTATCTCAGCCTGTCGCAGAGCGATGAACCAGCATCGGCGGACGAGTTGCGGCCATGGCTGCAGCGGTTCCCAGACCTTGCGGATGCGTCCGCGATCCACGCGCTATTGACGAAGCTGCCGCCGAAAGGCACAGCGCTCCCGACACTCCCAGCCTCGCCCAAGCTGCCCGGTTCCATCTCGTTGTCAGGCGACGTGGACCCTGTTCTACAGATTGTGCCGCGCAACCCGGTGCTCGACCGCTCCGTGCATGAGCCCGCACGCGCCGGCGAAGCGAACCGCGCGGTCCGGCTGATTGCCCGCACCCGCGGCCTTGAGCCGCTGTACGGCGCGCTGTTGCGGGCGGAGGTGGCGCAAATCCTGTTCACCCAGGGCCGGGACAGCCAGGCGCTGTCGCTCGCGGAAGCCGCGCACCATCAAGCTGCTGGCCGCATCGGCTTAGCTCCCTACGTCGCCGGCCTGGCCGCGTGGCGTCTTGGGCGGATCGAGACGGCGCGCAGCCACTTCGAGGCAGCCTATGCCGCGAGCCAGGCCAGCATGGGACAGCGCTCGGCAGCGGCGTTCTGGGCGGCTCGCACCCATCTGCGCCGGGGCAACGCCAGCGGCCACGCGCCCTGGATGCGTCGCGCCGCAGAGAACCCGCGCACGTTCTATGGCCTGCTGGCCCGCCGTGCCCTGGGCCAGTCCGCCAGCACGCCCGAGACAACAGCGGCTTGGACCCTTGGCGAGGCGGACGTGGAGGCCGTGAACGCCACGCCCGCCGGACAGCGTGCCCTCGCGCTGCTGCAAGTGGGCCAGCCCGAGCGCGCGGCGGCGGAGCTACGGCGTCTCTGGGCCGAGATGAATGACAAGCCCGGTTACAGCCGGGCTATTATGCTGGTGGCCCGCACGGCCGGGCTTCAGGAGCTTACGGCGCAGGTGGCGAGCGTTATCGAGACTACTGGCCGGCCGACGATGCGGCTTCCGGCGGCACGGCTCCGGCCACGCGGCGGCTTTCGCGTTGACCCGGCGCTGGTCTATGCGGTGACCCGGCAAGAGTCGAACTTCGACGTGGACGCCATCTCTCCCGCCGGCGCACGCGGCCTTATGCAGCTTATGCCCACGACAGTCGATTTCGTGTTGGGGGACACCGCGCCCAGCCCGGCGCGCAACCAGCAACTGCTTGACCCAGCCACTAACTTGGAGCTCGGGCAGCGCTACATGGTGCAGCTCTCGCGCTTTGACAGCATCCAGTCCGACCTGATCCGCCTGTTGGCGAGCTACAACGCAGGCCCCACCACGACGGCCCGCTGGAGCGCTGAACTGCGCCACCTGAATGACCCGCTGCTGTTCATCGAGAGCATCCCAGTCGAGGAGACCCGGGCTTATGTCCCGCGCGTGCTGGCCTATAGCTGGCTTTATGCCGCCCACCTCCGCCTGCCGTCCCCCAGCCTCGACGAGCTTGCGGCCGGCGCCTGGCCCCGCTTTTATTCTGGTGCGCCACGCACCAACGCGGTGGCGCACCTGCATTGAGGAAGCGCCATGATCGACGAGAGCCGTCCATTCCTGCCGGTCAGCATCGCTGTCCTCACGGTCTCGGATACCCGCACCGCCGCTGACGACCGCTCCGGCGATACGCTGGCCGCCCGTATCACGGCCGCCGGGCACGCGGTTGCGGCGCGGGCCATCGTACGAGACGACGCCGGCTTGATCGAGCAGCGGCTGCGCGATTGGATCGCCGACTCGGCCATTGATGCCGTCATCACGACCGGAGGCACCGGCATCACCGGCCGGGACGTGACGCCCGAGGCGTTCGACCGCGTGGTGGAGAAAAGGATCGAAGGTTTCGGCGAGCTGTTCCGCATGTTGAGCTACCAAAAAATTGGCACCTCGACGATGCAGTCCCGCGCCATGGCCGGCGTCGCCAGCGGCACCTACCTGTTCGCACTGCCCGGCAGCACCGGCGCGGTGAAGGACGCCTGGGACGATATCCTGGTCTGGCAACTCGACAACCGGCACCGGCCTTGCAACTTGGTCGAGCTTATGCCGCGCTTGCAGGAGCACTTGCGCGCAGCCGAGTAGGCAAGCCGAGGCACGTTCGTAGTTTGTTCTTGACGATCCGATTATAGGTTGGTTATGAGGGATATCAGGAACGCATAGGAAACTGAGCGATGCCGGATGGGACCGTTGCCGGACGCCAACTCGTCCGCACTGACCTCGACTACGACGCGCTCAGCGCCTTTGCCAACTCCGAGTTGCCCGAGCCGGCACCGGATGCAGGCGCGCGATCACTGGCCCGAACGGGGCGTGGCGCAGCCGCCAACCCGAAGCCGCGCTTCGACCGGCACGGGACCACGGCGGTCGAGGATGGCTGGGAGGCGATCACCGCGGAGCTAGCCGACCTTCCGCCGTTGCCGACAGTGTTGACACGGGACAAAACCCGGACCGCCATTAGCTGGAACGGCAGCCCGGATCTCGGCTTCGACCGCGCAGTCAACCCGTACCGGGGCTGCGAGCACGGCTGCATTTACTGCTACGCCCGCCCAAGCCACGCTTATCTTGGGTTCTCCCCGGGCTTGGAGTTCGAGACGCAAATCGTGTTCAAGCCGAATGTTGCGGCGTTGCTGGAGCGCGAGATCAGCCGGCCCGGCTATGTGCCGAAGCCGATGGCGCTCGGCTCGAACACCGACCCCTACCAGCCTGTTGAGCGCACGATGCGCCTGACCCGTGCGGTGCTGGAGGTGCTTGAGCGGTTCGGGCACCCGGTCAGCATCATCACTAAATCAGCCGGGGTGCTGCGCGACTTGGATATCCTGGCCCGCATGGCGCGCCGTGGCCTAGTGCGGGTGTGGCTGTCGATCACCACGCTGGACCCGGTGCTGGCGCGCCGGATGGAGCCGCGCGCGGCGTCTCCGGCCCGCCGCCTGCAAACCATCGAGGCCTTGAACCAAGCCGGCGTGCCCGCTGGCGTGTTGGCGGCGCCCATGATCCCCGGCCTCAATGACTTGGAGTTGGAAAGCATTCTGCAAGCGGCGCGGGCGCGTGGGGCGCAACATGCCGGTTACGTGCTGCTGCGCCTGCCGCACGAGCTGCGCGACATTTTTGCGGATTGGCTGCGGCACCATGTCCCGGACCGCGCCCGCCGCGTCCTGGCGCTGGTGCGCGAGACCCGGGCTGGCGAGCTGAACGACAGCCGCTTCGGCCACCGTTTCACGGGCGAAGGCGTCTATGCCGACCTGTTGGCGCAGCGTTTCACCCGCATGAAGCAGAAGCTCGGCTTCCTGGTCCGAGACCGGTTGGACTGCACCCAGTTTGCCGTTCCAGCCCCAGGCGGCGCGCAACTGTCGCTGCTCTGACCGGAACACCGGCCACTTGAGCTGTTGAGGGGCGGCGTGGGTCCGAACTTCGACATGGAGCGTGCCTACAGCGGCCGCGTGGCGGGCGTTGACGAGGCTGGGCGCGGGCCATTGGCTGGCCCGGTGGTGGCTGCCGCGGTGGTGTTCCCGCATGGCGTCCCTCATGACCTTGCCAAGTTGTTAGACGACTCCAAAAAGCTGACCGCCGCCGCGCGTGCCGTCGCGTTCATGGCCCTGCACGCAAGCGGTGTGGCGGAAATCGGCGTCGGCGCGGCGTCAGTGCCAGAGATCGGCCGGGTCAACATCCTGCAGGCTGCCCTGCTCGCCATGCGCCGCGCGGCGCTGCGGCTGCCCATGGCGCCTGACCTCGCATTGGTGGACGGCAACCAGGCGCCCGCCCTGCCCTGCCCGGTGCGCTGCTGCGTCGGCGGCGACGGCCTCTCGTTGTCGATCGCCGCCGCGTCCATCGTGGCGAAGGTGCTCCGGGACCGGATCATGGCCCGGCTGGCGCTCCGCTACCCCGAATACGGCTGGGACCGCAACGCGGGCTACGGCACGGCGGCGCACCGGGCTGCGCTGCGCCGGGTCGGGCCGTGCCGCCACCATCGAGCAGGATTCGGCACCGTCCGACAGCTCGCGCTGCTGGCGGGTGATTGACGCGGCAACCGGCGGATCGGCAGTGTGCCGCATCCAGGAGGTGCGGTTGAGCGTGGACGTCGTACGAGAGTTGCCGTTGGACCAAGTTCTGCTAGGCGACTGCATCCCCCTCATGGGCATGCTGCCGCCCGCCTCGGTCCACTGCGTGTTCGCCGACCCGCCGTACAACCTCCAGCTCCGCGGCGAACTGCGCCGTCCTGACGACAGCCTCGTGGACCCGGTGGACGACGATTGGGACCAGTTCAGCGACTTCGCGGCCTACGACGCCTTTACCCGCGAGTGGTTGGGCGAATGCCGCCGGCTGTTGTGCAAAGACGGCACCATTTGGGTAATTGGCGCCTACCACAACATTTTCCGCATCGGCGCCATCCTGCAGGACCTTGGCTTCTGGATATTGAACGACGTTGTTTGGCGCAAATCCAACCCCATGCCGAACTTCCGGGGCCGCCGCTTCACCAACGCGCACGAGACGTTGATTTGGGCGGCCCGCGGGCGGGACAGCCGCTACCGGTTCAACTACCAAGCCATGAAGGCGCTGAACGACGACCTACAGATGCGCAGCGACTGGTTCCTGCCGCTGTGCACCGGCGCCGAACGGCTGCGCAACCAGCACGGCCTCAAGCTGCATCCCACGCAGAAGCCGGAGGCGCTGTTGCACCGGGTGCTGCTGGCCAGCACGTCGCCGGGCGACATCGTGCTCGACCCTTTTCTCGGCACCGGCACGACGGCGGCCATGGCGAAGCGGCTACACCGGCGCTTCATCGGCATGGAGCGGCATCCTGCCTACGCGGAGGCCGCGATTGGCCGCGTGCGCCGCGAGCGCCCGGCGTCGCCCGACGGCATGTCCGCCACGCCGACCCGGCGCGAGGCGGTGCGGGTCCCATTCGGCAGCCTAGTCGAACGCGGCCTGGTTCCGCCCGGCACCCTGCTTGTGGACCGACAACGCCGCATCTCCGCCACGGTCGCGGCCGATGGCTCGTTGGTGTCGGGCGTGGTCCGTGGCTCCATCCACCAGGTCGGCGCAGCAGTGCAGAACGCTCCGAGTTGCAACGGCTGGACGTTCTGGCACTTCGAGCGGGACGGCCATTTGATTGCGCTTGACACCCTGCGCACTCCATCAACGCCCACCAATGATCCCTGAGCCGGCAGGACGCGGGCTACACGGTCTCCGCCACCCGCGCGACCTCCTTCGAAGCTTTTGCGGCAGCAATGCAAGCGTCCACTGCCTCGCGTAGCGTCGTTACATAGAGGTCCGCTCCAACAGCCGTCCGCAGCCGCTCGTCCGCCAAAACGTCTGCATCCGCCTGCCACAACCCCACCAGCACCGGCGCATTCGGCAGCCGCCGCCGCAGCCGGCGCATGAGGTAGCGCAGCGCCGACGGGCTGCCGCTCGCCTCGAGGTAGGACACGCACACCATCGCCACCCCGGACACGTCCAGCGCCTCGATATGCCCGCGCGACACCGCGGTCTGCGACACGACGCGGGCGGGCAACCCATGCTTGGCCAACAGTTGCGCCAGCATCGCCGCCGCCGCCTCGTCCAAGGCGCCACGCCCTGCGACGCACAGCACTGGGGCCGGACCAGCCCACTCCGGCGATAAGCTCTCCGAAGCCGGGTCGATCACGCCGGGTGGCGCTTGCTGCACCTCATTGGCCGTAATGGCGGCTTCCGGCGTCGCGTCGCGTTTGGCCGCCGGCTCCACGTCGTCATGGGAGGCAAGATCAAGCACGATGCTGTCGGTGACGCCCTGGATATTCTGCACCTGGGCGTCCGTCAGCACCCCGCGGAGCGAGTCGTTGGCGGCGAGTTGCAGGCCCTTCAGCGCGACTTGGTCGTAGTATGCCGAAAGCGAGCGGTCGCGCAGCAGCACCTCGGCTTGGTCAAGCGCCTCGTCCGCGTCCCCGGCCAGGATGCGCTGGTAAAAGCTCTCGGCCGGCGTCAGCGCGGGCTGGTCGCCCAGCAGCACGTCGATGAATTGCAACCGGTCGATATGCCTTCCCATCACCACCAGGCAAAGGCTGAGCGGCATCGACAAAATCAGGCCCACGGGACCCCACAGCCAGCCCCAGAATATCGCGGAGATCACGACCGAGATTGGCGAAAGCCCGGTGCTGTGGCCGTACACGAGCGGCTCCATCACCTGCCCCCAGATCGGCTCAAGCACGATGAACAGCACCGCCACGGCAATGACCATGGTCCAGCCCGGGTCCACCGCCGCCGCCATCAGCAACGGCATGACGGCAGCGCCTATGGCTCCGATATAAGGCACGAACCGGAACAGCGCGGCGACGATGCCCCATAACAGCGCGTTTGGCACGCCGATCAGCAACAGGCCGACCCCGACCACCACGCCAAACGCGGCATTGAGCGCAAGCTGGGTGAGGAAGTAGCGGCTCAACCGCGTTGCCGCCTCGTCCATCGCGGCCGTGGTCCGGTGCAAGTCACCCGATCCAAACAGGCGGATGATCCGGTCGCGCAAATCCTCCTGCTGCATCAGGATGAAAACCGAGACGATCAGGATCACGAACATCTCAGCGACCGGCGCCAGCACCGGCGCCAGCACGCGTTGGGCGACATCGAGGGGGTTGGGGTCGGGCTGATGCACCTCGACTGGGATGGGCTTGGGGGTTTCCGACACGCCGGGCGCCGGCTCTGGCGTCGCAGGTGCGCCGGGCACGGCTGACCCAGAGTACTCCATCTGCCGTCCCATCCGTCCGGTGACCTCCGTCAGCCGTCCGACCGTGTAGCCGCGGACGGCCTCGATCTTACGCTCGACCGTGCTGGCGTAACGTGGCGCGTCATTCGCAAGATCAGCGACTTGAGTGCCGATCAGGCCACCCAACGTGAGGATGACGCTGAGTGCCAGCAGCACGGCGGCCAGCACGGCCGGCACGCGTGGCAGGCCGACCCGTCGCAACAGGGCCACCACCGGCGCCAGCACGAACGACAGCAGCACCGCCAGGGTTATCGGGATCAGCACCTCCCGCGCCAGGTACAAGGCACCCACCGTCACAACCGCGGCAGCAAGCGTCAGCAGGCTTTGCAAGCCAGGCGCGTCCGCTGCTGAAACTTTGGTTTTCAACCGGGCGAGAGTGGAATTGGACTCGGACATCGTGCAAACCCTCGGCGGCCATTCGGCCAAATGCATCCAACGCAGGATCGGTCGATTTGCTCCCGCAAGCCGGGAACAATCATCGTTTAGTTGAGACCTGCGCCGGCAGCCCCACATAAATTGTATGACTAAGTTCGACGCGATCGTAGTCGGCGCGGGCGCTGCCGGCATGATGTGCGCGCTGACCGCGGGTGGGCGGGGACGGCGCGTGCTGTTGCTCGACCACGCCGCGCAGGCCGGCGCCAAAATCCTGATCTCCGGCGGCGGGCGCTGCAACTTCACCAATGAACAAACCGCGCCGGACCGGTTCATCTCGGCCAACCCACGCTTCTGCACCTCGGCGCTCAGCCGCTACACGGCGCAGGACTTCGTAGCGCTCATCCGCAAGCACGGCATCGCCTACCATGAGAAAGCGCTGGGCCAGTTGTTCTGCGACGGGTCGGCCGGTGCCGTAGTCGCCATGCTGTTGGCGGAGTGCGAGGCGGCCGGAGTGGACATGCGGCTGGGACATCGGGTGACGGAGCTATCCCGTTCCGTGGACTACCGGGTCGAGACCAGTGGCGGCACGTTCACCGCCCCTGTTCTCGTGCTGGCGACTGGCGGCCTCTCCATTCCCAAAATGGGCGCGACCGGCTTCGCGCACGATGCGGCGCGGCGGTTCGGCCTGCCGCTGACCGACATTCGGCCGGGCCTGGTGCCGCTCACCTTCGAGGGCGCTGCCCTGTCCCTGATGCAGCCGTTGAGCGGCGTCGCCCTTCCAGTCAGCGCTGCGGCGGGGCGGCAGGTGTTCCAGGACGCCATGCTGTTCACGCACCGCGGGCTGTCCGGCCCGGCCATCCTGCAGGCGTCGTCGTTCTGGCAAAAGCAGGGCGCGGTCGATGTGGACATGCTGCCCGGCACCGACGCCGGCGCCGTGCTGTTGAGCCGCAAGCGCGCCCGGCCCAAAGCCGAGGTCCGCACCGTGCTGGCCGAGGCCCTGCCAGCCCGCCTTGCGCACGCGCTGGCGGACGCGCACGTGCGGCCCGGCCCCATCGCGGATTTGCCGGACCGCATGTTGCTGGACCTCGCGGCCAAGCTGAACCGTTGGCGGCTCACGCCCGCCGGGTCGGAGGGCTACGCAAAGGCTGAGGTGACGTTGGGCGGCGTGGACACCCGGGCTCTGTCGTCAAAGACCATGCAGGCGGTGCAGGTGCCGGGCCTGTTCGTGATCGGCGAGGCGGCCGACGTGACGGGTTGGCTGGGCGGCTACAACTTCCAATGGGCCTGGGCCAGCGGCTGGTGCGCTGGACAGGCTCTCTGACGCTACTCCGCCGCCAGCAAGGCCCGCACCGTGGACACCGGCACCGCCACGCCGCCCACGCCGCCGGCATTGGCGGCGACCTGTATGCCCACCAGCCCCCACGCGCCATCCGCCATGCGCGACAGCACCGGTCCGCCGCTGGTGCCGCGCGTGCCGGCGCAGTCGTGCATCAGCACGGGCCGCCCGTCCCGGCCGGCTACGGTGTTCCCAGCCAGGCAGCCGACATCGGCCAGCACCACCTCGGCCCGGTCCTGGCCGTAGCCACCCAGCATCAGCGCCGTGCCAGCCACCGCATCCACCGCGAGCGGCAGGACCCGGTCGGCAAGCGGCTCAGCGAAGCGAACCAGCGCCAAATCCGCGCCGGCTCCCCCTGAATTAGCCCCGGGGTTGAAGCCCGGCATCACGGCATAGGACACCGCCACCGCATGCCGGACATAGCCGCCGCCCGCATAGCCCAGCAACGCGTGCACTGAGCTGGGCGGCACAAAGTGACCGAGCCGCAGCCCATACAGGCAATGCGCCGCCGTCAAGGCCAGATGCGGTGCAACCAACACGGCTGTGCAGCGGGACACGCCAGGCACCTGCAACCGGGCCACCGCGGCCCATGGCAGGCCGGCCGGATTGATACGCACCCGGTGATCGGCGGCGTCGATCCCGGGAAGTGGTCCGGTCGCCCCGGCCAACACGCTCACGACCAACAGCGCGGCACGGCTGGACATGCCAACCGGCGCGCGCGTCCTTGCTCCCGTTTGGGAGAGAAGGGTCAGGCCGCTTCGACCGATACGGCCTCTGGACCACGGCGGCCGTCGGCCACCTGCATCCGCACGGTCTGGTTTGGCTCAAGCCCACTCAAGCCACCACGGTTCAGGGCGGAGATGTGCACGAACACATCCTTGCCGCCGCCGTCAGGCATTACGAAGCCAAAGCCCTTCTCGGCGTTGAACCACTTCACCGTCCCGCGCATCTCGACCGCCGCGCTCGCGTCGATTGGCGTGCGGGCTGCCGGGCGCGGACGCTCGGCCGCATAAGACGGAGCCACTGCCGCACCCTCGTCCACTCGCGTCACTTCGGCGATCTGCGGCCCCTTCTGGCCCGGCGACACCAACACGCGAAGCTGTGCGCCCGGCTGTACTGTCTGGTGCCCAGCGCGGGACAGTACGCTCACATGCAGGAACGCGTCTCCGCCACCCCCCTCAAGCTCGACGAAGCCAAACCCCTTCTCGGCGTTGAACCACTTGACGACGGCTCCAGTCTCCGGCCCGGACGGAGCGGCGCCACGCGGCGCGCCGAAGCCGGACGGGGCGCGGTCCCCGCCGCGCGGCACGAAGGCGTCCCGGGGCACATAAGGCTCATCCCGGCCGCGGGCCGGCGGAAAATCATCACTGCGTTCTCGTCCGCGCGTGCCGCGGCGAGGGCTGTCGAAGGAACGGCGATCAGGGTTGCTCATTATAGGGTCTCAACGGGTGTGATAAACAGGACGTGCGATGAACAGGCGGGCGTAATCGGGATGGCACATAGTAGCGCCCAGGCCGCGGGCCAACCCAGCGGCTACGCGTCTATAACGATTTATGCACGGCGGGACCAGTGCATCAGCCGCGCCGCGCCGCCACCCCGCAACGCGCCCGCGCCGGGGCCGCCAAGTAATCCCCCAGCACCGACGCGACCTGGCAGGCGCTCATGCGCGGGCGTCCCCGCGCCGAGGGCTGCCGGTTGACGTTGATCCGCAACACGCCGCCGCCGGCCAGCGCGATGCGCAGGCTGCCCTGCTGGATGGCGCGGACATATAATGGCACGCCGAGGCCGGCGGGAGGCGTGCGCCCCTCGGCGATGGCGGCGACCCGCTCGCGGTACGGCTCGGCCCGTTCTGGGGTGCGGGAGTGATAGTAGCCCGTGGCAAGGCGCCAGTCCCCTCCGGCGTCGTCGCGCAACTGGCGCAGGAAGCGTCCGGCATATAGCGCATTGGCATTCGGGTCGAACGCCTCGTCAATGTCGCGGAATGCTTGCGGGTGGGCTTGCAGGTTGACCTGCATGCAGCCGACGTCGATCTGGCGCACGCCACGGGCCAACGCCTGCTGGGTCCAGATCACCGCAGCCGGCTTGCTGTCGAAGTACATCGCCGCACCATCCGCGTTCACCGCCCAGGGCCAGGGCTGCAGCCCCCGCAAAGGCGGCACCGGCCGGCCGCTCTCGGCACGCGCAATGGCCGACAACAGGCCAGGCGAGGTGCTGTGCCGCGCCTCGGCCTGGACAATGGCCGCGCTGCACTGGACGCTTTGCTGCTCGGCCCAGGTCCGGGTTGGGATCACTGGGTCGACCCCATCCACCGCCGCGGCCGTGAACGGGCACGCGAACATCAGGAACGCCACTAGGCGGTGCCACCCACTCATGCCGCAGGGTGTAGCCCAGGTATCAGTAGGTCCGCCACAACCCCGGCCCCGTAACTTCGAGCGAGTGGCCGCCGGAGTCGCGGAAATAAAGGCTTGTCCCGCCGAAGCTTTGGATAGCCCGGCTCTCGACCGGCGCCTGTTGCGCCTCCGGGCGCCGCTCCCAGGCTGCCAACTCCGCCACCGGCACCGCGGGTTCAGGCGGCTAGGCCGCCCGTACCCGGCCCTACCTCGGCCGCAACAGGCGCGCGCCCATCTTGACGCCCTCCCGGGCCAGTTGCTCCACCGGCCCGCGACGCGGCCGGCCGACCAGCAACGCCAGCCCTATCAGGCCAAGGCTGAGCCCGATGCCAGCCGCGGCGCCCTGGTTCTTGTTCACCCACATCTGCGCGCTGGTGCTCAGGCTTTCGCTGTCGAACGGCCCATGCGTGCTGCTCACGGCCTGGCCCGGCTTGTTCAGGTTCGGGTCCCGCACCGCGACCGCGCCGCCCTGGTCCGACTGCTGCGACGCGACGCCGCCCTGGCCGGCGCCCCAGTCCAGCAAGCCCGGCGCAATTTTGTTGGCGACCGCAAAGAACACCGTGGACCCGGCGACCTTAACCTCACGCCGCTTCGTCGTGGCCGCGAGATAGATAGCGTCCGCCACGATTTCCGGCTGGTAAATCGGCGGCGGCGGGCGCACCGGCTTTGGCATGTGCGACACCGCATGGTTGTAAAACGGCGTGTTCACCGCTGGCGGATGCACCATCGTGAGGTGGACCGCGCTGCCCTCGTCCATCAGCTCGCTCCGCACGGCCTCGGTGAAGCCGCGCAGGGCATACTTCGAGCCGGAGTACGGCGCCTGCAACGGCACGGCGCGGTAGCTGATGGCCGACAGGATCTGCACGATTGTCCCGGCATTGCGCGACCGCATCCGGGACAACGCGACCCGGGTGCCGTTCACGGTGCCATAGTAGTTGGTCTCGGTCAGGCGGCGGAACTCGTCTTCCGGGATGTCCCAGAACTTGCCGTACACGCTGACGCCGGCGTTGTTGACCCAGACGTCAATCGGTCCAAGCTCGGTCTCGATCTTCGCCGCCGCCGCTTCGAGCTGCGCGCTGTCAGCCACGTCCGCGATGGCGACCGCGGCGGTGCCGCCCCCGTCCACGATCCCCTTGCGAACGGCTTCCAGGGTATCGGTGCCGCGCGCGATCAGGCCGACGCGCCAGCCATGCCGCCCGAATTGCTCCGCAGCCGCCCGGCCGATGCCGGACGAGGCTCCAGTGATGACGACGACGCGGGCTTCTGATGCCATGGGGGCGATCCTGTCATTGCAGTGTGCGGGAAACGTGGAAGATGCGCGGGGAACGTGGCGTGCCGCGCAGGTTTGCACAGCCCGCCATCACGCTTTCGGCACGCTGGACAGGCCTTGTTCGCCCTGCCATGTCGATCATGAACCAGAGACGGAGATCGATCCATGCCCACCGCCTTGATTATCGGCGCTTCGCGCGGCCTGGGCCTCGGCCTCGCGCGGGAGTTTGCCGACCGCGGCTGGACCGTGACCGGCACGGTGCGGTCGGAGCATGACAAGGAGGCGCTGGTCGCCGCGGGCGCGGGCGCGGAGGTCGCGGACATCACCGACCTGGCATCGGTCGCCGCATTGCGAGCCACCGTCGCCGAGCACCAGGCCGGGCCGCTTGACCTGCTGTTCATCAACGCCGGCGTGTCCGGGCCACAGCACCAGGACGCCAGCGAAGCGACCGAGTCGGAGGTGGGCGAGCTGTTCCTGACCAACGCCGTCGCGCCCGTTGCAGCGGCGCGCCTGCTGCTGGACCAGGTGGCTGGGGACGGCGTGGTGGCGTTCATGTCGTCCCGCCTCGGCAGCGTCACGCAAGCAGCCGGGAGCCTTGAGCTGTACAGCGCCAGCAAGGCCGCGCTGAACTCGCTGGTCCGCGGCATGGTCTCGAAGCTGGACCGGCCGCTGACAGTGCTGAGCCTGCATCCGGGATGGGTGCAGACCGACATGGGCGGAGCCGGGGCCGACCTCGACGTGAAAACCAGCGTGCGCGGGCTGGCGGACGTGATCACTGCCCGCCGGGGCACGCCAGGTTCGGTCTTCTTGGACTATAGCGGGACCGAACTGCCCTGGTGACGGCTGGTGGCGATGCCGGGCCGCCGCTACGCCGCGAGCGGCTCGACCCCGCACCACCCGGCCAGCGTCAGCGCGAGCACCCGCGTCACGTCGTGCACGCAGTCTAGGCCCACGCTCTCGTCGATGCCGTGGATGTTGTCGGCATCCGGGCCATAACAGGTCGCCTGCGTGCCGGCATACAGGGCATAGAACCGCGCATCCGTAAGCCCGGTCGCGTTGTAGTGGCGCAGCTCGGCGCCGGTCACCGCCTGGTGCGCCGCCGTGACCGCACGGCTGATCGGCTGGTCGGGCGGGAACACGCAGCCGTCGGCCATGAAGCCCTTGAACTCCACTGCAAGCGCCGCGCCGCGCAGCCGCGGGTCATGTGCCGCGTCCTCCACCAGCCGTTCGATCTCGGCGCGCACCCCGTGGCAGCTCTCGCCGGGCATGACGCCCACGCGCAGGCCGAGCTTGGCGCGGGTGGCGACGCTGCTGTTCCACTCGCCGCCTTGCAGCGTGCCAACGTTCACGTTGATCGGATGGTTCTCCTGCGCGAACGCCGGATGCCGGCGCTCGGCCCGGTTCATCTCGTGCTCGTAGGCGCGGAACCGCTCGATCACCACGTATGCCGCCTCAATCGCGTTCACGCCGGCCTGCATGTCCCGCACATGCACGGGGCGGCCGGTGACGGTCACCCAGGCCCAGACCACGCCCACCTCCGCCACATACAGGGCGGGGTAGCCCGGCCCCGGCTCCGGGATCAGGCAGGCGTCGGGCTTTGCCAGGGCGTGCATCACCGCGAGCGCGCCGTTACCGGTGCATTCCTCCTCAATCACCGCCGCGAACTGTACCTCCGCCGCCGGTTGCAGCCCGGCGCGGCGCAATGCCGCGAACGCGGTGGTCATCGAAACGAGGCCGGCCTTCATGTCCGCCGTGCCCCGGCCATACATGCGGCCGTGGCGGACGTCCGGCTCGAACGGCGGCGTGGCCCATAAATCCTCGGCGCCCTCCGGCACCACATCGACGTGGCCCTGCAACAGCAGGCTGCGCCCGCGCGCCGTACGGGGGCGATGCACCGCCACCACGTTGTCCCGCCCGGCATAGCCGATCAGCGGGGGCGAGAAGCCCGGCACACGGGCCAGCGCCACCGGGTCGGTCGGCACGCGCCAGGGTTGGAGGCTCAGCGCCGTAAACCGCTCCGCCATCGCGTCGAGGCACCCGGCCTCATGGCCCAGCACGCTCCGGTGCCGCACCAGCGCGGCCAGGCCGGCCACCGCGTCGTCACGCAGGCTGTCCACGGCGTCCAGGATGGCCTTTCGCGCGCCGGGATCGAGGGAAATCATGTCAGTCATCCGGCGCTCCGCATCCAAGCATCCAGCGTAGGCGCGCGGGCGGTGGCGCGCCTAGCCCCAGCCCCGGCAACGGCGTATCGTCCGCACATGCCCGCCCCGATTCGCCTGCTCCCGGATGGCCTGGTGAACCGCATCGCCGCCGGCGAGGTGATCGAGCGCCCGGCCGCCGCGGTCAAGGAACTGGTCGAGAACGCGCTTGACGCCGGCGCCACGCGGGTCACGGTCACGCTCACCGGCGGCGGCATCGACCGGATCGAGGTGACCGACGACGGCGACGGCATGGACGCGCCCAACCTGCTGCTGGCGGTGCAGCGCCACTGCACCTCCAAGCTGGCAGACGACGCGCTGGTGCACATCACCACTTTGGGCTTCCGTGGCGAGGCGCTGCCCAGCATCGGCGCCGCTGCCCAGCTGGCCATCACCTCGCGCCCGCCCGGCGAACCGCACGCGCACCTGATCCGGGTCGAGGGCGGCATCGTCACGCCGCCCGTCCCGGCCGCCGGGCCGCTTGGGACCCGCGTGGTGGTCGCGGACCTGTTCTACGCTACCCCGGCGCGGCGCAAGTTCCTGAAGCACCCGCGCATCGAGGCCGAGCACGCCGAGCTTGCGGTGCGCCGCCTGGCGCTGGCAGCGCCCCATGTCGCATTCCGCTGCGAGGCCGACGGGCGCGTGGCATTCGACCTCCCGGCGCAGGACCGCGCCGCCCGGGTCGCGGCGCTGCTGGGCGCGGACGCGGCGGCGGCGCTGCTGCCGTTGGACGAGGCGCGGGACGGCATGCGCCTGCTAGGCTTCGTGTGCGGCCCTGCGGTGCACCGCGCCACGGGAGCGGCGCAGAGCCTGGTGGTGAACGGCCGCCCCGTCGCGGACCCAGTGCTGAAAACGGCGCTCCGCGTGGCCTACCGCGACGTGATCGCCGCCGGGCGGCACCCTGTGGCGGCGTTGTTCCTGGAGCTGCCGGCCGGCGAGCTCGACGTGAACGTGCACCCGGCCAAAACCGAGCTGCGCTTCCGTGACGCGGCCGGCGTGCGGTCCCTGGTCATCGGCGCCATCGGCCGGACGCTGGCCGGCGGCCTGGCCCCACGGCCCGGATTAGCCGCCGTGCGCCCCACGTTGCAGCTAGTGTCCAGCCGGGCCGGGCAGCCGCGCTACACCGGTTTCGCCGAGATGACGCTGCCGTTCACCGGTGCAGGCCCGGCCGCGCGCGCGCTGCCTGCGTCAACCCCGGACCCCGCGCACCCGTTGGGCGCAGCGGTGGCGCAGGTGTTGGACACATACATCCTGGCGGTCGCGGCCGATGGCAGCCTGGTGCTGGTGGACCAGCACGCCGCGCATGAGCGCCTGACCCACGAGGCGCTGCGCCAGCAGCACGCGGCGGGCGGCATACGGGCGCAACCTTTGCTGCTGCCCGCCGTGGTGGACCTGCCGCCGCACGACGCTGCCCGCCTGTTGGCCCGCGCCCCGGAGCTGTCGGCGCTCGGGCTGGAAATCGAGGGCTTCGGCGCCGGCGCCGTGCTGGTGCGCGCCTTGCCCGCCGCCCTCGGCGCGCCCGATCCGGCGCCGCTGTTGCGGGACCTCGCGGACGAGCTGGCCGAGGCGGACGAGACCACGGCACTGGCCGCCCGCATGGACGCGGTGCTGGCCCGCCTGGCCTGCCACGGCAGCATCCGCGCCGGCCGCCGCATGTTGCAGCCGGAGATGGACGCCCTGCTGCGGCAGATGGAGACCACGCCCCGCGCCGCGACCTGCAGCCACGGCCGCCCGACCTACCTGAAACTCAGCCGCGCCGAGCTGGAACGCCTGTTCGGCCGGCGGTAGCGGGGGCGTCACGGCATCACGAACACATGGATTGCGGCCGACCCGTGCGAGAACTGGCTGACCAGCCCGTCCAGCCCTGGCGTCGGCTCCCCCACCGCGGTTTCCGCCGCCACGATGGTCCCCGGCGCGATCCATCCAGCCGCCCGCAACGCCGCAACCGCCGGCCCGGCTAGTCCCTCGTTATAGGGCGGGTCCAGGAACGCCAGTCCGCACGGCCGCCCCGGTGGAGGCCGCAGCACATCGGCGCCCAGCACAGTGCACACGGCCTCGGCCCGGCACGCCGCCACGTTGGCGCGCAACGCCGCCAGCGCCGCCCGGTCCCGCTCCATGAACGTGGCCTGCGCCGCGCCGCGCGACAGCGCCTCCAGCCCCAGCGCGCCCGTGCCGGCGAATGCGTCCAGCACCACATTGCCCTCCAGCACCGCCCTCCCGGCCCACGCCGCGTGCATCAACCGGTCGAACAATGCCTGCCTTACCCGGTCCGCGGTCGGCCGGGTCGCCACGCCGGGCGGCGCAGACAGCGCCCGTCCGCGCCAGGCCCCGGCAATGATCCGCATCTAGCGCCGCTCAGGCGCCGGCAAGCCCGAAAGCTGTTCGCGCAGCACCTTGCCGGTGATCTCGTCAACCGCGCCCCGCTCCAGGTTGCCAAGCTGGAACGGCCCGTAGGCCACGCGAATCAGCCGGGTCACCTGCAGGCCCAGATGCCCCATCACCTTGCGCACCTCGCGGTTCCGCCCCTCCTTCAGCGCCACCGACAGCCACGAGTTGGTGCCGGTGCGCGCCTCCAGCGCCGCCTCGATCTGCCCATAGCGCTCGCCGTCGACCGTGACGCCCTTCGCCAGCAGGCCGAGCGCGTGCGCGTCCACCGGGCCGTACACCCGAACCCGGTAACGCCGTATCCATCCGTTGGCCGGCAATTCCAGCCGCCGGGCCAGGCCACCGTCGTTGGTCAGCAGCAGCAGCCCCTCGCTGTTGAGGTCCAGCCGGCCCACGCTCACCACGCGCGGCAGATCGGGCGGCAGCCTGTCGAACACGGTCGGACGGCCCTGCGGGTCCTTGTGCGTGGTCATCAGGCCCTCGGGCTTGTGGTAGCGCCACAGCCGGGTGCGGTCCGGCGCGTCCACCACGACGCCGCGCACCTGCACGATGCTGTCCGGGCCGATGAACGTGGCCGGGTGGGTCACCACGGCGCCGTCCAACTGCACCAAGCCCTCCGCCAGCAGCCGCTCCGCGTCGCGCCGGCTCGCGACGCCGGCACGCGCCAGCCACTTGGCGATGCGCTCGCCCCGTTCTGCGGTGGCTTCAGTCATCCGCCAGCGGCCTCCACCAGCGCGCGGAAAATCCGCCGGTCGCCGGGGTCGATCATGAACTCCGGATGCCACTGCACCCCCAGGCAGAAGCCATAGCGCGGGTCCTCGATGCCCTCGATCACCCCGTCCGGCGCGGTGGCGTTCACCACGGCGAAGCGGCCCGGGTCCCGCACCGCCTGGTGGTGCGCGCTGTTCACCTGCATGCTGTCCGTGCCCACGATCCGGTGCAGCAACGTGCCCGGCGCCACGCGCACGTCATGGCTGGCCTCGTGCCGCGGGTTTTTCTGCTCGTGCTCCAGCGCGTCCTCCACGCTGTCCGGGATGTGCTGCCACAGCGATCCGCCGAGCGCCACCACCAGCAACTGCTCGCCGCCGCAGATGCCCAGCACCGGCAGGTCCCGCGCCAACGCGCCCCGCACGAACGCCAGCTCGGCCGCGGTTCGCGACTCCTTCAAGGTGACGGTCGCGTGGCGGCTCGCGGCGCCATACAGGCCGGGATCGATGTCGAACGCCCCGCCGGTCACCACCAGCGCGTCGATCCGGTCCAGCAGGGAGTTGGCCACCGCCGGATCGTGCGGCAACCCGACCGGCACGCCGCCCGCGTCGGTCACCGCATGGGCGTAGTTCTCCCGCAGCGCATACCAAGGGTATTTCGAGTAGCCACCCGGCGGCTCAGTGTCCAGGGTGACGCCAACAAGGGGTCTGATGCGTGCGGTCATGCCGCGGTCCTCTAGACCTCCGACGGGTTCGGGAGCAAGCAGCCCTGATGATGGGTAGTGTCTCAGTTTGGAATTGAGGGCTTGTTGGGGATGATCCGGTGTGCCCCGGCCATGGCAGCGGGGGTGTCTGGTCGGCTGTGGAGCATGGAGGAGGTTGTGGCGCCGATCGACGCACGGGCGAAGCTGCTTAGGAAGCACAGGCCTTACAGGCCGCGGCCAAAGGCGGCATGATGGCACTACGCGTCACGACCATCAGGGAACGTCCTGACCTCCTGCCGGTCATTTCCGAATGGCTCTGGCTCGAATGGTGGAAGAACAAAGGGCATACCTTGGAGCAGACGCAAGCGATTTATGCGGACTGCGTGGCCGAGAAGGGTGCACCGCAAACGTTTGTTCTGCTCGAAGGAGAACTGCCGGTCGGAACAGCCACGCTAGCTCGAAGAGACCTCGATGAGAGACCGGACCTCACACCGTGGCTAGCAGGGGTTTTCGTGGTTCCTGACAGGCGAGGCCGCGGCTACGTCAACCATCTGTTCACGTTGTTTGAGAGAGCCTGCCGAGCCGCGTCGGTTGATGTCGCTTGGCTTTACACCAACACCGCAGAGCGGGTTTACCTTCGGGCGGGATGGGAGACGGTCGAGATCATCCAACGCCCGGGGAAACCTTCGATCACTCTTATGCGCCGGATCATTCCCAACAATCCCTTAATCTCAAACTGAGACACCACCCGATGATGCAGGTGGCGCTGGACGAGGCGCGGGCCGCGGCGGCACGGAGCGAGGTGCCGGTCGGCGCTGCCGTGCTGGCCGGCGACGGCCGGCTACTGGCCCAGGCCGGCAACCGGGTGGAGGCGGACCGGGACGCGAGCGCGCACGCCGAACTGCTGGCGCTGCGCCTGGCGGCCCGAGCGCTCGGCTCGCCGCGGCTTGTAGAGTGCAGCCTGGTGGTGACGCTGGAACCCTGCCCGATGTGCGCCGCCGCCCTGGTGCATTTCCGGGTACGCCGCCTGGTGTTCGGTGCCTACGATCCCAAAGGCGGCGGCGTCGAGCATGGCCCGCGGGTGTTCGACGCCCCCGGCTGCCTGCACCGGCCGGAGGTGGTCGGCGGCGTGCGCGAGGCGGAGTGCGCTGCGCTGCTGCGAGAGTTCTTCGCCGCCCTGCGATGAGCCGTCAAGCCCGCAGGCCGATATCCTGCCGACAGAACCCCTCCGGCCACCGCACCTGCGCCACCGCCCGGTACGCCGCGCCGCGCGCCGCCGCCAAGTCTGGCCCGGTGCCTACCAACGTCAGCACCCGGCCCCCGTCCGCCACGACCCGCGTCCCGTCCCGCCGCGTCCCGGCATGGAACACCAACGCCTCGGCCGCGGCCTCGTCCAGCCCAACGATTTCCGATCCGGCCTCCGGCGCGCCGGGATAGCCCCGCGCCGCCATCACCACCGCGACCGCCGCGTCATCCTGCCAGCGCAGGCTGAACCGCCCCAACTCCCCGTCGCACGCGGCCAGCAACGCCGGCAACAAATCGCTGCGCAGTCGCGGCAGCAACGCCTGGCACTCCGGGTCGCCGAACCGCACGTTGAACTCAATCAGCTTCGCGCCGCCCGCCGTCAGCATCAGCCCGGCGAACAGGATGCCGCGGAACGGCGTGCCGCGCCGGGCCATCTCGTGCAGCGCCGGGCGGATGATCCCCGCCATCGACGGCTCCGGGTCAAAACCTGGCGTCGGGGACAGCGCGCCCATGCCGCCGGTGTTCGGCCCGGTGTCGCCGTCGCCGACCCGCTTGTGGTCCTGCGCCGCGCCCAGGAACACCGCGTCCGTGCCGTCGCACAGCGCGAACAGGCTGACTTCCTCGCCCTCCAGGCACTCCTCGACCAACACGCTGGCGCCGGCGTCGCCCAACGTGCGGTCGCGCAGGAAGGCGTGGACGGCGGCCTCTGCCTCCGCAACCGTCGCCGCCACCACGACGCCCTTGCCGGCGGCGAGCCCGTCCGCCTTCACCACGACCGGCATGCCCCGGCGTCGCACGAACGCCAGCGCCTCGTCCGCGTCGGTGAACCGCTCCCACAGCGCTGTCGGGATGTTAGCGTCGGCGCAGACCTGCTTGGTGAATGCCTTGCTGCCTTCAAGCTGCGCCGCCGCCGCGGTCGGGCCGATGCAGCGGATGCCGGCGGCCGTCACGCGGTCCGTGAGCCCGGCCACCAGCGGCGCTTCTGGACCCGGCACCACCAAATCGACCTTGTTTTTGCTTGCGAACGCCGCCAGCTCGTCCAAAGCCATAACTGGAATGGGCACGTTCTCCGCCAGCGCCGCCGTGCCCGGGTTGCCCGGCGCAACCCACAGCTTGGTCAGCAACGGCGACGCCGCCAGCGCCCAGGCCAGCGCATGTTCCCGCCCACCGCTGCCCACCACCAACACGCGCATGCCGCCCTCCTTCAATCCAGCGCGGCTGTAGCATAGGGTGCTGCCATGGACACGCCGACCAACATTCCTGAATACACCGTTTCCGAGATTTCCGGCGCCGTGAAGCGCACTCTGGAGGGCGCGTTCGGCCGCGTACGCGTCCGCGGTGAGATCACCGAGTACAAGCGTTACCCCTCCGGCCACATGTACTTCTCGTTGAAGGACGAGGGCGGCAAGATCAGCGGCGTCGTATGGAAAAGCGCCGTTAGCCGCCTGGGCCTGGTGCCGGAGAACGGCGTCGAGGTCATCGCCACCGGCCGGGTGTCCTCATACGGCGAGCGCAGCTCTTACCAGCTTATTGTCGAGCGCATGGACTATGCCGGCGCGGGCGCATTGTTGGCACGGATCGAGCTGCTGCGCGTGCGGCTCGCCGCCGAGGGCCTGTTCAACCAGGACCGCAAGCGGCTGCTTCCCGTGCTGCCCGGCATCGTCGGCGTCGTCACGTCGCCGCAGGGCGCAGTGCTGCAGGACATCAAGACCACGATCCTTCGCCGCTTCCCGCGCACGGTGCTGGTGTGGCCGGTCCCGGTGCAGGGCGAGGGCGCCGCCGCCCGCATCGCCGCCGCGATCGCCGGGTTCGACCGCATGACGGGCGCGAACCGTCCCGACGTGCTGATCGTCGCCCGCGGCGGCGGCAGCCTTGAGGATCTTATGGCCTTCAACGACGAGGCCGTGATCCGCGCCGCGAGCGCCTGCCGCATTCCACTCATTTCTGCGGTAGGGCACGAAACAGACCACACCCTGATCGACCTCGCGTCCGACCGCCGCGCCCCTACGCCGACCGCGGCGGCCGAGCTTGCGGTGCCGTCCCGCGTGGAACTGGTGGCGAACCTGGCGCAGGAGGCCGCGCGCCTCGGCGCCGGGCTGCACCGCATGACGCAGGAGCGGCGGCTGCGGCTTGGCCGGGCGGAGCGTGGGCTGCCGGATTTGCCCGGCCTGGTCGGCGGCGCGCGGCAACGCCTGGACGACCGGGCACAACGCCTGGCGCTGGCGTTGCCCAACCTGCTCGCCGCACGCCGGGCGGCAATGCAGCAGGCGGACCGCTTCATGCCAGACCTGCCGGCCCTGCTCCGCGCCGCCCGTCTGGCCGTGGACGGCCGGGGCCAGCGGCTGACGTTGGTGCTGCCCAACCTCGTCGCGACGCCGCGCGCGCGGCTGGCGCTGGCCGGGTCGCGGCTGACAGGGGGGCTGCGCTATGCCACGGGGCAGCGCCGTGCCGCTGGCAACGCAGGGCTGGCCCGGCTTTCGCCGGCACCGTTGCTTGCGCTCGTTCGGGCAGCGCGTGCGCGGGTTGAAGCGGCGGGCGCGCGCCTCGAGTCGGTGTCGCCGGAAGCGGTGCTGGCACGCGGTTACGTCCTGGTCACCAATGCGGATGGACAACCGGTCACCGAGGCCGCACGAGTCAAGCCCGGCGCGCGGCTGCGGCTGCGGTTCAAAGATGGAACAGCGGCAGCCACCGCCGCCGACGATGAGGCCCAGCCGCCAATTTAGCTATAACCGGCGCTAATGGCTTTACTTTGCCTTACCGAGCGCCCATGTCTGGGTTGGCGCTTTTTCGTGCTGGGCTGTTTTCTTTGGAACGACGCTTCGGAACCCTGGGTTCCCCTGCTGCTCCGGTGCTCCCTGAATGTAAAAGTAATTCGGCCTGCAACGTGCGGGCCGCCGTGTCTATGGAGAGCAGACTATGGCAGTCGGAACAGTCAAGTGGTTCAATGCGCAAAAGGGTTTTGGGTTCATCCAGCCGGATGACGGCTCCAAGGATGTGTTCGTGCACATCTCCGCCGTCGAGCGCGCCGGCATGGGCTCGTTGAACGAGGGCCAAAAGCTCAGCTTCGAGCTGGAGCGCGGCCAGCAGGGCAAGACCTCCGCCGTGAACCTGCAAGGCGCGTAATCAACCCCTAGAGCTGCCCTCGTGGCAGCGGCCGGAGGCGTTCGACATGGCAGGCCATAGGTTCGCATCCGGCCAGCGGGTGGAGTTCTCCCCCAGCGCGTTCGATGGCAACGCGCCGCGGGGAGGCTACATCGTGGTGCGGCAAATGCCGAGCGAAACTCGGGACTTGCAGTATCGCATTAAGAACGCCAGGGACGGCCATGAGCGCGTCGTCCGGGAAAGCCAACTCGGCCAGGGCTGAGGCAGCACCAGGGCTAAGTAGCGCAGGAACCCCTCGATGGTATTTAAGCCAAACTACAACATGCAACGCGCCGAGCGCGACCGGGCCAAGCAGGCCAAGAAAGAGGAAAAGGCCCGCGAGAAGGAGGAACGCCGCAAGGCTGACCTTGCCGCCGGCATTACCTCGACGGACGACGCACCGGCCACGGACACCAGTAATGGCACCTAAAAAACGCATTGAGTCGAGCTTTGTTGCTTTTGACGTCACCTATGTAGATGGCACCCGCAGCAGCAACCGCCGGGTGCCCAGCACAGCGTTGACCGGCCTCGACGGCGACCTGCCGGCGCAGGCCATCATTGAAAAGCAGGATGCCGAGATCGGCGCTGCCTCCGGCAAGCCGCGTCCGGCTATCAAGTCGCTGGAGCGCTCGCCACTGCCTGAAGTGGTCAAAATCCCGGTGAAAGCGCGGTATTAGCGCGCCCGAGGCCAGCGCCGGTGCAGCCATAGCCACTCCTGTGGCCGCGCCCTGATCCACTCCTCAAGCCTGTCATTCACCCTTTGCGTCAGCGTCGCGATATCTTCAGTGCGATCCCCGCTGTTTGGCAAATCGAACAGCGGGTCGCACACCAGGCGGAACCGGGCCGGCCCGAGGCGCTCCACGTGCGCAGGCACAACCGGGCATCGTAGCCGCAGCGCCAATGCTGCCAGCGCCGGCGCGGTCATGGCGGGCTGCCCAAACAGCCGGGCCTCGATCCCGTCATTCATCTTTTGGTCCATCAGCATGCCCACTACGCCGCCTTGCGCCAGGTGCCGCACGATTTGCCGTGCCCCCGCCGCTCCCTTGGGGAACATCGGCACGTCCAGGCCTACTGCCTGCTGACGCAACTGGGTGATGATTTGATCGACCAGCGGATTGCTCGCAGCCCGGTACAACGATGACACACGCACGCCGTAATGCGCCGCGACCACCGGCAGCAGCTCCCAGTTGCCAATATGCGCGCTGAAAAACAGGATCGGCCCCCCCTGCGCTGCTAGGGCATGCATGACCTCCGCCCCGTCCAACTCCCAGCCCGGTCCCGTTGCGGCCTGCTTGAGGCTGGCCACGTGCGGCAGCTCCCCCATGGTCCGGCCGAGGTTGTCCCACACGCCCCGCACCATCCGGCGTCGTGCCGCTGCGTCCAGCTCTGGCATGGCGGCGCGCAAGTTCTGGTCTGCAACGCGGCTCACCGGCAGCAACGGCCCAACCCAGCGCGCCACGCCGCCGCATAAGTTGCTGGCCGCCACCGGGCCTAGCCGCCGCAGCATTGCCAGCAGCGCACGCACCAGCGCCGCTTCGAGCCGGAACCGAAGGCTCAGGGCACCACCTCCGCCAGCAAGCGCTCCAGCGCCGCCTCGTCGTCCCACAGCAGCGACACGCCCACCACCTCAACGTGCGCCCGCATCGCGGCGGCCAGGCGCGCCGCGTCCTTGGGCGTGGTGACCGGTGTGGCGAACAGCGCGGCTGCGCTGGCCAGCACGTCCCGCAACTCGTCCGACCGGAACTCGTGGTGGTCCGGGAAGTCCCGCTGCCCGACCAGCACGGCGCCCGCCTCCACCAGCGTGGCGTGGAACTTGGCAGGCCGCGCGATGCCGGTGAACGCCAGCACCCGAACCCCCGGCAACCGCGTATCCGGCACGAGCCGCGCCGTCAGCACCGGTAGCCCAGCGGGCAACGCCGCACGCGCGCCGGCCCGGTCCGCGCCAATCAGCACGGCCGCCTGGCACCGGGCCGCGGCGGCGCTTACCGGCTCCCGCAGCGGTCCGGCCGGCAGCACGCGGCCGTTGCCAAACCCGACTGCGCCGTCGATCACCAGCAGCGTCGCGTCCCGGTGCAGGCTTGGGTGCTGCAGGCCGTCATCCATCAATAGCGCCTTGGCACCCGCGGCCACCGCCGCACGGGCGGCGTCGGCCCGGCATGCTCCGACCCAGGTCGGCGCGACTTCCGCAAGCAGCAGCGGCTCGTCCCCGACTAGGTAGGCATCATGCCGGGCCAGATCGACCCGCAACACGCCGCGAGCACGGCCGCCATAGCCGCGCGTCAGGCAGTGCACCGCGACGCCCCTCGCCCGTAGCCGCCGGGCGATGTCGAGCACCACCGTCGTTTTTCCCGCGCCGCCCACGCTCGCATTGCCGCAGCACAGCACCGGCACCGGCGCCCGCCAGCCCGGCCGCGCCACACGGCAGGCCGTAGCCGCCGCGACCATCCGGGAGGCCGGCCACAGGAGCCGGGACATCAGCCCATCCCGCCACCAGAAGCCGGGCGGCATCACCGCATCAGCCCCAGCAGCGTCCGCGCCGTACGCATCGGCAGGCCGGCAGCGCCGGAAGCGGCTGTCTCCGCCGCGTGTCCAGTGGCCGCCCGCCGGGCCGGGTCACGCAGCAGCGTGTCCACCCAGGCCGTCAGCGCGTCGGCGTCCGCCACCTGGGTCAGTCCCCCAGCATCAAGCAGGCACTGCACCGCCTGCGCGAAGTTCGCCGTATGCGGGCCAACCGCGACGGCGCAGCCCAGCCGCGCCGGCTCCCATGGGTTCTGGCCGCCCTGCCCTATCAGGCTGCGCCCCACGAACACCAGCGGCGCCAGGCGATACGCCAGACCGAGCTCGCCGATGGTGTCCATCACCCAGAATGCGCCAGTCGGATCACCGCCCGCTGCCCGCCGCGGCGCGTCGCCCAGCAGGGCCGCCACCGCCGGGCCGCGATCCGGATGCCGGGGCGCGACAATGGTGAGCAGCCCCGGATGCGAGCCTGCCAACGCCCGATGCACCGCGCCCGCCACCGCCTCCTCTCCGGGATGCGTGCTGGCCGCCAGCCAGACTGGCCGCGCCCCGATCAGCGTCCGCAACCGGGCCAACTCCACTGGGTCCGCCGGCAATGGCGGCGCGGCCAGCTTCAGGTCCCCCGGCGCGTCCACCGCTCGCGCGCCTAGTGCCCTCAGCCGGGCCGCATCGGCCCCCGACTGCGCCTGGACCCGGTCGAACGCGCCCAGCACATGCCGCGCGAACGCCGGCGCACGGCTCCAGCCCCGCGCGCTCCGGGCGGACATGCGGGCGTTCACCAGCATCAACGGCACCCCTCGCGCCTGGCACGCCGCCAACAGGTTCGGCCATAGCTCGCTTTCAACGAACGCCGCCGCATCCGGCCGCCAATGGTCCAGGAACCGCGCTGCCCAGGCTGGCACATCAAGCGGCAGGAAGCGGTGCATGGCATGCAGGCCCAGCTCCGGCAGCCGTTGCGCCAACAGCTCCGCCGAGGTCACGGTCCCAGTCGTGACCAGCACGGACACCTCCGGCGCTGCCTCCGCAAACGCAGAGAGCACTGGCAGGATCGACACGCTCTCCCCCACGCTCGCCGCGTGCAGCCACAGCAACCGCCCCTCAGGCCGGGGCGTCGAGTCGATCCCCTCCCGTTCCGGCAGCCGCGCCGCTACCTCCTTGCCCCGAGCGACCCGGCGGCGCAGCATCACCCGCAGGACCGGAGCCGCCGCCGCTGCCGTCGCGTGCCACAGCCCGGCCGTCACGCTCCGCATCGCGCGTCCGCCTCGTCCGCGGCTTGCGTCAACGCGGCCTCGAGACCAGGCAGCGACTCCATCCAGCCCACCCTTGGCACCATGACCGGCGCGCCGCACACCAGTACCCCGCGCCCGAACGGCAGCGGCAGCACCATGCGGTCCCAGGTCGGCAGGATGTGCCGGCGGGTCGTTTGCGCGGCGCACGGCACGACCGGCACCCTGGCGAGCGCGGCCACTTGCGCCACCCCGCGCGCCATCTGCCGCCGCGGCCCGCGCGGCCCATCCGGGGTGATGACCACCTGATCGCCCGCCGCCAGCACCGCCAGCAACGCCCGCAGTCCCGCCGCGCCGCCTTTCTGCGCCGCGCGCTTGGCGGTGGAGCCGTACACGAGGTCCAGCCCAAAGCGCCGCATCATGGCGCCAATCAGCCGGCCATCCCGGTTGCGGCTCACCAGCACATGCATCCGCTTGCGTGCTGCCCCACCCTGTGCCCGGCGCTCGGTCGCCAGCAGCCACAATGCCGGCATCAAGGGCAACCGCTCGTGCCAGAACGCGAACACCGCCGCGCCGCCATACAAGTACGAGCCAAGCCACTCCTCCCCGTGCAACGTCCAGCGCGTCGTGCGCAGGGCGAACCGCAGGTAGGCGCCCAGCAGGCTGACGCCGAGCGCCAGCACGCGAGGGTGGCGCAGGGCGCTTTTCAACATCATCGAGAGCCGGGCAGCATGGGGTGGGCGGTAGCATGCGCCCTCCGCGCCAGCAAACCACGATGCGTGTGCTACGGCAGGGTGCCAAGCAGCACCAGGTTGCCCAGGAAGGCGTCGGCACAGGAACGCCACGAGAACCGTTCCGCATGGGCGCGGCAAGCCGCCCGGTCGCCACCGAGCGCCCGCAACGCCGCCGCGCGCAGGTCCGAGTCCAACGCCCCGACCCCGGCCGCAGCGCCTTCCAGCACATCGGCCGGACCGGTGACGGGATAGGCGGCAACCGGCGTGCCGCACGCCAGACTCTCAAGCAGCACCAGCCCGAACGTGTCCGTGAGCGACGGGAACACGAACACGTCCGCAGCCGCATAGGCTTGCGCCAAGGCCGTGCCGTGCCGTGCGCCAAGGAAAACCGCGTCCGGGTGCGCGCGCGCCAGCGCCCCAAGCTGCGGCCCGTCGCCGACCACCAGCTTCGTGCCTGGCAGGTCAAGCGACAGGAACGCGCTGAGGTTCTTTTCGACTGCGACCCGGCCCACATACAGGAACACCGGCCGCGCGCAGCCTACATCGGCGCTGGCAGAGGGTTGGAACTGTGCCAGGTCAACGCCCCGGGTCCAGGCGCGGACGTTGCGGAACCCACGCGCCGCCAGTTCGCGCCGCAGGCTGCCGGTCGCCACCATCATGCCAGACCCGGCATTGTGGAACCAGCGCAGCCACGCGTAGCTCAGCCATGGCGCAAGGCCTGTTCGTGCCTGCAAGTACTCCGGAAACCGCGTATGGAACGACGTCGTGAACGCAACCCCGCGCCGCAGCGCCCAACGCCGGGCGGCATGGCCGAGCGGTCCTTCGGTGGCAATGTGCAAGGCGTCCGGGCGGAACGCCGCAATCATGCGTCCAAGTCGCCGGCGCGGCGCTAGCGCCAGCCGTATGCTCGTATAAGTCGGCAACGGGACCGTCAGGAACCGGTCCGGACCGATAACTTCAACAGAGTGCCCGGCCGATGCCAACTCCTTAACCAGCGCGGACAGCGTACGCACCACCCCGTTCACCTGCGGATGCCAGGCATCCGAGACGATCAGCACTCGCAACGCGTCAGGCGGCCTCCGCCACCGGCGTACGGGGCGTGAAGAACGAGAGGTTGTTCACCGCCGCCCAGTCAATCAGCTCGAACTGCCCGTCATGGTGCTCGACCAGCGCGGTGCAGCTTTCCACCCAGTCGCCGTCGTTCATATACAGGATGCCGTTCACGGTGCGCATCTCGGCATGGTGGATATGCCCGCACACCACCCCGTCAAAACCGCGCCGCCCAGCCTCCGCCGCCAACGCCGTCTCGAACCGGTCGATTGCTTTCACGGCACCTTTCACCTGGCGCTTCAGCCACTGCGACAGCGACCAATAGGGATACCCCAGCCGGCGTCGGAACCAGTTGAACCAGCGGTTCACCACAAGCGCCGTGACATAGGCGTGGTCCCCCAGGATGGCGAGGTACTTGGCGTAACGCACTACGCTGTCGAACTCGTCCCCGTGCGTCACCAGCAGCCTCAAGCCCCCAGCCGTCACGTGCACCGCCTCGTTGCGGAGTGCGATGCCGGCGACCTCGAGCGTGTTCGCGTCCTGCTCGGTCGGCAGCCAAGGGCGGAACATCTCGTCGTGGTTGCCGGGGATGTAAGTCACCGCCGTGCCATTCCGGGCATGGCGCAGTATCAGGCGCACGACTCGGTCATGCGCCTTGTCCCAGTACCAGGACTTCCGCAGCCGCCAGCCATCCACGATGTCCCCCACCAGGAACAGGTGGTCGCACTGCATGCGGCCCAAGAAGTCCGCAAGGAAGTCGCTCCGGCACCCTTTTGTGCCCAAATGCATATCCGAGATGAACACCGCACGGTAGCGGTGAGACTTGGAGCCGGGAAGAAGAGCGTTCATGCGACCGATCAATCCTCGCGTCGTGTCTAGGCTGTTGTCGCAGCACGGCTTTACGTTACAAGTGCCCCGTTGCACATGAAGTTTCGATGATGCAGCATCGCTGACCCAGTTACCGCGCCCTACCGCAAATGGAAAGGGCCGCCGGTTGTGCCGGCGGCCCTTGTAAACACTCAACGAATTGGGAACTACCGCGTCTGCTGGATCGCGGACAGCACCCACTCGCCGCCGCGGACGCGAACGAAGGTCCATAGCTCCGTCGCCATGCTGCGCAGCGCCAGGTCGCCGTCAACTATGCGCCCAGTGGAGTCGCGAGTCACGTCGAGCGAGGAGAACCGCATCGCCACCGTGGCGTACTCACGGTCGCCCTCGGCCCAAGCCTCGGCTAGGTCGCCCTGCTCAAGCTTCACGTGGCTCACGCTGTTGCGAACGCCGCGGCTTGTTTGCTCGGCGACCTGTTCCGCGAAGTAGCCCGCCATCTCCGGCGTCGCGAGCTGGCGCAGGCGGTTCATGTCCTGTGCGGTCCAGGCAGCCTGCACATTCTGCAGCGTGCGCTCAAACGCCTCGTAATCCGCCTTGCCGACCGTGACCGGTGCTGCGGCAGGGCTGCCGCCAAGGCCCTGCACTGCGACTGGCGCCGGGCCAGGCTGTGCCATGCGGTTCATGTTCGAGCCGCCAGCCATGGCCGGCTGCCGCCGGTTTATGAACATCCGCACCAGCCAGCGCACCACGAAGAACAGCAAAGCCGCCTGTAGCAACAGGCTCAGGAAACCGAGCATGCTGCCGTTGCCGAACAACCCGCCGCCAAACAGCAGACTGCCGAGTCCGACACCTAGCAAACCGCCCATCAGGCCGCCCATCAAGCCCGACCGGGCAGGCTGCTGCATCGGGGCGCCTGCGGTTGAGGTTGGGCCGGAACGCGGCGCCACGCTGCGCTCCATAGGCGCGGCCGTGGACGGTGCGGTGTTGGTGGCCGGGGGCGCGGTATAGGTCCGGCTGCCACGGCTGCCGGACGAGCTTCCCGCACCGGCCCGCGCATCTGCGAACGAAGGCGCGAGGGCCAGAGCGGCAACAGCCACGGCCGTGATGATGGAAGACGTGCGACGCATCGGAATGGTCTCCTTATTTGGTTCAATCATATAGCTCAATCCAGAGCTGAAAATAGGGGCTAGGCCGACACAGTTGACACATCCCGCTGCCGCTGCACAGCCTCAGTTGTTCGGGCGAAGACCCGACGCGGAGGGAGGGTTTATGCGCACCTTAATTGCGGCCGCCTGGGCCATCGTGCTCGCGTCCCAGGCCGCCACGGCCTGGATCACCGAGTTGCGCATCCTCTCGGAGCGGCCGTTCGCCGAGGGCGCAAGCTTCGGCGCCGCCGGCCCATACGTCTATGTCAACGCCCTGGCGCACGGCGAACTTGACCCAGCCGACCCGGCGCTGGCCGGCATCGCCCTGCTAGCCCAGGCGCCCCGCAACGCCAGAGGCATGGTCGAGTACGACACGGACGTCGCCATCCTGCGCCCGGCCGACTCGGCCCGCGGCAACGGCGTCCTGCTGTACGACGTGCCGAACCGCGGCAACAAGTACGTGCCATCCTGGATCAACGACGCCCGCGAGCCGCAGGCCGGCTTCGTCAACGACCCGCGCACGGCAGCGGACGCCGGCAACGGGTTCACCTTCCGCCGCGGCTACACCCTGGCCTGGTCCGGCTGGCAGCCCGGCGTCGGCGCTGACAACAACGCCGTCGGCATCCGTGTCCCCATCGCCACGAACGCTGGCACGCCCATCGTCCAGCGTATCCGCCACGAGTTCCAGGTCGGCACCCGCGGTCCCGAGGGCGTCGGCCGTTTCCGCCTGCCGTACGGCGTGGCCCACACCGACACCGCCCGCCTGACCATCCGCGCCCGTGAGGCCGACCCGCCGGTTGAAGTCCCGCGTGACGCCTGAGGCTTCGTGGACTCCGCAACCATCCAGCTTTTGCCGTTCGGCACCGTCGCCAAGCCGCGCCACATCTATGACCTGACTTACGACGCCACCCGTCCCACCGTGAACGGCATCGGCTTCGCCGCGGTGCGCGACGTGGTGGCCCACCTCCGGAACGAGCCCGGCATACGCCACGTCCTCGGCTTCGGAGTCTCGCTCAGCGGCCGTTTCCTGCATCACTTCCTGGACCTCGGCCTGAATCGCACCAGCGCCGGCGGCCGGGCCTTCGATGGCGTGCTGGCGCATATCGGCGGGGCCGGCAAGGTGTTCGGCAACGAACCCTTCGCCATGCCCGGCCGCACCGCTACGCAGCACGAAGACCGCTTCTACCCCGAGGTTTGGCCACCTTTCGGCTATGCCGACGGCCTGCTGCGCCGCCCAGACACCGATCCGCTGGTGATCGAAAGCAACACCTCGACCGAGTACTGGCAAAAGGCCGCGTCCCTTTTGCACGCCACCCCCGACGGAGCCGACGCTACCCTGCATCCGCAAGCACGCGCCTACCTGGTTCCCGGCACCCAGCACGGCGGACATGCCGGCACCCAGGCGACGCCCGGCTTCTGCGCCACCCCGCGCAACCCCAACAGCGCCGGCCCCGCACTCCGCGCCATGCTGGCGAACCTCGAGGCCTGGGTCATATCCGGCACGCCGCCTCCAGGCAGCGCGATCCCCCGGCGGTCGGACCAAACCGGAGTTCGGGCCAGCGCCATCCGGATGCCGGCAGTCCCGGGCGTAACCTGGGCGCCAGGGGACAACGCCGTAGGCCAGCCGGTGGACTGGGTCGAACCCCCCGCTGCCCCAGTGCGGCCCTACACGACGCTGGTTCCCGCCGTGGACGCGGACGGCAACGAGGTGGCCGGGCTCCGTCTGCCGCACGTCGCAGTCCCGCTCGGCACCTACACAGGCATCAGCGTGTACCGGGATGCCCCCACCGAGCTGTGCGACCGCGACGGCGCATTCATCCCATTCGCCCGCACGCGAGCAGACCGGGACCGCACCGGCGACCCACGGCCCTCACTGGAGGAGCGTTACGGCACCCGCGACGCCTACGTAGCCAAAGTGCGCGCCGCCGTGGACGCCCTGGTCACAGCCCGTACCCTGCTGCCGGAGGACGCGGACCGCTACGTCGAGGCCGCCGGGGCTTTCCCGTTCTGAGCGGCCTCCCGCGCATCCCGCCCAGGCTCCGAACCCAGGAACCCGTGCACGTACAGCAGTTGCGTCAGCGTTATCGCCACCGCCGTCATCGGTGTCGCCAGCGCCAGGCCCAGCAGCCCGAACAGCCCGGCCATGAACAGTTGCGCTAACAGGATCAGCGCCGGCGGCAACGCGATGGTATGTTGCTGGATCAACGGCGTCGTGACGTTCCCCTCAATCACTTGCACCCCAACGTAAAGCGCCGCCACGTAAGCGCCCTGGGTCGGCGACGCCGCGAACCCCAGCAGCACCGCGGGCGCCGCCGCCAGGATGGGGCCAAGGTTCGGGATGAACGTGAACAACGCCGCGATCACCCCGAGCACCACAGCCAGCGGCACGCCAAGCGCCCACAACCCGAGCGCCGTCAATGCGCCGATCACCGCCATCGACAGCAACTGCGCCAATAGCCAGCTCTGCAACGTTTGCCCTAGCTGGTTCAGCACCGCTTCCGCCCGCTCGCGCCCGGACGGCGCAACCAGTGCCACGACGCCAGCGCGATAAGTCGCCGGGTCCGCCGCCAGGAACACGCCGATCACGCAAATGATGGCGAAGTTGCCGACCGCTCCAAACGTGGACGCCACCACGGACGTCGCGCGCCCGGCGAGGGCACCTCCGGAGGCCGGCGTCGCCAGGCCCTCCAACGAGATTTGGCTCAACAACGCCGGACCCCAGCTCTGCGCCTCAATCGTGCGCCGCAACGTGCGGAGCGCCATCGGCAACTGCTGCCACAGTTGCCCGATCTGTTCCGACAACACTGGCGCGGCAACCAGCACAAGCACCATGAACCCGGCGACGATCGCCGCCGTGAACACCGCAAGCGCCAGCGGATACGGCAGCCTGGTGCGCCGGCGCAGCCAGGTGCTGCCGCCGTACAGCAGCGTCGCCACCAGCACGGACGCAAACAGGATTAACAGCACGTCCGGCGCCAGCACCGCCAGCACCAATGCCACCCCCGCCAGCACAAGGCCGGACACGGCAGGCCGGGACAGCTTGGTCATGGACATGCCGGGAACCTCGTTTACTGCGCCGTTCCTCTCAGGAAGGGTTGTGCAACTGCCTTAAGCTCCCGCAAGCGTCATCCCCTCCACGCGCACCGTTGGCGCGTCCGTGCCCCGCCGCAGCCGCAAGTCGTTGGCCGGCGTCATATGCATGAACATCTCCGGCAGTGCGCCGGCAATGGTGACCTCCGCGACCGGCTCCGCAATCGCTCCATCGCGGATCATGAACCCGGCCGCGCCACGGCTGTAGTCGCCGGTGATGCCGTTGACGCTCGTACCCATTAACTCAGTCACGTAGAACCCCTCCTTGATGTCCGCCATCAACTCCGCCGGGCTGAGGGTGCCTGCGCCCAAATAAAGGTTGCTCGGCGCAGGACCTGGCTGTCCGCCCGTGCCGCGCACCGCGTGTCCCGTGCTCTGCAACCCAAGCTGCCGCGCGCTGCGGCTGTCCAGCAGCCATGTCGTCAGCACGCCGTCCCGGATGATGGTGCAGTTCTGCGTCGGCACGCCCTCCGCGTCGAACGGCCTGGACCGCAGCCCGCGCGCGCGGCGCGGCTCGTCATGCACCTGGATATCCCGCCCGAACACTGGTTTCCCCAAACGGTCCCTGAGAAAACTGGTGCCCCGCACGATGGCCGCCCCGTTGATCGCGCCCACCAGGTGCCCCAGCAGGCTGCTCGCCACCCGCGGGTCATACATCACCGGCAGCCGCGCGGTCCGTGGACGCGTCGGATGCAGCCGCTGCACGGCCCGCTCGCCAGCCAGGCGGCCAATCTCGGCCGGGTCCTCAAGGTCCGTCAGGTGCACCGTGGTGGAAAAATCGTAGTCCCGCTGCATGTCAACGCCCGACCCGGCCAGCGCCGTCGCCGAGACCGAATGGCTGGTACGCACATACCGCCCGGCAAACCCGGCCGAAGTCATCAGCACCGTCTCCGTCCGGCTGTAGCCAGCCTCCGCCCCTTCGGAGTTGTTCACCTCCGGCACCAGCAGCGCCGCCTCCTCGGCAGTGGACGCACGCGCCACCAATGCCTCTGCGTCCGGCTCGGCCTCATCCGCCAGGTCCAGGCCCGTGCCGTCCGGCGGGGCGG
Source organism: uncultured Acetobacteraceae bacterium (assembly GCA_964242575.1). Classification (GTDB taxonomy): domain Bacteria; phylum Pseudomonadota; class Alphaproteobacteria; order Acetobacterales; family Acetobacteraceae; genus JANPPS01. Next base: position 32,804 of record CAXTCN010000006.1, on the reverse strand, counting down.
TCCGTTCCGCAAGGCCGCCATACGGGTCGTCCGGCACCACCCGGGCCATCGCCACCGCGCGCTCCGCCAGCGCCCGGAACCCAGCCGGGTCCATCGCCGTGGAGCTCACGATGGCCGACCGCTTGCCCACGAACACCCGCAACCCCAGGTCGCGCGCCTCTGAGCGCTCTAGCTGCTCGGTCCGCCGCATCCGACGCTGCACCGACACAGAGGCGCCAGACACTAGCAGGGCGTCCGCCGCATCCGCCCCGGCCGCCTTGGCCGCACCAATCAGGTCGGCCATCAAGTCGAGGCTCATGCCGCCAGCCGGTCCACGATGGCCGGCAGCCCCGGCACCTTGTCCGCCGGCCCCATCGCCGCCAGCGTGGGCCGCCCCCGGAAAATCCGCGCCGCCGCCCGGCAGATGTCGTCCACGCCCACCGCGTTCAGCTTCGCAACCGTCTCCTCCGTGGGGACGATGCGGCCGAACACCTGCATCTGCCGCGCCACCTGCTCGCAGCGGCTGCCGGTGCTCTCAAGCGACATCAGCAGGCCTGCCTTCACCTGCGCCCGCGCCCGCGCCAGCTCCGCCTCGGACACTTGGCGCTGCACGTTGCGCAGTTCCTCCAAGGTCACCGGCACCAGCTCCGCCGCTTCCTTCTCTCCGGTCCCGGCGTAAATGCCGAACAGCCCGCCATCCAGGAACGGCGCGGAAAACGAGTAGATCGAATAGACCAGCCCCCGCTTCTCGCGGATTTCCTGGAACAGCCGCGACGACATGCCGCCGCCCAGCAGCGTGCTCAGCAACAGCGCCGGGTAATAGTCCGGATCGGCATACGCGACCGACGGGAAGCCCAGCACGATATGCACCTGGTCCAGCTCCCGCGCCTCCCGGAACTCGCCCCCGGCATACTTGCCCACCACGAACGGCGTCGGCATGGTGGTCGGCAGGTCGGCGAAGTGCTGCCGCGCCAGGTCCACCACCGTGTCGTGCCGAAGGTTGCCGGCCGCCGCCACCACGACGTTGCCCGCCGCGTAATGCCGGCGCATGTAGCCGGTCAGCGCCTCCCGCTTCATGCCGCGGATGCCCGCCTCCGACCCCAGCGTCGGCCGCCCCATCGGCTGGTCCGGGAATGCGGTTTCCTGGAAATGGTCGAATATGATGTCGTCCGGGGTGTCGTTGGCCTGGCCGATCTCCTGCAGGATCACGCCCCGCTCCCGCTCCAGCTCTTCTGGCTCGAAGGTGCTGTGGGTCAGGATGTCGCCGATGATGTCCGCGCCGAGCGCCAGGTCCTCTTTCAACAGCTTCACGTAGTACGCTGTCTGCTCCCGCGCGGTGTAGGCGTTGATCTGCCCGCCCACGTTCTCGATCTCCTCGGCGATCCCGGCCGCGCTGCGCCGCTCGGTGCCCTTGAACGCCATGTGCTCCAAAAAGTGCGACGCGCCGTTCTCGCCCTTGGTCTCGTTCCGCGTCCCGGTCGCGACGTAGGCGCCAATCGACACCGTCTCCACCCGCTCCATCGTCTCGGTCACGACCGTCAGGCCAGATGGCAGGCGGGTCACTTGAATGGCCGTCATGCAGCATTCCTCAGGGTGAAGGCGCGCACCTGCGCCTCAATGGCATCGAGGCAGTTGGGCGCCAAAGTGAACGTTTCGACCCTTTCATATAGGTCAGCAAGCCGCGGCGGCAGAGGGGGCGTGATCCCGGTCGCACGCCGTATCGCGTCGGGGAACTTGGCCGGGTGCGCGGTGGCGGCGCACACGATTGGTAGGTTCGGCGACGGCAACGCCCGTCCGGCGGCGATGCCGATGGCGGTGTGCGGGTCCGCGAGGTACCCCTGCGCATGCAGCCGCCTGATTTCCTCCTCGGTGCCCGCATCATCCAGCCGGAACCCGTGCAGCAAGGTCCTGGCCCGGCACCACGCCGCGTCCGGCACCGCCATGCGCCCGGCCGTGCGGAACTCCTGCATGGTCCGCGCCGTGGCGGCCGGGTCCCGGTCCAGCAGCTCGAACAGCAGCCGCTCGAAGTTGGAGCTGACCTGGATGTCCATCGACGGCGACAGGCTCGGCTCCACGCTCCGGATCGACATGTCGTTCGTGTCCAGGAACCGGGCCAGGATGTCGTTGCGGTTGCTCGCCACCACCAGCCGGGCAATCGGCACGCCCATGCGCCGCGCCGCCCACGCCGCCAGCACGTTGCCGAAGTTGCCGGTCGGCACGCTGAACGCCACCTCGCGCTCCGGCGCGCCCAGCGCCAGCGCGGCGGCGACGTAGTACGGGATTTGCGCCGCGATGCGCGCCCAGTTGATGCTGTTGACCGCCGAAAGCCGCATGGCGTCCCGGAACGGCGCGTCGGCGAACATCGCCTTCACCAAGTCCTGGCAGTCGTCGAACGTGCCGTCCACCGCGATATTAGCGATGTTGGCCGCCCGCACCGTGGTCATCTGCCGCCGCTGCACCTCGCTCGTGCGGCCGATGGGATGCAGGATTACCACGTCGATCCCCGCTCGCCCCTGGCACGCCTCGATCGCCGCCGATCCGGTGTCGCCGGATGTCGCGCCCACGATTGTCACCCGCCGGTCTTGTTCCCGCAGCACGTGCGCGAACAGCCGGCCCAGCAACTGCATCGCTAGGTCCTTGAACGCCAGCGTCGGCCCGTGGAACAGCTCCTGCGTCCAAAGGTTGGTTTCAAGCTGCACCAACGGCACCACGGCCGGGTGCCCGAACCCGGCGTAGGCGTCCCGGCACATTGCCAGCAGCGTCCCATACGGCACCGCCGCTCCGACGAACGGCTGCATCACCCGTGCCGCCAGCTCCGGATACGGCAGCCCGCGCAACGCCCGCAGGTCGGCCGGCGAGAAATGCGGCCACGCCTCCGGCACATACAGCCCGCCGTCGTCCGCCAACCCGGCCAGCAGCACCCCGGCAAAATCGCACGCCGGCGCCTGCCCACGCGTGGAGACGTAACGCACGCTAGGACAGCGCCGGACGACGTTGAGCTATCAACACGGACCGCTCAGCCTTTCCGCTTGTCCAGCGCCTCTACGTCCTCGTCCTCCTCGTCCTCGTCCTGGCTGTCGTACCAGTCCAGCACCTGGTCATGGAACTCCGGGTCCTTCAGCAGCCGCATCGCCAGCGCAATCGCGATCTCGTGCGGCTCCGGCACGTCCGTCACCCCGTCTTCCAGCTCGGTCGCTGCCACGACACGGATGGTCATTGACCCGTCCTCCTCGCCGATCAACAGCGCCACCTCGGTCGGGTCGAGGTCGATGGTCTTGTTCGTCTCTGCCATGGCGGGTTCCCCTAAGTGCTGCGGACTGCCTAGCAGCCCAGGTAACGACTCGCCAGATGCGCCTCGAACGCCGCCGGGTCGAGCGGACGGCCGGTAGCAGCCCGTAGCAGGTCATTGAACCCAAGCCGGCTGCCCTGCCCGTGCACATGCAGTCGCAGCCAACCCAGCAACGGGCCGAGGTCGCCCTGGCCCAATGCTGCGTCCAACCCCGGGGTGTCCCGCCGCGCCGCCGCCATCAACTGGGCCGCCGCCATCGCGCCCAGCGTATAGCTGGGGAAGTACCCGAACGCCCCGTCATACCAGTGGATGTCCTGCAGGCACCCGCGCGCATCGTCCGGCGGCGACACGCCCAGCAGCGCCTGTAACCCGTCGCGCCAGGCTCCGGGCAATTCCGGCACGCGCAGGTCGCCGGACATCAGCGCCTGCTCCAGCCGGAACCGCAGGATCACGTGCGCCGGATAGGTCATCTCGTCCGCGTCCACCCGGATGAACCCACGCCCCACCCGGCGCCACAGCCTGCGCAAATTGTCCGGCGCATAAGCGGCCGGGTCGCCGCCGAACGTGCGATGCAGCTCCGGCCCGAGCCACGCGAGGTATGCGTCCGACCGGCAGGCCTGCATCTCCACGATCAAGGACTGGCTCTCATGCGCCCCCATGCCCGCCGCCTCGCCCACCGGCTGCCGGGCGAACCGGCTGGGCAGGCCGCGCTCGTACAGGGCGTGCCCGGTCTCGTGCATGACGCCCATCAGCGCCTGCGCCGGGTCGCTTTCGTCGTAGCGGGTCGTGATGCGCACGTCGGTCGGGGTGCCGCCGCAGAACGGGTGGGTGGAGCGGTCCAGCCGCGCGTGCTCGAACTCCAGCCCAGCGCGTGCCGACAACAGGCGGCACAGCGCCTCCTGCCGGTCGGCCGGAAAAGTGCCCGGCAGCGGCACCGGCAACGGCTGCGCCGCCTGCAACGCCTCCGCCCGTGGCAGGGCATCGGCCAGGAATGCCTCGTAATTGGCAAACACCGGCGTCACGTCGGCGCTGCCGATGCCTGGCTGGTGCCCATCCATGAGCGCGTCATACGGCGCGAGGCCAAGCGCCGGCCCCAAGGCGTCGGCGGCCTGCCGCACCAGGTTCACGACCTCGGCCAGATAGGGCGCCACGCGCGGGAAGTCGGAGTCTCGCCGCGCCCCTCGCCACACCTTCTCGCACGCGGAGTTCGCCCGCGCTTGCGCCTCCACCAAGTCCGACGGCAGGGCAGTGGCACGGGTATGGGCGTGGCGCATCAGCCGGAGATTGGCCGCCTCCCACTCGTCACCGACCGTCTCGGCTTCCGCCTGCGACAGCTCGTCAGCCGCCTCCGCCCGCGTCAGCAGCCCATGCGATAGCCCGGCCAGCACCGCGAGCTGGTCGCCCCGGGCCGCGCCGCCGCCGGGCGGCATCATCGCAGCCGCGTCCCAGCCGAGCATGGACGCGGCCTCGCCGATGGTGGCGATGCGCGCGAACCGGGTCGAGAGGCGGTGATAGGCGGTCATGAGCGAAGCACCCTCCGGGCATACACGGCGAATATCACCAGCAGCGACGCCGCCAGGCCGAACCAGGTCACGGCGTAGCTCAGGTGGTTGTTGGCCGGGCGCGGCAAGGCTTGCACCGGCATTGGGAACACGCCAGGCACTGCCGGCCCCATCGCCACGAGCGTGAACGGCGCCACCTGCCCAAGGCCCAGCGACGCGCCGATAGCCGCGGGGTCGAGCGCATAAAACCGCCGTGCCGCCGGATCGTCCTTGGCGCCGAATCGAACGGGCTTTTCCGGTGGACGCACATAGCCCTCGACAGTGGTGATGGCCGGCGGGGCTGGCAGCCGGTCCAGCGGCGCCCAGCCTCGGTCAACAATGACGGGGTCCGCCCCTGCCCGCTCCAAGGGACTCAGCACGTGCGCGCCCATCAGCGGCCCTGCCTGCGTGGTGCGCACCTCGGCGCCATAGAGCGCAACAAGGTCGGTTCGCAGCCGGCCTTCAACCTTTACCTTGGTGAACGGGACCGGCTCAGCCGGCAAGGGCACCGGAGCCGCCGCCGCGCCACGGTCCAGCTCCGTAAGCAAAGCCGTTTTCCAGGCGAGGCGCTCCACCTGCCAGGCGCCAAGCCATAGGGTGAGCGCCAACATGGCCGCAGTGGTCAGCCCCGGCCACAGCAGCCGCCGGGCGAAATCCATCCCGTTAATGCGCGACGGTCGGCCCGGCGCCCCAAATGTAGATCGAGACGAACAGGAACAGCCACACCACGTCAACGAAGTGCCAATACCACGCCGCCGCCTCAAACCCGAAGTGCCGTTGCGAGGTGAACTGGCCCTGCCTGGCCCGAAACCAGCACACAATCAGGAAAGCGGTCCCGACGATGACATGGAAGCCATGGAACCCGGTCGCCAGGAAAAACACCGAAGGGTAAACTCCACCCCCAGCAAACTTGAACGGCGCCTCGGCATATTCAGCCGCTTGGAGCAGCGTAAAGCTCATTCCGAGCAGGATCGTGAAACCCAGGCCCATGACCAGGTGCTTCCGGTCACCGTGGATCAACGCATGGTGCGCCCAGGTTATGGTCGTGCCCGACAGCAAAAGAATTAGCGTGTTCAACAGTGGAAGCTGGAACGGATCGAAGGTCAGAATGCCAGCAGGCGGCCAGACAGCGACCTCGGCCCCCGACACATGGCCGGGAAACAGTGCGAAGTGGAAGTATGCCCAGAAGAAGCCAACGAAGAACATGACCTCGCTGGCGATGAACAGCGTCATGCCGTAACGCAGGCCCAACCGCACGACGGGCGAGTGCAGCCCAGCGGTCCGACTCTCTTTCAGTATGTCCCGCCACCAGAGGAACATGACCGCCAAAATAATGAGCAGGCCCGCGCCCAACACGGCGTAGCCGCTACCATGCGCCGCCAGCACGATTCCGAACACCAGCAGCCCTGCGCCCAGTGCCGCAACCAGCGGCCACGGACTTGGATCAACCAGGTGATACGGCTGCTTCATGCCGGAGCTGTTCATCGACACCGGAGGGTGGGTGAGGTCTGCGGGGGCTTCGGGGCTCATAACGGACCTATATTATGGAACTGGCGCATCATCGCCAAAATGCGGCTGGGTTCAAGGGTGCCTACGGGAATGTGCTAACGCCCCGCGTCCGCCCGGGCGCCGACGTGCTGGCCCGCCTTGTCCAAGCCACCGTTGCGCGCCGCGTCGTCCAGTGAACGAAAGAACGTGTAGGACAGCGTGATCGTTTTGACGTCCCGCGTATCCGGATCGGCTGCAATGGCCGGGTCAACCCAGAAGCTGAGCGGGAACTGCATCTCCTGGCCTGGAGTGAGGGTCTGCTCGTCGAAGCAGAAACAGGCGGTTTTGTGGAAGTAGCGCCCAGCCTTTTCCGGCGTCACGTTGTAAGTCGCGACCCCGGTCACGGCCTGCGCGGAAACATTGCGGCCGGTGTAAAACGCGAGCCTGTCCTCACCCAGCTTCACCGTAATGTCGTTCACGCCAGGTGCAAAACGCCACGGCAGGTTTGGGCCGGTGGTCGCGTTGAACCGCACCTGCATCGTTTGGTCCGTGGCGCCGGGTGCGGCGGCGCCCCGCAGTTGCGGCGTGCCGCCGTAACCGGTCGCCTCGCAAAACATGCGGTACAGCGGCACCGCTGCGAACGACAACCCAGCCATCCCAAGCATTGCAGCGAACAGGCCACCAGCCAACGCCGTGTTGCGACGGTTGCTCATGCTAAGACACCTTAAACTTCACCATGGAGATCGCGTAGAACAGCGCCGCCAACGCGAACAGGATTATCAAGACCACCCAGTTTTTGCCTCTTCGCCGGCGGGTCAACTCCGTGGCTTCGGCCGGCGTCAGGGAACGGGGGAACTCGTCCATCAGGTCACCAGACAAAGTGGTCAACGGCCAATGCGCCGAACAGTGCGAACAGGTACACCAGGGACACCCGGAACGCCCACTTGGCCGGCGCGTCCTTAGTCAGGCTGATGCCTGTCGCGTCCTGCTTGTCACGCCAAACGCCGATTGCCGCCAGCATGAACCACAGGCTGAGACCCGCGGCGGAAACGGCATAGATGCCACCGGCATACCCAAACGCCCATGGCAGCATCGAGGCCACGGCCAGCACGGCGGTGTAGAGCACCACTTGGCGCCGGGTCGCACGGGCGCCGGCGACGACGGGCAACATCGGTACGCCAGCCCGCGCGTAGTCCCCTGAGGCATAGAGCGCGAGGCTCCAGAAATGCGGCGGGGTCCAGAAAAACACGATGGCAAACATCAATAGCGGCATAACGTCAACCGACCCGGTAACGGCAGCCCAGCCGATCACTGGGGGGAACGCCCCCGCCGCACCGCCGATGACGATGTTCTGCGGCGTCCGGCGCTTGAGCCACATCGTGTAAACGAAGACGTAAAACAGGATTGAAAGCGCCAGCACCGCCGCCGCCGCCGTGTTGGTGGCCAGAAACATGACCAATACGGAGGTGACAGCCAGCACAACGCCGAACCCAAGCGCCTCGCTAGCGCCGATGCGTCCGGCGGGAATAGGCCGGCTTGCGGTCCGGCGCATCACAGCGTCGATGTCCCGGTCGTACCACATATTTATCGCACCCGCGGCGCCAGCGGCCACCGCGATGCAAAGCACTGCCGTGAAGCCGAGCACCAGGTGTATGGACCCGGGCGCAACCAGCAGCCCGACCAAGCCGGTGAACACTACAAGCGTGATGACCCGCGGTTTCAGCAGCGCGAACCAGTCCCGCACGTCCGCCGGCATCTGAATGGGAAGGGGGGCCGCAGCCCCCCCGTTTGCATTAACCATTGGCATTCTCGATCCTCTCAGCGCACCCGCGGAAGTTCCGTGAAGGTGTGGAACGGCGGCGGCGAGGCAATGGTCCACTCAAGCGTCGTCGCGCCCTCGCCCCAGTAGTTGTCGGCCACCTGAACCTTGGACGCGAAGGTGCGATAAAGCACATAGAGGAAGATCAGCACCGAGATGCCAGAGATGTAGGAGCCGATCGAGGCCACGAAGTTCCAACCCACGAAAGCGTCGGGGTAGTCGGGGTACCGCCGCGGCATACCCGCAAGGCCAAGGAAGTGCATGGGGAAGAACGTCAGGTTCACGCCCACGAACGTCGTCCAGAAATGCACCTTGCCCCAGAACTCCGGATATTGCCGCCCAGACATCTTGCCAATCCAGTAGTAGAAACCGGCGAAGATCGAGAACACGGCGCCAAGGCTCAACACGTAGTGGAAGTGCGCTACGACGTAGTAGGTGTTGTGCAGGATTTGGTCGATGCTGGAGTTGGACAGCACGATGCCAGTCACGCCACCCAGCGTGAACAAGAATATGAAGCCGACCGCAAACAGCATCGGCGTCTTCATTTCAATCGACCCGCCCCACATGGTCGCGATCCAGGAGAAAATCTTGATGCCTGTCGGCACAGCGATAATCATGGTGGCTGCGACAAAGTAGGCCCGGGTATCGACGGAGATGCCGGACACGAACATATGGTGCGCCCAAACCACGAAGCCCACCACGCCAATGGCGATCATCGCGTAGGCCATTCCAAGGTAGCCAAAAATCGGCTTCTTGGAGAAGGTCGAGATCACGTGGCTGACCATGCCGAAACCCGGTAGAATCATGATGTAAACTTCGGGATGGCCAAAGAACCAGAATAGGTGTTGGAACAACACCGGGTCGCCGCCGCCCTGTGGGTCGAAGAACGCCGTACCGAAGTTGCGGTCAGTGATCAACATCGTGATCGCGCCCGCCAGCACGGGGATCGACAGCAACAGCAAGAACGCGGTGACCAGCATGGACCACACGAACAACGGCATCTTGTGCAGCGTCATGCCCGGCGCGCGCATGTTGAAAATCGTGGTAATAAAGTTGATGGCGCCGAGCAGTGACGACACGCCTGCCAGATGCAAGGCGAACAGCGTGTAATCCATCGCCGGGCCGGACTGATACGTGCTGTTCGACAACGGCGGATACAGCGTCCATCCGGAACCAGCGCCGTCGCCGCTGTGCAGCCCCATCATGATAAGTATGAATGCCGGGACCAGCAGCCAGAAGCTGATGTTGTTCAGGCGGGGGAACGCCATGTCCGGCGCACCGATCATGATCGGCACGAACCAGTTGCCGAAGCCGCCAATCATCGCTGGCATAACCATGAAAAATATCATGATAAGGCCATGCGCCGTGACCGTCGCGTTCCAGGACTGGCCGCTGCTGAAATACGCCAAGCCTGGGTTCTGCAGCTCCATACGCATATGGATGGACAACCCGACGCCCACGATCCCCGCGATGATCGCAAAGATCAGGTAAAGCGTGCCAATATCCTTATGGTTGGTGCTGAACAACCAACGGTTCACGAAGTTTGGGTAGTGTTCCTCGTGGTGGTCATGGCCGTGCGTCGTCACCGACGCATCCTGATGGCCTTGGCGTTGCACGATCTCGCTCACCGCTGCTCCTCCGCAACTGCTGCGACTTTCCGGTCACCGGAACCTGCCGCCGCAAATTTCGTTTTGGCTGTCTCAACCCACGCCATAAAACCCTGTTCGGTCATCGCCTCGACCGCGATCGGCATCACGGCGTGGTTGGTGCCGCAAATCTGGTTGCACTGGCCGTAGTAAACGCCAGGCTGATCCAGCTTCACCCAGGTCTCGATGGTTCGGCCCGGGATCGCGTAACGCTGCACGCCCAGCGACGGAATGAACAAGCTGTGAATGACGTCGCCGCTCGTAATCAGGATACGCACGTTCTTGCCAGCCGGAAGCACCAGACGATTATCCACCTCTAGGTTGCGCAACTGGCCGGGCTTAAGGTCGTCAGCCGGAATCATGTAGCTGTCGAACCTCACGTCGGAGTGGTCAGGATACTGGTACTCCCAATACCACTGATGGCCGATCGCCTTGATGGTCATGTCGGCTGCCTCCGTCCGATCCTGGTAGTAAATCAACCGGAACGACGGAATTGCGATCACCACAAGTATAAGTACCGGCAACACGGTCCACGCGACTTCGAGGGCCGTATGATGGCTGACACGGCTGGCTTTCGGGTTCCGCTTGGCGCTGAACTTCCAAACGCAATACATCAGAAGGGCGGCGACGAAAAAGGTGACCATGGCCATAAGCCACAGCACCAAGTCGTGCATGCCCTCAATGCCTCGCTGCACCGGACTGTGAGGCGCTTGCATCCCAAGCTGCCAATTTTGCGGCGCCTGGGCCCAAACTGGTGCGGCCAGCATTGCGCCAACCACTCCGTACACTGCGGCTCGCACCCGCTGTTTGCCCTGCATCAATTCACCCATTCCGCTGCATTGCGTTCGCCACGCACCCCGGCGCACCGGGACAGGTATCGAAGGCGTTGCGTTAGAGCAAGCCGCTCGTCAGCCATACTCCCAGGGTTAGTTGGGCAGTCTCACTAAGGTGAAAAGGCCCAGCGGCGGCACAATGCTGAATTGCGCCCGGGCCTGGTCCGCAGCAGGCAGCAGAGCGTCGCGTGAGAAATCCGGATGCCAGCCCAACTTGCGGGAGGCCGGCGCCAAGGCACGCTCCACCCACCAGCGCGGGCCGCGTTCGGCGGCGAAGTGGTTAACGAACAGCAGATGGCCGCCGGGCCGCACGACCCTCCGCATTTCCGCTAGCAACAACCGGGGATTCGGCACTACGGACGCTACGAACATCGCCACCGCGATGTCGAACGATCCAGCGGCAAAACCAGTCGCCTCCGCATCCACCTCCAGCAACGCCTCGACGTTGGTCAGGCCTTCCTCGGCGACCCGGGTGCGCGCGAAGGCGAGCATCTCGGCCGACAGGTCGATCCCGGTAATGCGTTTGCCGCTGGCGTAACGCGGAAGCGCTAGGCCAGTGCCGACGCCCACCTCCAGCACACGGGTGCCCGGCAGGGCGTTGACTGCGGTCACCGCCCGGCGCCGGCCGAAGGCGGACACGCCGCCAAACACGGTATCGTAGACACTCGCCCAGCGACGGTAGGCCGCGCGGACAGAATCGGCGTCGAGCGCTGTATGACGCTGGCGTGACAGAGCTGTTTCTATGGGGGGCATAACTTGTCCTAACTGCCAGCCCATCCTGGAGCAAGGGCCACCCCACCAAACTATCCGGAACCGCTAGAGTTGCAGCGCCGTGACCTGCTCCAACTATGCCGCGTCCTCCCGGCGCTCGCGCACTTTGACGTAGGCCAGTGACGCATGTTCGGCGCAGTAGGGCTTGCCGGCCATAGCCCCCTCATCGCAAAAGCGGAAACTCGTCGTGCCAGGGTCGCCGATGGGCCAGCAACAGGTCGACACGCGGTGGCTCACCCGCGGCATGGGGACGGCCCGGAGCGCCGGGGCGCGGCTTGCTGGGGCTGGGGGCGTTTCATCAAGCGGCGGCAACGTCGGCCCGCCGCCTCGCTTCACCGCGGCACGGCGCGGCGTATGGCCCTCGGTTTCCGTGCGACGGATCGGCGACGGGCGTGGCGACAGCAACAGGCGATGCGCCTTGCCCACCACGGCGTTTTTCGTGATGCCAAGCCGGCGGCCGATCTCAGCCGTGGAATGACCGTCCTGCCATAGGGCACGCAAATGGGCGATTGCGTCCTCGTTCCAGTCCATGTCTCGGCCCTCCCTGAGCATGAGCCAACGCTATGCCGGAGACACCACTAGAGCTAGATGGATTCACACTTTGAACCACAATAAGTTGTGGACAACTCGGCTAAAACAGCAGCCCCTTGCACAGCATGCCGTGCACGCCCTTCTCGCCGTTCACGGTTTGCGTCACCCGGAAATCCACCGCCAGCGAACAGAACTGGTAGGCTTGGTCCGGCGACAGCGCCGACCGGGCGCAGATGAACGCGATCATCTCGCGCAGCGCCTGTTTCATCGCGAGGTCGAGATCCTCGTTCATGCCCATCGAGATCCAGTGGGTCGGCGTCTCGCCGCGCGGGAAGCGCAGGTTGCCGTTTTTGTGCAGCACCAGGGTGAACGTGCCGGTCAGGCACATCTCCAGCGCATTGATGCAGACCTCACCGTCGCCCTGCACGCCGTGTCCATCGCCGGCGGAGAACCGAGCGCCGGGCACCCACACCGGCAGGAACAACGTGCTGCCGGCGCCCAGCTCCTTGTTGTCCAGGTTGCCGCCGTGCTCACGCGGCTCCTTGGTCGAGATCGCGCCGTAGGCCGGCGGCGGGGCCACCCCCATGACGCCAAAGAACGGCGACAAGGGCAGCGTGCCGCCCCAGGGGGGCCGGCAGGTGCTGGATGCCCGGTCAACGGCGATGTGGCTGAGGAAACGGTGCGGGAAGTCTTCGGGCAACGTGCCGGCAAGCGGGCGGTGGCCGCAAAAGCCCCAGTCAGCCCCGAGGTCGATCCGGTCGACTTGCACCTCTAATGTGTCGCCCGGCTCCGCGCCGGCCACCGCGACGGGGCCGGTCAGGATGTGCGGCCCGAGTCGGGGTGGGTCGGCGGCATGGATCGCGGCCAGCGCAGGCGGCACCATGAAGCCAGAGCCTGGCAGAGGCATCATGTCTGCAGCGCCGGACACGCACTCGAGCGTCACGCTGTCGCCGCTCTGGATGGTCAGCACCGGGTCGTATGCGGCGCTGAACGTGCCCCAGTGGATGGTGTCGGGCGTCGCTGGGACGCGGTGCGTGGCCATGGGGGCGGAGGACTCCGGTTGCGGTGGCCCTAATCCTCCGCCTTGGGCTTAGGCCGTCAAGCCGGAACCAGCTAAGCCCTAGCCTTTTCGTCGGCGCCCGCCTCGGCGGCTTCCGTGAGCGCTTCGCCCAGCGCCTTCACCTTGTCGCCGCCCTTTTCCGCCCGGCCGGCAATAGTCACGGTCTCCTTGCCGAGCTTGGCGATCAGCTTGCGCACGGCATTGCCATCGATCTCCGGCTTCTGCAACTGCTTCTTGAGGCTTTCGAGGTCCTTGATAATCGTCTTCACGCCGGACACTTCGAGCTTTTCCAACTCGGCTTCCCAGCCCTCGATATTTTTCACGGCCGCATTCACGGTCAGGCTCTAAACGCCGGCCTTTAGCGACTTAATAGTGGCTTCAAACTTAGGCATTGTTGTCTCCCCGGCCCGCTGCGTGGTGCAACGGGCCTTGGAGAACGCAGTGCCTGGCAACCCGTTCCAACAATGTCCCTGGAAGCTGGGGCATTCGCGCAGCCAAACTACGCCCCGCTTGTCCAGGCTTCTAGGTGTGGCGCGTGGCCGTAGTCTCACGGACCGTCGTGGTGCCCGGCGGGGAGATTGAGCCAGCCGGCCGGTCGGCGGCGCTCGCCTCCATGGACGCATCAGGCTCGTCCGCCATGTTCTTTTTGAACGACTTGATGCCCTTGGCGAAGTCGCCCATCAGGCTGCTGACTTTGCCGCCGCCGAACAGCAGCAGCACGACCAGCAGCACGACCAGCCAATGCCAGATGCTGAAGCTACCCATAATTCCTCCGTTCGGGATCGACCCCGCTCAATACCCCTCTGACATGGCGCGCACCAGGGTTGCTTGCAAGCGAATTACCGCGTTCCGGGACCGAGGCTCGCCACCAGGCCGCTTTGCGCCAGGCTGGTGCGGGCCGGGGCGATAAAGCCGTACGTAGGGTAGGTGGACGCGCCCAGGCTGCCGGACGGCGCCCACCAGACTCGCACCGCGCTCCAGTCGTTGCCCGGCGACACGTCCACCACTGGTTCATCACGGGTGATGCGCCGGTGGACCCAGTTGGCCTGGGTCACGGTGATTTCCCGGTCCGACACCACGCGGCGCACCACTGACACGTGCCCGGACGCGAGCCGGCCGCTACGGCGGAACACCAGCACCTCGCCGGGCACCGGCTGCGACGAGCGCTGGTAACGGCCGCGCGCCTGGTCCCACCAAGTGTAAGCCTCGCCGTAGAGCAGGATGCCAGAGGCTTCGCGTGCGAACGGAGCGCACTCGAGGGACGCCGATGCGCCATCCGCACCGCCACGGGAGCCACATGCGGCCAGCAGCAGAAGGCCGCACAGCAGGTGATGGCGACGCGCCGCCTGCCCGGCGCTCATGCCGCCGCCCACACCAGCCAGGCTGCGCCGGTCCCGCCTAAGATAGCCAATGCCAGGTTCCGGGTGGCAAGCATCACGGCCAGGGTCGCCGCGGCCCCGGTCCACTGCTGCACGCCTCCCGTCGCGAGCGCCGGCACGACGTAGCTGACGAACAGCGTCCCGGGCACGTAGCCCAGCATCGCCCGCATCAGCGGCGGCGGGTTGAAGGTGCGGAACAGCAGGTAGCCGCCGGCGCGGGTGACATAAGTCGCGAGCGCCATGGCAGCGATCGCCGCCAGCACCCAAGGGTCGAGCGTCATGCGGCGCGGCGGCGGTCGCGCCAGACGCCCGCGGCGCTGCCGGCCAGCGCGCCGCCCACGATGTACCATGAGGTGCCGGGCAGGACGCGCGCCAGCAGCAGCGACGCGCCCGCCGCCACCAGCCACGGCAACACGTCATGCCGGCTGCGCCACATCGTCACCAAAATGGCCACGAACACCGCGAGCGCGGCGAAGAACAAGGGATGCCCCGCCGGCGGCCGCATGGCCGCGCCCAGCACGTGCCCCGCCGCCGTGGTCAGCACCCACACCACCCACATCAGCGCGCCCGAGCCGAACAGGAAGCCCGCGTCCCAGCGCCCGGCCTGCTGCTGGGCCACGGACATGGCCCAGTTCTGGTCCGCCATCACGAACAAGCTGCCCCACAGCCGCCACCCGCGCAGCCGGTCGAGCCATGGGCTCAGCACCGGTCCCATCAACGCCATGCGCAGGTTGACCACGAACGCTGCCGTCGCCGCACCCAGCACCGGGGCCGGGTGGCTCCATGCGCTCAGGGCCAGGAGCTGCGCCGAACCGGCGTAGCACAACGCGCTCATGAGCGACGCCTCCAGCAGCGACAAGCCCTGCCCTTGCGCCGCGACGCCGCATACCAGGCCGAACGGCGCCACCGCGATTTGCAGCGGCAGGCTGACGCGCATGCCCTCAATCACGGCGGCGCGGGAGAAGCGGGGACGGGCGGTGGACACCGGTCAGCCCTGTTTCAAGGCGATGACCAGCGCCTCAGCGGCGTCTGGGTCCATGCGCAACGCCTGCTGCGCCACCGGTTGCGGAAAGCCGGCGCGGGCCATGGCGCCCATCTCCCGCCGGAGCCGCTCGGGATCATCGGCGCCCTCGGCGCGGAACGGGCCAAGCCGGCGGCGGCGCGCATAGGCCAGGGCCGCGGCCAGTTCCGTGCCCGGGTCCGGCAGCGCGGCCTGCGCCAGCTCGCCGGCCACGCCCTTGGCGGCCAGGTGCGCCTGCACCGCCCGGCGCGACCGTCCGGCGCGGGTCAGCCGCCGGGCACGGCTTTCGGCGAACAGCGCGTCGTCCACCACGCCGGTTTGCACCAGCGCGGCCGCGACCTCCCGTGCCGCACGCCGGGCCGGGGCCGCGTCCGGGTCCATGCCCTCGGCGGTGGCGGCGCGCACCCAGCGGTCGATCCGGCGGTCCAGCACGCGGACCAACCCGGCCTCGGTCGCGGCAAAGCGGGACAAGTGGGTGAGCGCCGCCTCATGCAGGCGGGCGCGGTCGGGCGCCGGGCCGGCAGGGCGAGGCTTGGAGCGGGTGTCGGGCATGGCGACACGATGCCACGCGGCAAGCCACGTCGGAACCCCGGCAGGCAGCGTCACGTTCGGTATGGACCCTGCAAAACCATCCCCAGACCGAGGTGTGCCGTGCTGAACTTCCAATTCTTTCCCGCTCTCACGCTGGCCGCCCTGCTGGCCGGGCCGGTCATGGCGCAGCAGGCCGGAGCGCCCGCGGCAGGCGCCATGCCGCCCGGCGTGGTGGCGACCACCAACAACCCGAACCTGGCGGTGTCGGCGGTCAAGCTCGAAACCGGTTCGCGGCTGTCCAAAGTGATCGGCAGCGCGGTTTACGCCGAGGGCAACGAGAAGGTCGGCACGGTCGATGACCTGATCATGGCCGGCGACAACCAGGTGGCGGTCGCGATCATCGCGGTCGGCGGCGTGCTCGGCCTGGGCAGCAAGCTGGTGGCGCTGCCGTTCCCGCAGATCAAGGTGGAAGCTGAGCGCGTGCTGCTGCCTGGCGTGACCAAGGATGGGCTCAACCTGATGCCAAGCTTTGTCTATTAGGAACCTGGTTCCACGGCCATGCGGCCAAGTCCGGCGAGTTGCAGGATTTTCAGCGCACGGGCAGTGCCATTGCGTTTGACTTCCAGCGTCCTGGGACCGCATCCTTCCCGCTTCCCTGAAACCGGCGGCAGATTGCGGCCGGTGGGACGCCACGAGGTGCGACAGCTCCGATGATTTCCGCCCTGATGCCGACGTACAACCGCGCCGACCTCGCTTTTGAGCGGGGCCAAGGCGCTTGGCTGTATGCGACGGACGGGCGACGATTCCTCGACTTTGGCGCCGGCATCGCCACCTCGTCGTTGGGACACGCGCATCCGCATTTGGTGCACGCCATCGCCGAGCAGGCCGGGCGGGTGATGCACACGAGCAACCTGTATCGGGTGCCGGAGGCCGAGCGGCTGGCGGCGCGCTATGTCGAGGCGACGTTCGCCGACAGCGTGTTCTTCTGCAACTCGGGCGCGGAGGCGAACGAGGGCATGGTCAAGATGATGCGCCGCGCCATGCACGAGCGTGGACAGAACGAACGCTACCGGGTCATTTGCTTCGACGGCGCGTTCCATGGGCGCACCCTGGCGATGCTGGCCGCCACCGGCAACAAGAAGTACCTGGCCGGGTTCGGCCCGGTGGTGGACGGGTTCGACCATGTTCCGTTCAACAACATGAACGCGGTGCGCGACGCCATCGGGCCGCAGACGGCGGGCATCCTGGTGGAGCCCGTACAGGGCGAAGGCGGCATCCGGCCCGCGCACCTGCAATTTTTGCGCGACCTGCGCGCCACCTGCGACGAGTTCGGGCTGGTGCTGGGCATGGACGAGATACAGTGCGGAATGGGTCGCACCGGCAAGCTGTTCGCGCATGAGTGGGCGGGCATCGAGCCAGACGTGATGAGCATTGCCAAAGGCATCGCCGGCGGCTTCCCGATGGGTGCCGTGCTGGCGAAGGAAGCCGTAGCCAAGGTGCTGGTGCCCGGCACGCATGGCACGACGTTCGGCGGCAACCCGCTGGCGTGCGCGGCTGCCAACGCAGTGCTGGACGTGATGCTGGCGCCAGGGTTCCTGGCGGACGTGGACCGCAAGGCCCGCCGGCTGTGGTTCGCGCTGGAAGGCGTGGTTGCGGAGTATCCGTCCGTGCTGGACGAGGTGCGCGGCGCCGGGTTGATCCTAGGGCTGAAGGGCGTCGTGCCCAATGCCGAGCTGCAGGACGCGTTCATGGCCGAGGGCCTGCTGACGGTCGCGGCCGGCGACAACGTGGTGCGGCTGGTGCCGCCGCTGGTGCTGACGGACGCGGACGTGGACACGGCGGTGGAGATGATCCGCCGCGGCGCTCGCCGTTGCCTGCCGTCCAGCATAGCGGAGGCGGCCAAATGAGCCAGGCGCTCCGCCGGCCGGACCCGGGCAGCGACGCCCCTCCCCGCCACTTCCTGGACCTGCGCGACTTCGAGCCGGCGCAGTTGCGGCACATGCTGGACGTGGCGGCAGGCTACAAGGCGGGGGGCGTGTCCTCCCGCCCGTTCGCCGGCAAGACGCTGGCGATGATCTTCGAGAAGCCCAGCACGCGGACCCGGGTCAGCTTCGAGGTAGCGATGCGGCAGCTTGGCGGCGAGGTGATCCACTTGTTGTCCGCCGACATGCAGTGGCACCGCGGCGAGACGGTGGCGGACACAGCGCGCGTGCTGTCGCGCTACGTGGACGCCATCATGCTGCGCACCAACAGCGACGCGCGCCTGCGTGAGATGGCGGCGTATGCCACCGTGCCGGTCATCAACGGCCTGACCAACAGCAGCCACCCCTGCCAGCTTATGGCGGACGTGATGACGTTCGAGGAGCACCGTGGGCCAATCGCCGGCCAGGTGATCGCCTGGACTGGGGACGGCAACAACGTCGCGTGCTCCTGGATCGAAGCCGCGGTGCGGTTCGGTTTCACCTTGCGCATTGCCTGTCCCGCCGAGTTGCGGCCGCCAGCCGACTTGCTGGAGTGGGCGCGCGCCGAAGGGGGGCGGGTCGAGTTGTTGACAGATCCCGAGGACGCCGTGCGGGGCGCGCGCTGCGTGGTGACCGACGGCTGGATCAGCATGGCGGACGACCCGACGCAGAACCGGCACAACCTGCTGGCGGCCTACAGCGTGACCCCGGCGCTGATGGCCCTGGCAGCGCCGGATGCGCTGTTCATGCACTGCCTGCCGGCGCACCGGGGCGAGGAGGTTGCGGCCGAGGTGATCGACGGGCCGCAATCGGTGGTGTTCGACGGCGCGGAAAACCGGCTGCACGCGCAAAAGGGCGTGCTGGCGTGGTCGCTCGGAGCGGCGCGGTGACGGAGGAGATCGCGGCGACGCCGGGCTGGGTGGACCAACGGATCGAGGAGGCGTTCGCGGACCTGCCGCAAAGCAACGAGTTGCGTGCGGTCCGGGACGCCTATGCGGACTGCCTGGCGCGGTCGAAGGCGCCGGGTGCGCCGTCCGATATGCTCGGCGCCGAGTTCAACCGGTGCCGGCGCACGCTGCACGCCGGGTTGCAGGCGCTCGGGGTGGATGGGAGCGCGCTGGATGTTCGGCTGGAAGCGGTCGAGGCCGAGGTCGCGGCGGACAGCTAGTTCCAGGAGCCGGCCACCGTGACGCTGCCTGACCGGATGCCCTGGTGGGCCTGGGCCGCGCCGCTCGCGGCTTGGGCGCTGCTGGCCGGCTCCGTGCCGGCAGGCTTGTCCGCGCCGTTGATCGCCGGTTGCGCCGTCGCGTTGATTGCGGCGGTGTTCTCGGCCGTGTTCCACGCGGAAGTGGTGGCGGCGCGCGTCGGCGAGCCGTTCGGCACCCTGGTGCTGGCGCTGGCGGTGACCGTGATCGAGGTGGCGCTGGTGGTCTCGGTCATGCTGAGCGGCGGGACGGACAAGACGGCACTGGCGCGGGACACCGTGTTTGCGGCCGTGATGATCGTTTGCAACGGCGTCGTGGGCCTGTGCCTGCTGGCCGGGGGCATGCGGCATCACCAGCAAGGGTTCCAGGTGGAGGGCGCGAGCGCGTCGCTGGCAGTGCTGGCGGCGCTCACGACGCTGACCCTCGTGTTGCCGAACTTCACCACCAGCGTGCCGGGTCCGGTGTTCAACGTGGCGCAGCTCGCGTTCGCCGGCGTGGTGTCCCTGGTGCTGTATGGCGTGTTCGTGTTTGTGCAAACGGTGCGGCACCGGGACTTCTTTTTGCCGCCTTCCGGCGACGAGGACGTGCACGCGCCGCTGCCGAGCGCCCGGTCCGCCCTGTTGAGCGCCGTGTTGCTGCTGCTGACCCTGGTTGCGGTGGTAGGTCTGGCGAAGACGCTGTCACCGGCGATAGAGGCCGGACTGGCGACGGTGGGCGCGCCTAAGTCGGTGATCGGCGTGGTGATCGCGGCGCTTGTGCTGTTGCCGGAAGGCTTGGCGGCGGTGCGGGCGGCGCGGGCGAACCGGCTGCAGACCAGCCTCAACCTGGCGCTCGGCTCGGCGCTCGCCACCATCGGCCTGACCATTCCGGCGGTGGCGGTGGTGTCCATCGTTCTGGGCACGCCCCTCACTTTAGGGCTTGGCCCCAAGGAGGAGGTGCTGCTGGCGTTGACGTTGCTGGTGAGCGTGCTGACGCTCGGCACCGGGCGGACCACGGTGCTGCAGGGCGTGGTGCACCTTGTTATCCTGGCGGTGTTCCTGTTCCTGGCGGTCGTGCCATAGCCATGCGCCTGTGCAGCGCATACAGCGGAAGCGCCAATGCCCCGATGGCCGCCGCCGCCAGCAATGCGCCGGCCGGCGTCCCTGCCGCATCCGCCGCCGAGCCGCACACCGCCGGCAGTACGGTGCCGCCGGCGTAATAGACGGTGTAGAACAGCCCCATGCCGACCGCGCGGTTCTCTGGCCGCGCCGACAGCGTGCCCAACGCAACGATGACGCCGGCCTGCAACGAGCCGGCGGTGCCGAACAGCAGGCTCCACATCAGCGGCCAGTCCGCCAACGCCGGACCGGCTACCGCGACGGTGCACGCCAGCGTCCCCACTAGGAACACCCGCCCGTTGCCGAACCGCCCCGCCAGCGCTCCGCCTAGAATGGTGGCCGGCAGGTTGCTCCAGGTCGCGACCGTCAGCACCCAGGCAATCACGCCGGGACCGTGCTCCCGCACCGTCAAAAGCGACGGCATATACGAGAGGAAGCCGTAGTACGACGCGTTGTACGCCGTCCAGATCAGCCCGGCGACCATGACCAGCAGGCACTCCCGGCGCGACGGCAACGCCCAGGCGCCACGGCTGCCCGTTTGCGGCGCTGTGCGGCAGGTCAGCAGGAACAACAGCAGCGACACGCCCGCGATTGCCGCGCCGATCAGGAACATGGCGGGCCAGCCAGGTCCGCGCAGCACCGGGCCGAGCACGAGGCTCGTCAACCCCACGCCCAGCGGGAACGCGCCGATCAGCACGCTCATCACGGTGACGAAGTGCGGGCCTTCGAACCGGTCGCTGACCATCTTGCCCTGCATCACCACGAGCGTCACTGCGCCGCAGCCCGCCAGCATCCGCCCCGCGCCAAGACCGCTGGGACCAGTGGCGAACACGCTGGCGAGGCTGCCGAGCGTCATCAGTGCAAGCCCAAGGCCGACCGCCAGGCGCTCCCCGTAGCGCCGCCCCAGGAAGCCGCCCGGCAGCGCCACCAGGATACCCGGCGCCATATACAAGCCGATCAGCGTGCCGAGCGCCGCGTAGTCCAGCCCGAACTCCCGAACCAGCTCCGGGCCGAGGCTCGCCAGCGTCTGAAATTGGAAGCCGAAGCCGATGCGCGCCAGGGACAATGCCGCGATTAATCCCCAACGCCGGCTCATCCACACCCCTTGCACGGCCGTGACCCTACGCCCGCGCCGCGCGCGCGCAAGTGGTTCACCTCCGCCCGGCACCGCCCTACATAGGGGGCATGACATCGACCCCCGCCTTCCTCGACCCGAACCGGCCGGACGTGCCGGATATCGTCGTGCCACGCGGCGTGACGCCGTTCTACTTGCCAGGCCGCCCAGTACGGGGGCGGCTGGTGCGGCTCGGCCCGTTGGCGGACGCGCTGCTGACCCGGCATGAGAACCACCCGGCCGTGACCGCGTTGTCCGGCCAGGCGCTCGCGCTGGCGGCGGCGCTGGCGACCGCGCTGAAGTTCCGCGGCTCGTTCAGCCTACAGGCCAAGGGCGACGGCGCGGTGCCGATGCTGCTGGCGGACTGCACGGAGGACGGCGCGTTGCGCGGTTATGCCCGTGCCGCGCCGGACCGGCTGGCGACCTTGCTGGCGGCAGACTCGGCGCCGTCGGCTGCGGCGTTGCTGGGCCATGGTTACCTCGCATTCAGCGTGGACCAGGGCGCCGACGCCGAGCGTCACCAGGGCATTGTCGCCATTGAGGGCGATACCTTGGCCGACATGGCGCTGCACTACTTCGAGACCAGCGAACAGCTACAGTGCAGCGTGCGCCTGGCCTGCGCCAAGACGGACGCCGGCTGGCGCGCCGGAGCGCTGATCCTGGAGCGAGTGTCCGGCGAAGGCGGCATCCGGGTGGACCTCGACACCGACGAGGAGGCCGACGCCTGGCGCACCGCGACGGCCCTGGCCGCAACGCTGCGCGAGAGCGAGCTTTTGGACGATGCGCTACCGCCGGACCGGCTGCTGTATCGCCTGTTCGGGACCGAGGGCGTGACCGCCGACCGCAACCGCGCCTTAGCCTACGGCTGCCGCTGCTCCCGTGCTCGGCTGTCCGGCATCCTTGAGGGCTTCTCGGCCGATGACCTGGACCACATGGCGGTCGGCGGCGACATTGTCATGACGTGCGAGTTCTGCAACTTCGAGTTCCGGTTCGGGCGCAACGAGGTGCGTGGCGCGGTGGAGGAGTGAGCGCCGGCGGCAGGCGCACCGTACTTATAACGGCAGCGCCGCGCCGGCTGGTTCTGTTAGGGCCTTTGCTGCTGGCGGCGTGTGGCGGCGGCGCTCCAGCGCAAACGTTCGCGCCGATCCGGTATGATTACCTCACGCGGCTCCAACTGAATGTAGGTTTGGTGGACATCGGCGACCCGCCTGCGCCGGGGCCGCTGGATGCGCAGTCCCCGGCGCCGCTTGGCGAGGCGCTGCGGCGCATGGGCGCTGACCGTCTCGTGGCCGGCGGCGCCGTGGGCCGGGCAGTGTTCATAATTGATGAGGCCGTTGTGGTAGCTGCGGCGGATCGGCTGGACGGCGCCGCCGCAGTGCACCTGGACATCCTGAACGCGGACGGCGCGCGGGTGGGCTACGCGGAAGCGCGGGTGTCCCGCCGTACCGTGGGTGTCAGCCGGAGCAACCTTCGCGGCGCATTGTATGAGATGACGCGCCAAATGCTGGACGACATGAACGTGGAGTTCGAGTTCCAGGTGCGCCGCACGCTGCGGGATTACCTGCAGGAAGTTGCACCGGCGCCCGCTCCCGCGCCGGTCGAGCAACAAGAGCTGCGTGCGCCAGGAACTTAGGCGGTGCGTGACGCCACGGACTTATGACCTACTGCGAAATCGGCCGCTCGGCCCGGCAGCATGTCCAGAATGGCTCGGCGCTGCTGGTCGGTGGCCGTGGGCCAGAGTCCGATTTCGGCGCCGGTGCGGAAGCATCCTGTGCACCGGTTCGTGACGCCGTCCAACACGCAGACTCCTGTGCACGGGGAGGAAATGCTCATCAGGTGAACAAAGAGTAAAACACAGCGCATTGCAAACATGCGTGCATGTCATGCGGCATCAATGAAATGTCTTGCCGCGACGCCCCCCTGGTGCATCGTAGGCCAGGAGCAGCGGAACGCTGCCCTGCCGGCACGCGACATGGCCGGTGTATCTAAATGGGAGGACTGCATGCTGGAAGACCCCGATCGCCAAAACCCCGGCCCCAACGGCGCTGGGCTTGACCGCCGCACGCTGGTGACCGCGATCGCCGCCGTCGCCGCGTCCGGCACAGCGGTGGCGCAACCCCGGCCGGCGGCCCCGCCGACCACCATCACCCAGCCACCGCGGGACTTCGGGCCGAACGGGGCGCCCACCACCTACTTCAACGACCCCGACGTGATCACCGTCGATCCGGCGTTCGACGGCCTGTTGCAGGTGAATGCCCCGATCCAGCGGCTCTGGACCGGCGCACTATGGGCTGAAGGCACCGCCTGGTGCGCGCAGGGCCGTTACTTGCTGTGGAGCGACATCCCCAACAACCGGCAGATGCGCTGGCTTGAGGACGATGGCCACGTCAGCGTGTTCCGCGCCCCGTCCAACAACAGCAACGGCAACACCTTCGACTTCCAGGGCCGGCAGATCAGTTGCGAGCACCTGACCCGGCGCGTGGTGCGCTACGAGCTTGACGGGTCCGTCACCACGCTCGCGGACCGTTTCGAAGGCAAGCGGCTGAACTCGCCCAACGACGCGGTGCCGCACCCGGACGGCAGCGTGTGGTTCACCGACCCGCCGTATGGCGGGCAGCTCTACGAGGGCGCGCCGGACGTGGCGGGCGGGCCGTCCAACGCGTCCGGCCGCATCAACCCGCGGCTCGGCCAGCCCAGCGGGTTCGAGCCGGGCCGGCGGGAGCTGCCGACCCAGTGTTACCGCTGGGACCCGAGCGGGCGCCTGGACTTGGTGGTGACCGAGGACCAGGTGCCGGACCCGAACGGGCTGGCGTTCTCGCCGGACTACAAGCGGCTGTATGTGTGCAGCACCGGCAAGGGTCCGGGCGACCAGGGACCCGGCGGCAAGGGCGACGCGTTCGTGTTCGACGTCGGCACGGACAACAAGCTGAGCGGCGGGCGGCAGTTCTCTGACTTTATGGTCGACGGCGTGCGCTGCGCCCCGGACGGCGTGCGGTGCGACGTGACGGGCCACGTCTGGTTTTCCAGCAACGCGGGGCGCAATGTCGGCTACAGCGGCGTGACGGTCTGGAACCCGGAGGGCAAGCTGGTCGGGCGCATCCGCATTCCCGAGGTGGTTGGCAACCTGTGCTTCGGCGGCCCCAAGCGAAACCGGCTGTTCATGGCCGGCAGCCAGTCGTTGTATGCGGTTTACGTAAGCACGCAGGGAGCGTCGCCTGGGTAAGCCGTGATTCCGGCGGCGTCGCTATTCCTAGTGGTCCGAACCTAACGCTTGGTTCCCAAGCGTTAGGCGACTCAGTCCACTAGCCCTGGCGTCGCATTAAGCCCCGAGCAACCGCCCGGCGCGCCGGTGCCGCGTGCCGGCGATCTTGGCCACGCTGCGGCCAGCGCGCACCAGCCGCACCGACTCGCGCGCGAACAGCACGCCGTCCGATGCCGCACGCAGCGGGCTGACCGCTCCGCTGACCGGGTCAATGATCTCGGCTACCAAGTACCCCGCTGCAATGACGGCGCCGACCGCGCGATGGAACACCAGGACGCCGGGCGCCGGCGCCACCACTAGCTCGACAGTCGCGAGCAAGGTCGGCGCGCAGCGTGCCGGCGGGAGGGGCGGCGCCGGGCCTGACACCACGCCGGACACCCGCATCGATGCTAGCAACGCCCCGGCGTCGCGCGCTGCCAGTTCGGGGTGCACGTCCGCCTCCCCTCGCAACTCGACCGTCACGGCACAGCAGGCGAGCGGGATGGGATGCGTGGGGAAGCGCTCCTGCAATACGAGCCACGGGCGGCTGCAGGCTTCGTCGAACGGCTCGTCCCCGGACTCCGTGGCGAGCAGCACCGCCTCGGCGCCCAGCAACGCGGCCAGGGGCCGGCAGGCCGGTTCGAGCGGGGTCAAGGTATAAAGGTGCAGCACGCCCTCGTTCTCGCAGTGCAGGTCCAGCACCGTGTCCGCGTCAACCGCCAGGCTGAGCAGCGCCCGTTTCAGGTGTTCCGCAGGCGTGCGCGCGGGAATTGCTGCGGCGGCAGCAAGTAGGGAAGCGCGGATCAGCGCGACGTTCGCCGCCGCGTCTGCCCCGAGACGCGGCCCCACCTCGGCGGCCACGGCATCGGCCAGGCTGGCATAGCCACGGTTGAAGTTGACGCCGTCCGCCAGGTCGAACCGCCCGATCCCGCTGCCGAGCACCCGCTGCGCCAGGCCAATCGGGTTGGCGGCCGTGACCAAGACCACCTCGCCAGCAACGCGCCCGGCCGTCTCCTCAGCGGCCAGCAACGCACAAAAGTGCTGCGCCGCCAGCATACCCGGCACCTCATCGGCGTGCAGCCCGGCCTGGACATAAACCTTTGGCCGCCTGCCCGGCACGCCGAACCGCCGCACCTGGAGCGTGTACGCCACCCCTGGCGTGCTACCGCCTAACGTGATCGTGCGAAGGTCCACGGTGCTGTGCCAGGCTCAGGCGAAGGCGCGCAGGTCCAGCGTGCGCGGATGCTCGAAGCTGCCGGCGCCCTGCGGCTCCGGCATCGGGCCTGGCGTGTGGCCGGTCGGCGAGAACCGGGCGCGGCGCCGGGCCTCCGCCTCGTTCGCGTTGACCGGGAACGCCGCATAGCTATGCCCGCCGGGGTGGGCGACATGGTGCGTCATGCCGCCCAGGGACCGGCCGGACCAGCGGTCGTACACGTCGAACACCAACGGCGCCTGGGCAGCGATGGTGGGATGCAGCGCCATGGACGGGTCCCAAGCCTTGAACCGTACCCCGGCCACGTACTCGCCCTCGACCCCGGTGGGGCTGAGCGGCACGGCGACGCCGTTGCAGGCCAGCACGAACCGCTCGGTTTCCCACCGGGTCACCCGCGCCTGCACCCGCTCCACCGAGCTATCGACGTAGCGGACCGTGCCCGAGATGCCGGCTGTTTCGCCCAGCGCATGCCAGGGTTCCAGGGCATGCCGCAACTCGACCGTGGCGCCGTGCACGGCGATGCTGCCGATGACCGGGAAGCGGAACTCCAGGTGCGGCGCGAACCAGGCCGGGTCGAACTTGGCGCCATAGGACGAAAGCTCCTCCAGCGCGTCCAGCAAGTCCTGCCAGACGTAGTGCGGCAGCATGAATTCGTCGTGTATGCGGGTGCCCCAGCGCACCAGGCGGCGCTCATACGGCGTGCGCCAGAACGCGGCGACGGCGGCGCGCATCAACAGGACCTGAGCCGCCGCCATTTCCGGATGCGGCGGCATTTCGAACGCGCGGAACTCCACCAGGCCGAGCCGTCCGGACGGGCTGTCCGGCGAGAACAGCTTGTCGATGCAGAACTCGGTGCGATGGGTGTTGCCGGTCATGTCGGTCAGGATGTTGCGGAACATGCGGTCCACCATCCAGGGCGCGGTCTCGACGCCCGGCTTGATGCCGCGGAAGGCGATCTCCAGCTCGCGCAGCGCGTCCTGCCGGGCCTCGTCGATGCGGGGGTGCTGGCTCATCGGGCCGATGAACAGGCCGCTGAACAGAAAGGACAGGCTCGGATGGTTGTGCCAGAAGCCGAGCAGCGACTTCAGCAGGTCCGGGCGGCGCAGGAACGGGCTGTCCTCCGGCGTCATGGCGCCCATTACTACGTGGTTGCCGCCACCGGTGCCGACATGGCGGCCATCCAGCATGAACTTCTCGGCCGTAAGCCCCACCTGCCGCGCCTCATCATAAAGCTGCGCGTTGCGGGTCACGATCTCGTCCCAAGTGGTTGCGGGGTGGATGTTGACCTCGATCACGCCCGGGTCCGGGGTGATGGAAAAGCTGTTGAGACGACGGTCGCCGGACGGCTTATAGCCTTCGAGCACCACCGGCCGCCCTGACGCGGCGGCGGCGGCCTCGATGGCCGCGACCAGCGCAAGCCAGTCCTCGGCGGCGGTCAGCGGCGGCAGGTACACATACAGCAGGCCCTCGCGCGCCTGCACGGTCAATGCCGTGCGGATGCCGCGGCCGAACCCAGCCTCCGCCGGCGTCGCCAGCATGGCCGCCCTGGTCGGCAACGGGGCTTGCGCGTCGAATGGGTCTGGCTCTGGCTCCTCCTCAATTTCGGCCGGATCGACCCAGGGCAGGCTGTTCAGCGGCAGGCGCACCCCGGCCGAGGCGTCGCCGGGCACCAGGAACAGCTTGCCCTCACGCAGCTCCCACCGCTCGGTTTGCCAGCGCCGCGCGCCGGAAGGTCCGGTCCGCTTGAGCGGCAGCACGCTGCCGACTTGCGCGTCTAGGCCCTGGTTGAACACGCGCATGATGCGGGCGCGGTCCAGTGGATCGCGCGACTGTGCAGCCTCGGCTACCACATTCGCCGGCATCCGCGCCTCGCGCATCAGGAAGTACGGCTGGTCCTCGTAGGCTGGCAGCACGGCCACGGGGTCGAGGCGCAAGGCTGAGGCCAGCGCCAGCGCGAACGCGTGCGCCATATCCGCGTCGGCGTCGCCCGTTGCGGTATCCGGGTCGGCCAGCAACGCCGCGTCCTGCCACACAGGCTCGCCGTCCAGGCGCCACATGGCGTTCAGCGCCCACCGCGGCAATTGCTCGCCGGGATAGTGCTTGCCGGCGCCATACTGGAGCGCTGCGCCGGGCGCCCACAGCGGCAACAGCCGGCGCATCAGCCGCCCGGCCTCGCGCCGCTTGGTCGGACCGAGCGCGTCGACGGTCCACTCCTTGCCCTCGGCGTCATCGACCGACACAAAGGTAGGCTCCCCACCCATCGTCAGCCGCAGGTCGCCAGCTTGAAGCGCCTGGTCCACCTCCGCGCCGGCGGCCAGGATCGCCTGCCATTGCGCGTCCAAGTAGGGCTTCGTCACCCGCGGCGTCTCGTTGACGCGGGATGCCTTCATCTCGACGTCGAACTGCGTCTCGGCCGGCTCCATTAGGCCGGAAATGGGCGCCGCCGACATCGGGTCCGGGCTTGCGGCCAGCGGGATATGGCCCTCGCCCGCCATGAGGCCGGAAGTGGCGTCAAGCCCGATCCACCCTGCGCCGGGCAAGTAGGCCTCGGCCCAGGCGTGCAGGTCCGTGAAGTCCGACGCGGGGCCAACCGGACCGGTCAGCGGCTTCACGTCCGGCGCGAGCTGGATCAAGTAGCCCGAGACGAACCGCGCGGCATAGCCGAGGTGGCGCAGCGCGTGCACCAGCAGCCAGGCGCTGTCCCGGCATGAGCCTTGCGCCTGTTGCAAGGTATGGTCCGGCTCCCAAACACCCGGCTCCAGGCGGACGATGTAGCCCACCCGTTGCTGCACCCGGCGGTTCAGGTCCACCAGCATGTCGATGGTGCGCCGTTTGTCGCGCGGCACCTGGTCCAGCAACGCTTGCAGCAACGGTCCTATTGGATCGAGCCGGCGGTATGGCGCCAGCTCGCCTTCCAGCACGGGGTCATAGGCGAACGGCCACTCCTCGGCGTCCGGCTCCAAGAAGAATTGGAACGGGTTGATCGTCGCCATGTCCGCCACGAGGTCAACCGTCACATCGAAGTGCGTCACGCGCTCAGGGAACACGACCCGGGCGAGGTAGTTGCCCTGCGGGTCCTGCTGCCAGTTGATGAAATGCGGCTCGGGCCTGACGGTTAGCGAGTAGGACAGGATGGGCGTGCGCGCATGTGGCGCAGGGCGCAGGCGGATGGTTTGCGGGCCGAGCTTGACCGCCCGGTCGTAACGGTAGCTGGTGCGGTGCAATAGGGCGGCCTGGATGCTCATGCGCCGGTCGGTGTCCTCATGCGGTCATCATGTTCAAAGCAATCGATATGCCACCATTGCCGCCCGGCCTGGCGCACGCAAGAGCCTGTCATGCGGCCTTGCGAAGCACATCTACGGACCCACAGGGCTTGCGGCCTCGACCGCCTGATGCGCCACTGGCCCGCGTTGGCAAAGGCGCTGCCGCACCTCCGCTCCGGTTGCCGGGCTGCCAGTGTGGAAGCCCTGCACAAGGTGGCATCCGAGGCGGCGCAGCATGTCGAGCTGCGCGTCGCTCTCCACGCCCTCCGCCACGACGGACAACCGCAGGCGCACGCTCAGCGACAGGATGGCCTGTATGATGGCCAAGGTGCTGTCGTCCTCGCACATCGCCTGCACAAAGCTTTTGTCGATCTTGATGCGGTCGAACGGGAAACGGCGCAAATAGCTCATGCTGGCGTAGGCGGTGCCGAAATCATCCAGCGTCAGGCCGATGCCCTGCTGCTTCAGCGCCTGCATGGTCCGCACCACGAGGTCCGTGTTGTCCAGCAACAGGCCCTCGGTGACTTCAAGGTTGAGCCGTGCCGCCGGGAACCCGGTGCGGGCCAGGACATCCGCTACCAGCTCCGGCAAGTCCGTTTGCCGGAACTGCATCGGCGAGAGGTTGACCGACAGCCGGAGCGGCTGGTCCCAGGTTGCGGCCTCAGTGCAGGCAGCTTCCAGCGCCCACTGGCCCAGCGGCAGGATCAGGCCGCTTTCTTCGGCCAACGGCACGAAGTGGTCCGGCTGCATCGGCCCACGGGTCGGATGGTCCCAGCGGAGCAGTGCCTCATAGCCGAGCACCTCCAGCGTCGTGGCGTCGCAGATCGGCTGGTAGGCCAAAGCGAGGCGATGTTGCGTGATGGCGTCCGCCAAATCCCGCTCGATCAGGCGGCGTTCCTGCTGCCGCACGTCCATGGCCGGCTCGAACAGGCGGAACGTGTGCCGCCCGGCCTCCTTCGCACGGTACAGCGCGGTGTCCGCATTGCGCAGCAACTGGTCCGGATTGTCGCCACTAGCCGGGTAGATGGCGATGCCGATCGATACGCCGATCATTGAACGCTGGCCGTCAATCTCGTACGGCTGGCCAATCTGGTCCAGCAGGCGCTTCGCGAGCTTCGTGGCAGCGTCGGGCTGGCCGCCGAGCGGCTGCACCACGGCGAACTCGTCCCCGCCGATGCGCGCGACCGTGTCCCCTTCCCGCACGTTCTCACGCAGCCGCGCGGCGACCGACGCCAGCAGCTTGTCGCCGACCTCGTGCCCGCGCATGTCGTTGACATGCTTGAACCCGTCGAGGTCGAGGTAAAGCAACGCCAGGCCGTGCTCCCCTCGCGCGGCAGCCGTCACCGCCTCGCTCATGCGCTCCTGGAACACGAGGCGGTTGGCAAGCTGGGTGATGCTGTCATGGTGCGCGATGTAGCGGATGCGCTCCTCGGTCACCTTGCGGAACAATGCAGGGCGGATGGTGTTGGCAAGCGCCGCGATATCCGCGACGATCTCCATAAGGTCCGTCCGCTCCGTGTTGAACGCGAGGGCGATGCCGAACCGCTCCTCCTGAACCCAGACGGGATAGCTGACCTGGCATATCAGCCCGGCCGCGACCGCGTAAGAAAGCAGCGCGTAACGCTCCGGGTCCGCAATCCTAGAGTACGTCACGGCGCGCGGCTGGTTGCTGCCAATAGCCTCCGCGGTAAAAGTGTTGGTGGAGGTGATCGGCACGGTCCTCGACCGACGGTAGTAGGAGCCGGCATCCAGCGCGTCGTCGTTGAACCGGCTGACCTCGTACATGGCCCCGTCGGATGGGTCCAGCCGCCAAATCCGACCGACGATGGCGCCATGGTGCAGGCACAACTCCTGCAACACGTTGGTCAACGCGTCGGCGCAGGACACGGCGTCGGTCACCAGGCGAAGCATCCGGTCCGCGCGCCCTGCCCGGCTCGCGGCTTGCACCAGGCCAATGGTTCGGCGTTCCAATGCCACGCCGCAGACGATCACCGCAGCCAGGTCCCGCAATGCAGCGAGCTGGTTCGGCGTAGGCTCGGCGTGCGCGGCGGAGCGCAGGACGTCGAGCGAGCCAAGCCGCTCCCGGTCCGGGCCGTGCAGCACGATTGTGGCCCAACGCCGTAAGGGCGCTGGTCCGGGGTGTTCCATGCCAAACTCGACGCGCGCCGCCCCGTGTGCGCCCTCAAGGTTGAGGGCCGCCGCAGGTGCGTCCGCCATGACCGCCGCCAACCGCGCAAAACGTTGCAACACCGAGAGGTCAGGCCAGCCAGGCACCTCGTCGGTACGGTGCATCGGGTTTTCCGGAGGGGTAAATGGGTTTGCTATAGACCGAGGTTACATGACGGGTATTGCAGAATGATTAACAGCTATCGCCCTGGCCGCGAACTGTCCATGTCCAGCGCCATCACGAACCGCGAGCGCCCCGGTTCTCCGCGCCGATAAAGCGCAGCAGGCCCTTACCGCAGCGCCACGACCTCGACCCGGCGGTTGGCCGGGCTGCGCAGGTTGTAGCTGTCAAACGGCTGCAACGGGCCAAAGCCCTGGGCGCGCATCCGCTCCCGCGGGACGCCACGCGCCGCAAGGTAGTCCAGCGCGGCGTTGGCGCGCAGCCCGGACAGGCTGATGTTGTAGCCGAGCCGCCCGGTGACGTCGGTGTGGCCGTTCACCTCGAAGCGGAGGCCGGACAGCGCCGGGTCATTCAGCGCGACGGCGATGTTGTCCAGCAGCACGTAGCTGTCCGGCCGGATGCGGTAGCTGTCGAAATCGAAGTTGACCGCGCCGATGATGCGCCGTTCGAACGCGGGCGGCGGGGGCGCCGTGTCATAACTGATGGGTTGCGACGATGATGGGTATTGACACACAGGCGAGATGATGTGCATTGTCCCGTCATGCCCAACGGAATGACGCCAACCATGAACGCCACAGCCGGTCGCTCCTTCGTCTCATACCTTCGCGTCAGCACTGACAAGCAAGGCCGCAGTGGGTTGGGTCTTGAAGCGCAGCGCGAGACAGTAGCCCGGTTCTGTGTCGCGGAAGGGTTCACCATCGCGGCTGAATACGTCGAGGTTGAGACCGCCAAGGGTGCCGATGCACTGGACCGCCGCCCGCAGTTGGCCGCGTCCCTCGCACGGGCCAAGCGCATGGGCTGCCCTGTCGTGGTCGCCAAGCTGGACCGCCTTTCCCGTGACGTGGCTTTCATATCCACGCTTATGGCCCAGCGCGTGCCGTTCGTGGTTTGCGACATCGGGGCCAATGCCGACCCCTTCATGCTGCACATCTACGCGGCGCTTGCCGAGAAAGAGCGGCGCATGATCTCCGAACGCACACGGGGAGCCTTGGCAGCCGCTAAGGCCCGTGGGGTCAAGCTGGGCGGGGATCGTGGCTACCGGCCCGCAACCGCTCCCGATAGTGCCCTTGCGACCGCCGCACGGAAGCAGAAGGCCGACCACGCCGCCCACGGCATCGCTGGGGCCATTGAAGCCGTGCGGGCGTCCCTGGGGAACGCTGGGAGCCTTCGTGACCTAGCGGCGGGCTTAACGGCCCGGGGTGTCCAGAAGCCGCGTGGCGGGACCGCGTGGACCGCAACGGACGTGCGGCGGGCCTTGGCGCGTATCGAGGGCGGGGCTGCATAGCCGGCATCACGGGGAACCACGCTCCCTCCCGATTGGACCGTCCGCACACCGGCCGGTAGTCCCGATATACGGTGTCGCGTCACGCTGTTTGTTCCAAGTGCGTTGTAAGCCAGAGCTTCAAGCATGGCTTTTCCTGCCTCTAGCAGTCTGTCGGAGTGGAGTGTTGGGCCATTGGGTCGGCGACGGTGTC